>JAIUMN010000007.1 GCA_022565555.1 Candidatus Altimarinota bacterium
AAAATCTCAGTAATCCAGTATATGCAATTGCTTTCAACGGACTTGCATGGAAGAATGATAATCCAGAGAAAAAGGATATGACACCACTTCTTGATTATATCATGGAACATGTACCTGAAGCAAAAAATGACGCAAGTGCATCGTTTAAAATGCAAATTGCAAACCTTGGGTATGATAACTTTCTTGGACGTCTTGGAATAGGTCGTATCTATGAAGGAACCGTAAAACAAGGACAAGAAGTATGGATAGTTGCAAACTCTGGAGAAAAACGTAAAGGAAAAATCACAGAAATCCTTACAAATGAAGGACTTGAAAAAGTAAAAAGTGCCGAAGCATACGCTGGAGATATCGTAACAATCGCTGGTATTGCTGATATATTTGTTGGAGAAACTATTGGTGGTTCTGAAAATGTTGAACCAATGCCAGCAATCACCATAGATGAACCGACACTTCGTATGGAGTTTCTGGTAAATAACTCACCATTTGCTGGTCGTGAAGGAAAAATGGTAACTTCGAGACAAATACGTGACAGACTTGAAAAGGAACTAGAAACGAATGTAGGTCTCAAGATAGACTTTGAATGAGGAGATAACTTTATCGTTTCAGGACGTGGAGAACTCCATCTCTCAGTACTGATTGAAACTATGAGGCGGGAAGGATTTGAGCTTCAAGTTGGGGCACCAGTCGTAATTATGCAAGAGGAAAATGGTCAAAAAATGGAGCCTATAGAACGAGTAACTATCTCAGTTCCAACAGAAACTTCTGGGTCAGTTATCGCTGAACTTTGAAAAAGACGAGGAGAGATGCAAAATATGTTTGATGAAAATGGAATCACAAATCTTGAGTTCCTTGTTCCAACTCGTGGACTTCTTTGATTTAAGTCAGAGTTTACAACCCTCACTCGAGGAGAAGGACTTCTCTCAAGTGGATTTGAGTGTTACGCACCACATAAAGGACATATAGAAAAAAGAAACAGAGGATCGATGATTTCTATGGAAAATGGAACTGCGATGGCGTATTCAATATTTAATCTTCAAGACAGAGGAATGATATTTATCAAGCCACAAACAGAACTTTATGAAGGTATGATTATCTGAGAATCTTCAAAAGATCAAGACCTCAGTGTGAACGCTACAAAAAATAAGAAACTTACCAACGTACGTGCTTCAGGAACAGATGAAGCCCTCAGACTGGTACCACCAAAGCTTATGAGTCTTGAGGAGGCTATTGACTACATATCACCTGATGAATACGTAGAAGTCACTCCCCTTAGTGTTCGTCTCAGAAAGAAATACCTTACTGAAGGTGAAAGAAAAAGAAATAAAAACGGATAATACCCCTATAACATAAAAGACAGAAATTAATTTCTGTCTTTTATGTTATTTTATAAATTCTCTTTTTCCCACTCTTGGAGCTCATGAAGTTTTGCAAGTGAACACTTTGTATCAACTTCTTGTCCTTGAAGGAGGATATATATCTTAATATCTCAGCTTTTTTGAGTCTCAAGAAATGCCTTGAGAGCGTGGATTTGTTCAAGCTTCGTTCAGCTTGGAATATCTACGATATATTTTTCTGAGAAATCAGCATCACTAGAGTCTATTTCTATAGAAAGTGACTTAGGATTTTTTTCTGATTTTTCTAGCTTATTCTCCTGTATCTTTTCTTCCAGTATCTCTTCAAAATCTTCTGATATAATATCAGAATTATCTCATGATGATTGTATATCATGATTATTCTCGCTCATCTTAGGAGAAATATCTTTAGTATCTTGCTTGAGGCTTTGAGTAACTATTTCAGCTTGCCTAAGTACCCTTTTATCAGTTCAGAAAAGGTCGTGAGACTTTGCCTGTTCACGTACTTGAGAGAGCGTTACGAGACGAAGAGATCGAATGCGTAGACCTTTTCTTCCGTAGTCAAAGTTTACAGTGAAACTACCATCAAGAATAAGAACCTTCCCTATTTCAAGATCATTTTTTACCTCCTGATACTGCTTATCAAAAAGTGTTGCCTCAAAATCAGCATCATAGCTTTCGCAGCTAAGAAATACCATAACTTTCCCATTTTTTGTCATAATTTTTCGCATATCTGAAAGTACCGCTACTACACTCACTTGATTCTTTTGAAGCTCCTCTTGAAATTTTTCTTTATTTTTTTCAGAAGCCATCTGTAGTGCATAGAGAGACTCTTTGAGGTATTTAGTGTTTTTTGATCGTCTCATGACGTATTTTTTGAGTCCATCAAGCGGATGTCCTGAAACCATATATCAAAGAACTTCTTTCTCTCCAGTAAGTTTTTTTTCAAAACTCATAGGAAGGACTTTCTCAAGCTCAAAGCTTTGAGACTCTCCTCATATCATATCAAAGAGTCAGATTTGAGATGAAGCCTGCTTTTTTTCTTCTGCCTTTACACTCCGAAGTATATTTTCTATACTTGCAAGCAGACTTCAACGCTCTCAAAATACATCCATTGCACCAGCAAATATCAGTGCTTCAAGAGATTTTTTATTAAGTACTTCGCGTCATGCTCGCTTCATAAAATCATCTATATCAGAAAACTTCTTTTCACTTCTCGTATCAATAATGGCTGCAATAGGGCCATCTCAAAGACCCTTAATAGCCTTTAATCCAAAACGAATATTCTTTTCATCTATAAAAGTAAAGTGCTTCATTGATTCGTTAACATCAGGAGGAAGAATACCTATTCCATGATTTTTTGCTTCTGCTACCTCAAGCTTAATACGATCCATATTTTCCTCATCCGAAACCATCATAGAGGTAAGAAATTGTGTACGATAATGCGTTTTAAGATAGGCTGTTTGATACGCAATAAGCGCGTAACACGCAGCGTGAGATTTATTAAAAGAATAATTAGCAGCTGGCTGAATCATCTCCTCATAGATAAATCGACTCGTCTCTGGTTTATAATTCTTAAAGCTTGCAGCTTTTTCTATAAATTCTCACTTTAGTTTCTCTACTACTGATGCTATTTTTTTACCGACTCATCTACGTAGGAGATCAGCTTCTCAGAGAGAAAATCCAGCCATATACTGTACAATAAACATAAGCTGTTCTTGGTAGACTGCAATTCAATAACTTACATCAAGTATCTTCCGTAAGTCTTCCTCAAGCTTCCTACGTTCCTCCTCTACAACCTCATCCCCATACTTTGCAAGTTCTTCACGAAGTTTTGGAAGCATATACTCAACAGCTTCACGTCCGTGTTTTCTCTCAACATAACTTGGGATATACGCAAGTGGTCCTGGACGATACAAAGATACCATGGCAATAAGATCTTCCAGTCTATCAGGAGCAAGGTCTTTGAGATATTTTCTCATACCGTCAGACTCAAATTGAAATACTCATGTGGTATCCCCCTTTGCAAAAATTGTTGCAAAGACTTTTGAATCATTCAGAGGAATACGAGACATATCTATTTCATCTCAGGTAGTATTTTTAATAATTTTAAGTGCGCGTTTGATAATCGTAAGATTTCGAAGACCAAGAAAGTCCATCTTTAAAAGTCCAAGGTCTTCAAGTGGATATGCTGAAAACTGTGTCACCACCGCCTCTGCATCTTTTGGGGGATGTGCAAGCGCTGTAAAATCTGTCATTGGTCGAGGTGCAATTATTACTGCACAAGCATGGACTCCAAGTTGCCTCACGTTTCCTTCTATCTTAAGTGCTGTATCAATAATCGCTTTATATTTAGGATTAGTTTCATACATTTGTTTAAACTCTGGTGCTTCTTCTAGCGCTTTTGCAAGTTTTGTACCCGGTTTTTCTGGGATAAGCTTTCAAAGTTCATTCATCTCAGAAAAAGGAACTCACATAACTCTTCAAACATCTTTTACTGCAGCACGAGCAGCAAAGGTACCAAAAGTACATATCTGAGCAACGTGGTCTTCTCCATACTTTTGTCGACAATACTCAACTACCTTATCTCTGTCCACATCAGCAAAGTCGGTATCGATATCTGGCATCGAAATACGTGCAGGATTCAAGAAACGCTCAAAAAGTAAATCATAAGGAAGTGGATCAATATCTGTAATACCTGTCAGGTATGCCATCAAGCTTCACGCGGCAGATCAACGTCATGGTCATACAGGGATTCCCTCTCTACGTGCCCAACCAATATAGTCTGCAACAATAAGAAAGTAGGCATCAAATCACATCTCATGAACTACTACAAGTTCATATTCAAGACGAGTTATTTTCTCTCTCATATCATCAGAAAAACCTTCGAGTAGCTTCTTCTTTTCATCGCTATAAAAAGTGAGTGAGAGTTCTTTTAGCTCCTCAGGACTTGTTTCAGTAAGTTTTTTCTGAAGTCACGGTTGATCAAGTTTTTCTATAAGTGTACGTAAATCTATTTCACTCAGTTCTTCTTCATATCTCCAGTTTAGTCAAATATATGATAAGTATCTCAGATACCATTCATCACTATCAAGTTTCTTGAGTCAAGAACTCAGATTATCTTGATACTCGTTGTAAAGTCTGTATTCATTTTCAGGAAGATAAAACTTTGGAATAAGTATATCTCACATAGAGATAGAAATATCAACTCTATCAGCAATTTTTTGTGTATTTTCAAGAGCAGAAGGAAGAAATCAAAATTGCATCTGCATCTCTTCTTGGCTTGAAAAATGATACTCTCCTCTTATAAGAGTTGGTCTATCAGGATTTTCAACCTCATGCCCTGTTCCAAGTGCCATAATAACATCTTGGGTCTTTTTATCTTCTTTTTCTACATAGTAGACATTTTGGCAGGCTACGAGAGGGTATTCGTATTTTTTATGAAGCTCTATGAGCTTTTCAGTTATAAACTCCTGCTTTGGTATATCAGAGTGATACAAAAGTTCCAAAAAATAATTATCTTTTCCAAAAATCTCCTGATACATCTCAATACGAGCTGTGATATCCACTTCGGACTTTCACGATAAAATATAATAGGATATCTCGGAAGATACAGGACCACTAAGACATACTATACCTGAGGAATATTGTCGCAGCACCTCAAGAGTAGTTCGTGCTGTTTTCCCAGCATTATCAAGAGAAGCTTTTGTAACAATCTGGATAAGATTTTTATATCACTCGTTGCTCGTTGCAAGAAGTACAAGCTTATGAAGAAGCTTTTCATCAAGTTCACTTTGCGTATAGATTTCAGCACCAAGTATTGGAGTTATCCCTTCTTCCTTGGCATATTTATACAGTTCATGGAGTCCATGAATATTTCAGGTATCTGTGAGAGCTACCGCTGACATTCCGAGAGATTTTGCTTTTTTGATAAGATCTTTTGGTTTTGCTATGCCTTCTAAAAGTGAATAATGAGAGTGGGTATGAAGATGAATAAATGACATATAAATAATATTTTTTATAGAATGGAGTATTGAGACAAGTATATTTATTTTTGGAAAAAATACGAGGATAGATATACTTTTTATGCAAATAACTCGTAAAATAAATATGAATATACAACTTGAAGCATCTTGGAAAGAAACACTTGCATGAGAATTTGAAAAAACATATTTTCAAGATATCAAATCTTTTCTCGTATCAGAAATACAAGCTTGAAAAATTATATATCCTCATCCAAAAAATATATTTACCGCTCTAAATATATGCCCACTTCATGCTGTAAAAGTAGTAATACTTGGGCAAGACCCTTATCACTGAGAATGACAAGCACACGGACTCTCATTTTCTGTACAGGATGGGATCAAACTCCCCCCAAGTCTTAGGAATATCTATAAAGAACTCAAGCTTGAGTATCCAGATTTTCAAATACCTGAGTCTTGAAGTCTCACTCACTGGGCAGAACAAGGAGTACTCCTTCTTAACAGTATACTCACAGTTGAATCTGGAAATCCAGCAAGTCATTCCAGGATAGGTTGGGAAATATTTACTGATGCTATTATCTCAGAGCTTTCATTAAGACAAACATGAATCATCTTCCTTCTCTGGGGAAGCTTTGCTCGTAGTAAAAAAACTCTGATCGATCCTTCTCGTCATCACATCCTCGAAGCCCCACACCCCTCGCCTTTTTCAGCACATAGCTGATTTTTTGGCTGTGGACATTTCACAAGAGTAAATGAGATACTTGCGGAAAGAGGAGAGAAAGAGATAGAGTGGTAATATTTTGATTTTTGAATAAGATAAGTGATGAGAAAGAAAACTCATTAAAACTCAAGTTATTTTAATATCTCATTTATAACTTATGTATTTCTTATATTTATGAATATTGCTATTTATAGCTATTTTCTTTATAAATATTATGCCTATATTTATAACATCTAAAATATATAAGCTCGAACTACCGATGAAAAAGTTTTTCAGCCTTGTTTGAATCATATTATTTTTTCCAATATCAATATTTTTTTGTAAAAACATATATTTGTACTTAAAAGATAACAATAAAATCATATGACTGGCTGGATTTATTAAAATTTTGTGTACGATTTTTGCTTTTGTTATAATTATATGATTATTACTATTTAGTATACTCAGCTACTTTATACAACCCGTACAACAGAATTGACAATCTATGTTTCCAGCTATCTATGATAGACAGTTTCTGTTAGCACATAATTTTGTAAATAATTATAAAAGATGAGATATAATTCTATTTAAAAATAATGATAACCTAGATATAAAGAGGATTATATGACTTCCAAACGAGGAATTAAAGATAGATGATTGAAAAGTATTTATTTATAATGGAACAGAGTACCAAGAACTAGATGAAATATATTTGAATGAACAAAATAAGAATTCTACACGTGTTAGATGAATTTCTGAAGATATAAGCTATTATATTCCGGATTGAATGTATTTTGTGATGTGAGATAATCGTCAATACTCTACAGATTCAAGAACCTGCTTTTCTACATGTAGAGAATGAGAGATAGAATTTTTAGCAAGAGAAGATATATTAGGAAAAGTATATTTTGATTTATGATATTTTAATTTTGAGACAAGAGCCTTTAAGCATCCAGTATTTTTAATTCCAACTTATCCTAGATTTTTTAATATAGATTAATATACAATATACTCCTAACTTTTCCCCCCCTATGATATCTTTCTGATACACCATCCTCTACGTCGCGGACGTTAAGCAAACCCTCGATTTTTATGAACAAGTATTTTGATTTGAGAGAAAGTTCATCACCGACGAAGCAGACTACTGAGAACTTGTAAGTGGCACAACTACCCTCGCCTTTGCAAGTATCGAACTAGGAAAAAGTCACGATACTAGCATGTCTGAGAATTCAAAGCAACATGCAGTACTTCCCTTTGAGATTGCATTTACCACTAATGAGGTAGAAAAATATTTTCAAAAAGCACTTGATCGGTGAGCAATAAGCGTAGTCACCCCCGAGCAAAAACCTTAGGGACAGACCGTAAGTTATGTTCGAGATATCAATGGTTTTCTCGTCGAGATATGTAGTCCTATAAACTAAACTATTCCCCACTGTCCGCTTTGTCAGAGTCCATCCTTGCATTTCTATCAAGAGACATTTTACAAGTGCAGGTGATGTAAAAGTGTATATCGTGATGCTCAGTATTTTTTAAATGATCAGCAAGAAAAGGCTCGCTATGACACGCATAATAACGATATACTAGATGTCTGATACCAAAGATTTGTCTCGCCAATTACCACGCGCGTAGAAAGAGATTTTGAGATACATGTAAAATGACTCGACTATGGAGCTGGACCAGGACCCGTCATATCACATATACTTTCAGAAAAATGATACCAACTCGCACTCTATGACCCCTACTATCATCCGGATACTTCCGTCCTTCAGGCACGCTATGACTTTATTGTATGCTGTGAGGTGATTGAGCATTTTCATCATCCTGATAGAGAGTTTGAGAAACTATTCTCTCTTTTAAAAAATACGGGGAGACTCTACCTCATGACAGAGATATTTCACGAGTGACGAGATTTTAAGAATTGGTACTATAAAAATGATCCGACTCATGTATTTTTTTATCATAGAGAAGCTTTTGAGTATATTGCCAAAAAGTATCATGCGAGACTTGTGGAGATAGATGAGAGGTGTATCGTTTTTGAGAAATCATAACAGATAATATATATGGCTCTTACCTAGTTGACGAAACTTTAATATCGTTATACTGGCAGTATGAAGACAAAATACAAGTATAGAAAATGAGCTCAACTTGACAATTCTACAACAGAGAAAATTATCGACTGTTTTGTAGAAGATATTCCAGCTATAAAAGTATGAAAAATACTCTGAATCAATCGTAAAACTATAGATAATTGGTACCTATATTTCAGAGAAATAATATATGAAGAATGTAGAAATAAAAAGTAAGAAAAACTTTGATGAGGAATTTATGGACTCGATGAAAGTTATTTCTGACCTACACGAATAAAAGGAAAGCGAGGAAGATGAGCTGGATGAAAAACAATAGTATTTGGACTTTTAAAAAGAGACTGAGAAAGTTTAATGGGATACAAAAGAATTCTTTTTATTTATATTTGAAAGAATCTAAGTATAGATATAATATAAGAATAAACTGATGAGATATGTATAAAAATCTTCTTAAAATTCTAAGAAATTTTAATCCGTAACTGGGGAAGATCCTAATTAAATAGCATTAACTTTCTATGTAACATATGGAAAACAATTATAAAGATTATCTTGAATCATATGCTTGGAAAGCATTAAAAAAAATGAAACTAGAAGAGCAGCCAAATTGTGAATGTTGTTGAGTACCTGCAACAAGTGTTCATCATCTTTCTTATGAAAGAAGAGGAAGTGAAAGAGAAAGTGATATTGTAAGTATTTGTGAAAGATGTCATCATGAATGTCATTTTGTTAATTGATACCAAATAAAAAATGATGAAGAGATTTTGAGAAGAAGGTTTGAGGAAGTAAGAACAGAATTTTGAAATAATACTGGGATATCTCATAAATGGTGTGAGGTTGATATGATGATCTGGGATGCACCAAGTGATAGCGAATATGAGATATTGTATGCCAAAGATTATAATAATGTTTTTATCTTTTGGATGTGTAATGAATGAAGTGATTCACCAGATAAATGGTTTAAGATAGACTGAGCAGATCCAGAGACGTTTCGATTTTTAGATGATGATAGGAAATATGCTAAGGATAAGAATTTTGTTTATTATTTCTCTCACTCTATTCAAACTCATACGTGTTACATACACGACCCTGAAATGTCAGAAACAACAGAGGAAGAGGAAGAAAGAAGTGATAGTTATGAATCGAAAAAAATTGATTGAGCAGATCCAGAGACTTTTCGATTTTTAGATGATGATAAGAAATATGCCAAAGATAAAAATTATGTTTACTATTACTATTTTCATAGTAAGACAAATCACTATTCTGAAGATGCTCATAGTTATTCCCAGTATAGTGAATGGAAAAAAATTGATTGAGTAGATACAGAGACTTTTCGATTTTTAGGTGGTGATTATGCTAAAGATGAGAATTTTGTGTATTTGGGAGGAAAAAAAATTGATTGAGCAGATCCAGAGACGTTTCGATTTTTAGGTAGTGATAGGAAATATGCTAATGATAGGAATTTTGTGTACTACCTCGGAACAAAAATTGATTGAGCACACTCATTATCATTCAAATATGTAGATGATAACTTTACAAAAGATAAAAAAAATGTTTATTGGAGAGGAAAAAAAATTGATTGAGTGGATCCAGAGACTTTAGAAATTGTAGGTGAATATACTTTTTTATCACCAGATATCCCAAATTTTTGTTATTGGGATATTTATTATATTAAAGATCGGAACAATGTTTATTATCGTAATCCTTTTTGATGATGGCTTAAGATAAACTGAGTAGATCCTGGGACGTTAGAATTTTATGACACTGATAGTCACAGTCATATAATAGATAAAAATCATGTTTATAGTGGTATTGTGAAAGATTGTTGAGATAATGGAGATTTTTTATACTGCTACTGGGGAAGAAATAATAAATTAACTGTGGACCAATTCAGAAAATGGTATAAGGAATATGATGAGCAAATGCGGCGAGAATACGAAGAATATATAGAGCAAATGCAGCGAGAACTTGAGGAAGAATAGACACATAAACCTGAGAAAGAAAAAATAAGAACAATATAAAAAAGGTATATATGCTATTTTTTGAAATTTTGAATTTATGAATATTTACATTGCACACTCTAGAAGTTTTGACTTCAAAAAAGATTTATATGAAGCAATCAGGAAAAGTTTTTTAAATGGTGAACATACTTTTGTTTTACCTCATGAAACTACTGAAGAACCTTTTAATTCAAAAGATTACTTAAAAAATCAAGCAACTTTAATGATAGCAGAAGTTTCTGAACCCGCTACAGGTTGAGATAGATATGAGTAATGCTAGAATATCTCTACTGAAATAATCCAACAAATTCACCTGATTATAGTATATTATAGAGTAGCAAAGAAAAAAAGCATTAGTCTCGTTTAAGTATCTAAAAAAAGAATATTCAAATTGAATACTCTTTTTGGGTGTCTTTTGGTGAGTGATATTGGACTTGAACCAACGACCTCTACAATGTCAATGTAGCGCTCTCGCCAACTGAGCTAATCACTCATAATGCAGAGATAGTATAACAAAAAAACTCTCTTTTAAAAGAGAGTTTTAATAATTTATGTATATATGGTGGGTGATATAGGATTCGAACCTATGACCCCCTGCTTGTAAGGCAGATGCTCTCGCCAACTGAGCTAATCACCCGGGGTGGAAAAATGGTACACGAGACAGGGCTCGAACCTGTGACCTTCGCCTTAGAAGGGCGCTGCTCTTCCAACTGAGCTACTCGTGCGAAAGTCAGCTGTAAATTAGATTTACCTGCAGTTAAAACTTAATATCATTGTCTTGGCGGCTACCTACTCTTGCACATCTACGAGATGCACTACCATCAGCACAAGTTGACTTAACTTCTGTGTTCGAAATGGGAACAGGTGTACCCCAACCGTTATAACCACCAAGACACTAACATTAAAATTCGTATGAGCATATTTTGCACACATAATCTGATAGTCAAAGTTAATAAGTTCGCATAAATATTTGTAAAATAATATTAAAATTCATTCGTCCGATTAGTATTGCTTGACTCAAGACATCACTGTCTGTACATCTACAACCTATCAACCTTGTAGTCTTCAAGGGGACTTATTGGCTCAAGGCCAGAGGAATCTTATCTTGAAATAGGCTTCCCACTTAGATGCTTTCAGTGGTTATCCCTTCCGAACTTAGCTACTCGGCAGTGCCTGTAGACCAGACAACCGATACACCAGAGGTTCGTCCACTCCGGTCCTCTCGTACTAGGAGCAGATTTTCTCAAATTCCTAAACGCTTACAGCAGATAGGGGCCAAACTGTCTCACGACGTTCTGAACCCAGCTCGCGTACCGCTTTAAATGGCGAACAGCCATACCCTTGGGACCTTCTCCAGCCCCAGGATGCGACGAGCCGACATCGAGGTGCCAAACCGCGTCGTCGATGTGAACTCTTGGACGCGATCAGCCTGTTATCCCTAGGGTAACTTTTATCCGTTGAGCGACACCACTTCCACGCGTTAGTGCCGGATCACTTTCGCCCACTTTCGTGTCTGATCGACTTGTAGGTCTCTCAGTCAGGCCAACTTATGCGAATACACTATCTCTCCGATTTCCATCCGAAGATAGTTGACCATTGCGCGCCTCCGTTACTCTTTAGGAGGCAACCGCCCCAGTTAAACTACCCACCAAGCACTGTCCCCGAAATTTCGGGGGAGAGGCACATTATAGAAAGGGTGGTATCTCAAGGGTGACTCCATAACGACTGACGTCATTACTTCAAAGTCTCCCACCTATCCTGCACATTCTATAACATGACTCAATACCAAGCTGTAGTAAAGCTCCATAGGGTCTTTCCGTCTTGCTGCAAGTAGTCGGCATTTTTACCGACATTGCAATTTCACCGAGTCTATGCTTGAGACAGTACTCAGACCGTTATGCCATTCGTGCGGGTCGGAACTTACCCGACAAGGAATTTCGCTACCTTAGGACCGTTATAGTTACGGCCGCCGTTCACCAGGACTTAGGTTCACTGCTTGCACAGATCCCCGTGATCTTCTGGCACTGGGCAGGCATCACCCCCTATACATCCTCTTACGAGTTTGCAGAGAGCTGTGTTTTTGGTAAACAGTCGCCTGAGTTCTTTCGCTGCGGCCTAGAAGAATAATTGTCTTCTAGGCAGGTCTTATCCCGAAGTTACGACCGCTGATTTGCCGAGTTCCTTAAGCATAGTTATCTCGTCCACCTTAGTGTTCTCCACTAGCCCACGAGTGTTCGTTTTCGGTACGGTTACATATACAATTAACGTTTAGAGGCTTTTCTCGATACCCGAATATAGTAGAAGCCGATTTCATCTCTTGCAAGCAAGAAAATCCACCATAACTAAACTCGCCCTTAAGAATCCGGATTTTCCTAAATTCTCAGACTTGTTTTCGTAACTCAATTCATTCAGAGTCTTCTATATCCCGATATGTCCCCCCTTCACTCATATATGTAGTTCAGGAATATTAACCTGATATCCATCAGCTTCACCTTTCGGTTGCACCTTAGGACCGACTCACCCTACGTCGACTGACGTTGCGTAGGAAACCTTGGGCATCCGGTGTGAAGAGTTTTCATCTTCATTACGTTACTCATACCAACATTTTCACTTCCGATATCTCCAGCAAAGGTCACCCTTCACCTTCATCAACATACGGAACGCTCCGCTACCAATTCATATAAATATGAAGTCTACATCTTCGGCTCATAACTTAGCCCCGTTGAATTTTCAGCGCAAGATCGCTTGACCAGTGATCTATTAAGCACTCTTTAAAGGAGTGGCTGCTTCTAAGCCAACCTCCTGGTTGTCTCAGCAATCTCACATCTTTTTCCACTTAGTTATGAATTAGGGGCCTTAGATAGTAGTCTGGGCTGTTTCCCTTTTGACAATGGCACTTATCTGTCACTGTCTGACTCCCGGTATAATTTATAGAGTATTCGAAGTTTATCAGGGTTTGCTAAGAGTCGCCTCCCGCTAGCCCTATCAGAGCTCTACCCCTCTATAATAGTTGACCGAGGCTAGCCCTAAAGCTATTTCGCGGAGAACCAGCTATCTCTAGGTTCGATTAGCTTTTCACTCCTTCCCACAAGTCATCCAATGGACTTGCAGCTCCAAATGGTTCGGCCCTCCATCTCGTTTTACCGAGACTTCAGCCTGCTCATGGGAAGCTCACCTAGTTTCGGGTCTAGTAAGCATGACTGAACGCCCTATTCAGGCTCGCTTTCACTGCGGCTCCGACTATAACTGTCTTAACCTTGCCATACTCACTAACTCGTTGGTCCGTTCTACAAAAAGTACGCCGTCACCCGAAGGCTCCGACTCATTAAAAGCATAAAGTTTCAGGGTCTATTTCACTCCCCTCCCGGGGTTCTTTTCACCTTTCCCTCACGGTACTAGTTCGCTATCGATCTCAGATACTATTTAGCCTTGGAGAGTGGTCTCCCCAGATTCAAACCAGGTTTCTCGTGCCTGATCCTACTCAGGATATAGTAGATACTTACAGAAAGTATTTTAGGATACGGGACTTTCACCCTCTCTGGTACAAGTTCCACCTTGTTTCTCTTAATACTAAAAGTAAATATTCGGTTTGTGAGCCTCCCCGTATACTATTCCTACAACCCCTAAGAACCAAAAGCTCCCTACAGTTTCTTAGGTTTGGGCTATTCCCGTTTCGCTCGTCAATACTCAGGGAATCTCAATTGATTTCTTTTCCACGGCTACTTAGATATTTCAGTTCACCGTGTGTCCTTCCGTACTACGGATAAAAGAGATTACCTCTTTTGGGTTCCCCCATTCGGAAATCTTGGAGTGATAACGCTTCTTGTCAGCTCCTCCAAGCTTATCGCAGACTTGTACGTCCTTCATCGGATATCTGAGTCAGGGCATCCACTTTATGCTATGAGTAAATTTTATATAGTATTTACACAACTATTTATAACAATTAACTTATTAACTTAGACTGATCAGATTATGTTAAGGTACAAAATAAACAAGATTATTAGAAAAAAAGAAAACCGAATCGTTTTCAGGAAAAATATAAGGAGATAGTCCATCCGCAGGTTCTCCTACGGATACCTTGTTACGACTTAAGCCCAGTCAGTAGTCCTACCATGGACCCCCATATTACTAGAGGAGCTTCCGATATTACTACCTCCCATGCCTTGACGGGCGGTGAGTACAAGACCCAGGAACATATTCACCGTGACATATCTGATTCACGATTACTAGCAATTCCAACTTCATGGAGTCGAGTTTCAGACTCCAATCCGGACTGAGATCTGCTTTGAAGATTGGCTCCACCTCGCGGTATTGCTGCTCTTTGTACAGACCATTGTATCATGTGTGTAGCCCTAGGCGTAAAAGCCATGCTGATTTGACGTCATCCACACCTTCCTCCTTGTTAACCAAGGCAGTCTCCTTAGACATAGTAACTAAGGATATGGGTTGCGCTCGTTAACGGACTTAACCGAACACCTCAAGGCACGAGCTGACGACAACCATGCAGCACCTGTCACCGAGCTCCCTTGCGGGCACCATCCTATTTCTAAGACGTTCTCGGGATGTCAAGCCTAGGTGAGATTCCCCGTTTATTGTCGAATTAAACCACGTGATCCACTGCTTGTGTGGGTCCCCGTCTATTCCTTTGAGTTTTAATCTTGCGACCGTACTCCTCAGGTGGATAACTTAATGCGTTAGCTTTAGCACTGCACCTACATGCAACACTTAGTTATCATAGTTTAGGGCGTGGACTACGAGGGTATCTAATCCTCTTTGCTCCCCACGCTTTCGTGCCTCAGTGTCAATACAGTTCCAGTAAGCTGCCTTCGCTTTTGGTGTTCCTCTCAGTATCTACGGATTGCACCCCTACACTGAGAATTCCGCTTACCTCTCCCTGATTCTAGATTTCCAGTTTCAAGCACAAACACGAAGTTGAGCTTCGGTCTTTCATACCTGACTTAAAAATCCACCTACGCACCCTTTACACCCAATAATTCCGAGTAACGCTTGGGGCTCACGTATTACCGCGGCTGCTGGCACGTGATTAGCCGCCCCTTATTCCTGAGGTACTCTCATTATGCTCCCTCAGAAAAGAAGTTTACAACCGTTAGGCCTTCATCCTTCACGCGGTGTCGCTCCATCAGGCTTTCGCCCATTGTGGAAGATTCCTCACTGCTGCCTCCCGTAGGAGTATGGACCGTGTCTCAGTTCCATTGTGACTGGTCATCCTCTCAGACCAATTACCCGTCATAGCCTTGGTGAGCTATTACCTCACCAACTAGCTGATAGGACGCAGGCCCCTCCCTAAGCGATAAATCTTTACTCCGAAGAGCACATCCGGTATTAATCTAGGTTTCCCTAGGCTATCCCTGACTTAGGGGCAGGTACCAACGTGTTCCTCACCCGTTCGCCGCTCTCATAAAAAATAGCAAGCTACTTTTTAATCCCGCTCGACTTGCATGTGTTAGGCGCACCGCTAGCGTTCACTCTGAGCTAGGATCAAACTCTTTTAAACGTAAATGCTCTATCTTACCGAAAGATAGAGACTTTTGATTTTTGAGTTTTTCCAAAACTTTCAAAGGTTTCTTTTTTTCTAATATTCTGTTTATTTTAAAGAACAGTGTTTCTGTGCTTTTTCAAAGCCGCCTTATTGTAAAAATTTAATTCCTAAAGTCAAAACTTTTTTACTCTTTTTTTAAGAGTGTTGACTTATAGTGAAATTATATTTCAAATAAGATGTATCTCAAGAAAGCAGAGGGATTGTATTGGCAAATAGTTGTTTGTCAAAACTTTTTTATACTTTTCTTTTTTGGGTAAAATTAACCCTAAAAATGGTGGGCCTGGAAAGAATTGAACTTTCGACCAATCGGTTATGAGCCGACTGCTCTAACCACTGAGCTACAGGCCCAAAATTTGGAAAATGGCGGAAAGAGAGGGATTCGAACCCTCGGTACCGTAAACGGTACACACACTTAGCAGGGGTGCGCATTCAACCACTCTGCCACCTTTCCAGTCACACAGTATTTATAAAGAACATGGCGGAGAGACAGGGATTCGAACCCTGGGTGACTTGCGCCACGACGGTTTTCAAGACCGTTCCATTCGACCACTCTGGCATCTCTCCTTAAATTGGCTCCCCCGACTGGATTCGAACCAGTGACCAAATGGTTAACAGCCATCTACTCTACCGCTGAGCTACGGAGGAATACTTTATACAACTTACAAAGCGTGACGATTTTATAAAGAAAAGCCTCTATGTCAAACTTTTTATGATAAAAAACTTCCCGACTTTTCGAGAAGTTTTTCACAATGAGAATACTAATAATTTGAACAGGATAGAGGTGTAAATATTATTTTAGTGAAAAATAAAAACTACATCGTACCAGTCAGGTATCTAACTATCATAAGTGCGAAGACTGATATCCCAAGTCAGACCATAATTTTGGAGAAGTCTTTCCAAGCTTCTTGGAAAGCAACCATCATACGACCTGGTCACTCAATAATATCTATACGATTAATAAAACGTATCCCAAACTGGCGACCGGCAAGAAGTCATACGAAAACCCACGTAGTACTCATTGGTATATTAGACCATTCTTTAAAGATGATGAGTATTATGAAGTATACTAAGTCTACCATTGTTGCTGCGATAACATGATTCGTTGAAGTTTTTTTCGTTACAATATTTCCTACGGGTCATCCATTGATATAGAAAGTATAGGCGAGTCCGAGAAGAAAGAGTACAGATATCGTAAGCATAATCTCAATACTCAGTTGAGATGGGAGAAATACAGCGATATTTACCATATCATGCATCAGCCACGTACCAAAAAGAAGTATCGTAGTAGAAGTCTGAGCAATACGCCAAAAAGCTGACTTACGGGTTTTTGCGTCATTATCCTCTACTTTAAAGTGTTTCAATATATATTCAGCTATAAGCCATATACAAAATGCTGAAGCAAAGGCAACTGCGTATCATGCTGCTGATTTTATCACTATTTCTCAGAATAAACCTGAGGTAGAAAATATTGCAAGCATCAGAAGTGAAGTAGAAACTGGAACTCAGCGAAAGCGTGTTAAAAATACAAGTATAAGCGGGAAGAGAGGAATATACCATGCTATCTCCATCTCAGCATATCCTTTTGCAAATATTCTTCCATAGGTAATATCTCCATTATTAATCAGAAAACCATACCATAAAACCGAAAGAAGTACTATTGCTACACCAGTGTAGAGATATTTCCAAGGTATATCTTGGTTTGAATGGATATAGGTCATAAGTGTTTGCACTGCGTCGTTTCATATCACAGCGTAAGCTGCGAGAGCAAAACCTATGGCTGCCCACACATTCCCTATCAGGATCCACAGGAGAATAGTAAATGCTATATAAAACAAAAGTCCTATCTGAACATGGATATTTTTAAAATCTGAGAGGACGTCATATTTAGTTTTTGCAAGTTTATTCATAAGAATATTTTAAATAATAAAAATAAGCACTAAAAAAAGAGGATATAATATCCTCTATTTACTAAACATCCAAGTTCTTTACACTCTTTGCTCTCGATTGTATAAACTTACGGCGGGGAGCTACTTCCCCCCCCATGAGTATCTTAAATATCTCATCAGCTGCCTGAGCATCATCTATAGATACTTGGTACATCTTTCGAGACTGAGGATCCATCGTAGTATCCCAGAGTTGATCTGGATTCATTTCTCCAAGACCTTTATAACGTTGTATATTGTCACCTACAATTCCGTGTTCAGCTATAATAGCTTCTTTTTGTTCTTCATTAAATACATACCAAAACTGTTTTCCTTTTGTAAGCTTATAAAGAGGTGGTTGAGCAATATAAAGATAACCTCAAGTTATAATATCTTTCATGTAGCGAAAGAAAAACGTAAGAAGAAGGGTTCTGATATGAGCTCCATCAACATCAGCATCCGTCATTATAATAATACGGTGATAACGGAGTCGTGTGATATCAAAAGTTTCTCAAATAGAAGTTCAAAGCGCGATAATCATATTTTTTACTTGTTCATTTCAAAATATCTTATCGATGCGGGCTTGTTCTGTATTAAGAATCTTTCCTCGGAGTGGGAGTATCGCCTGAGTTTCTCTATCGCGTCCTTGTTTTGCTGAACCTCCTGCAGAATCACCCTCGACTATATAGAGCTCAGAGTTTTTTGGATCTTTACTTGAACAGTCTGCAAGTTTTCCTGGGAGCGTCATTCCTTCAAGCGCACCTTTACGTATTACGGTATCTCGAGCGGCACGAGCAGCGAGGCGTGCTCTTGCTGCAAGATTTACTTTCTCACATATTGCCTTCGCGCTTGTTGGGTTTTCTTCTAGAAACTCTGAAAATGCTTCTGCAAATACACTATCAACCGCTCATCTCGCCTCTGTTGTTCCAAGCTTTGCTTTTGTTTGCCCCTCAAACTGCGGATCAATAACTTTTACAGAAAGTACTGCCACGAGTCACTCTATTACATCTTCATTGGTGAGATTTTGATCTTTTTCTTTCAGTATACCTTTATCACGAGCGTATTTATTAATAGTCCTTGTAAGTGCAGTTCGAAAGCCAGTGAGATGTGTTCCTCCTTCAGGAGTGTGAATATTATTTACAAATGATATAATGTTATTAGAATAATCTTTATTGTATTGAAGGGAAACCTCAACAAGAATATCATTTTTTTCTTTTTCAGTATAAAACACATCACCAATTGCTGATTCATTTTTATTTAAAAAATTAACATAGGACTTAATTCCCCCATCAAAGTAGTACTTATATCGCTCTCAGTTTCTTTCATCAAGAAGCGTTAAAGTAATCCCCTTTGTAAGATAAGCTTGCTGACGTAGTCTATTTTTAATCGTTTTATAATCGAAGTTTGTCGTAATCTTAAAAATACTTTCATCAGGATAGAACTTAATAATCGTTCCTGTTTTTTTTGTTTTTCATACTACAGATATATCTCCATCAGAATCTCAGGCTGAGAAAGATTGGTAGTGAATCTTTCCATCACGATGCACCCAAGCTTCCATCTTGGTAGAAAGCGCATTTACTACAGAAGCTCAAACTCCATGGAGTCATCCTGATACCTTATATCCTCCTCATCCAAACTTTCCTCAAGCATGGAGTACGGTAAGTATCGTCTCAAGTGTTGACTTTCAAGTTTGATGATGCTTTTCAACTGGGATACCTCGACCATTATCCTCTACACTACATGCTCCATCTGAGTGAAGTGTTACAGTAATAGTATCGCAATGTCCGGCCATAGCCTCATCTATAGAGTTATCTACTATCTCCCATACAAGATGGTGGAGTCATCTCTCATCGGTTGAGCCAATATACATACCAGGTCGTTTTCGAACTGGCTCAAGTCCTTCTAGAACTTGGATATTTTCAGCTCCATAGTTTTGATTTACTTGCGTCATATGTTTGTGTTTATAAAATACATCACATATACTATATTCAGCTTAAAAACAAGGTCAAATCAAAAAACCTCTGAGACGAGAGATTTTTTTTCACACTAATACGAGCAAGTTTTGCGGGGATTTTTCCTATATTTAAATTTTTTTCTATTTTGAAAAAAAATTTTCCTGACGGGAAAAAGAAAAAAGTTCGTGAGAGAGCGAGTTTTAATAATTTTTTACTTCCCTTCCATAATCCAAACTCCATCCCAGTTTTTGTCAGGTGGGGTAGTAAGAAAGTTCTCGCTGCGAGAGAGAAGTGTATATGCTGGTTTAAATCACTCAGAAGATAGTTCTCTAAATAATTCAGAGGCTCGTATGAAATCTTGTTTTCTGTAGAGTTCTAACGCATGCTCATATTGTTCCTTCTGTATAAGTAATTTTTTTGATATCTCTCACTCTTTTCAAAGAAGTTCATATATCTTGACTCAAATGTCTTTCCCAAGTACTTTAATAGTATCTATCTCACAAAATATATATATCTCTCAAGTATTTTTTACAAATTCTTCACTTACACAGATATATGTTCCATAATATTTATTGACTCACTCAAGCCTTGAAGCAAGATTAATACTATCTCCTAATGCGGTAAAATTCATCTTACGTCATGGTGCTCAAATATTTCATACAATCGCATCCCCAAGATGGATTCAGGTTCTTACTCTCAGTTCTCTTCAAAGCTTTTGCTTCCAGTGTTTTGAAAGTTTTTTTATAGCAAGTTTTTGTTCAAGAAGTGATTCACATACTTTGTGGCTTTCTTTCAAATTTAATGACGCGAAAGCTCACCAAAGCGCCATAATAGAATCACCTTCATACTTGTCTATGTATGCTCAATGCTTCATAAGTATCTCTGTAAATTCTCAAAGGTACTCACGCAGGAACATAACAAGTTCTTCTGGTGAAAGCTTTTCACTTATTTCTGTAAAATGTTCAATATCCGAAAAATATACAATGAGCTCTTTTTTTTCTCCATCAAGGTATACCTTCCCATGTTCATGTAGAACTTCTTCCATAATATCAGAACTCACATATTCACTCAGTGCTTTCCCAAGCTTTTGTTTATTAGTATCTTCTATAAGATACTTCACAAGATTTGAAATTCAAAAAGATAGAAAAAATGATGCTATAATCTCAAAAGGAAAATTAAATATAAGATTTGAAAATAAGAGAATAGTAATGGGAATAAAAAGAGTGAATAAGAAAAAAATAACAAAATTTCAGTATACTAAAACGATCGTACGAGAAGAAAAGTTGACACTTACAGAAAGAAGGATGATACAAAAAATAAGCACCCATTCATAAAGACGATGGAAATAAAGTAAATACTGATGAGTAAGGAGAGTATTAAGAATATTTGCGTGAATAAAGACTCCATACTCAACTTTGTTTGGAGTAAAAAATTCATCCTTGAGCCCTTCAGCAGCTGGTCAAATAAGAATTATAGCATCACGTAAGCTTTGATTTTCCTGTATTTCATAGAGTTTCTCTTGATCAAGGATATCAGAAAATGATATATAACGGAATGATTCAGGTGATGTAAAACGTATAAGTATTTCTTCTTCATACGGCTTTGAAAGCGGAATATCTCATAGTGGTGAGAAAAAATAACTTCTTGATCTATAACTTCAAAATCAAAAATAATCTCGTTCAAAAAGAGTGCTGTAGTAGTTTCTCAGTATCCGGAGTGTAAAATGTTCGAATTCTCATCAATCCTCAAAAGTTCTTTTCGGACGAAAACTATATACTGTACGATTAGATGCTTCAACAAGAGGAGAGACATATCCATAATCACTATATTGTCAAAATACATCTATTTGAGGAACATAAACTCTTCATTCTCTATCTATTGAGGCTCATAGAATTACATTTCAGTTATCTTGAAGTGTACGGGAAAGTCTTGCATCTTCAAGTTCTGTACTTCTATCGAGCAAAAGCAGATCAAGCCCAACTGTTGCAACTCCAAGTCTATTGAGATTTTCTATAGCCTCGGCATATATGGTTCTTTCAAAAGGAAATTGTCATATCACATCAAAACTTGGTTCATCAATTCATATTACTACAATATTTGAATTTACTTGAGCTGGGGAAAAAAAGTTTTTAAGATGATAAAATTGAGTTTGGATATCTTTATTAAAAGATGAAAATGATGAGCTTGCACTCAAGAGAATAAGAAAAACTATACAACTTAAAAAAATAGTAAGGAGTTGTGTATTTTTTTTAAGTGCGTGTATCATACTACCTAAGGAGATTACGTATAGTATCTCAAAAAGTGTCTTCAAGAAAATTATCAATTGCTTCTGAAGTTCCATCAAGTATATCTTGAGGACGTATTTGAGATACGTTAGAGATATCAATTTGAAATATTTCCTCTATTGTATTGATACTTCTTTGAAATTCTTGGCGTAACTCAGGAGGAATACCTTGAAGTCCTCTCTCAAGTATAGTTGTGTCAATACCAGAAACGAGTCAAGGATATCATTCTATAAAATCCAAAATAGACTCTAGTTGCCTCATATTTCACCTCTCTATAAGTCAATCGATATCTAAAAGGCTTCTCTCAAGCATACTTTGCCTAAAAGCAGTATCATCACTAAGAAGTACGAGAGCTTTTTGTAGGAATACCTTTCGCATATATAACTCCTCTTGGTCTGGAGATATAAAATTGTAGTCCTGATATCTTTTTTGAACTGCATTGAAAACTTTCTGCCTTTGTCAGCTTTTGATCTTTGATATAAGCTCCTCAACACTCTCAAAGCTCTTGGTTGTGTCAATTTCATAGAGAATACGATACTCAGGAAAAAACCATTCCATTATTTTTAAAAATGGGTTAAATCTTATACTCTTTTGTTCAAGTTCACGTAAAAGTTCAGCTTGATACTCTATATCTGATACTTTATTAAATTCTGTCCAAGCTCTATCTTGGAATGCTCGGAGAAAGATATCTATATCAATAAATACTTGTTCTACAATATTGTATGGAGTATCAGGAGTAATAATTATTTGATCTCCTTCTCGAGTAATAAGCTCTATAGCATGTTCACTCGCCCTAATAAATCAAGCCTCAATGTCAACATCAAATACTGTTCCTCGCACTCATGCATCAAATCACTCAAACTTTTGAGTAAAAGATGAATCATTTCAAAGAAATGAAATAACCTGTGACCAAGTTCTTCATGAAAATAGCTCAAAAGATATAGTAATTTTTGATCTATCTTTACTGATATCATTTTGTTCAATCAGAAGTTCACTGGATTCTCATACCCTTGTAATAGATCCATCTCACCATTCTATTACTGCACGACTTTGTACTCAAGTACGAATAATGTCTCCGGATATAATTTGCTGCCTTATATCTTGAGGGAGTATATTTTCATTGAGAAATACCTGTCAGTATATTGGACTCACATATGACTGAGTATCTCGAGTACTTTGTGAATACGCCTCATAAATCTGAAATCAGAGCAACATAATAATTAACGCAATACATCAGAGAAAGAGTTTGTTTTTTAATATTTTCATATATACTTTGTGAAATAAACTATACGTATTATATCAAAAACATTAAAAATACGCAAAAATGAAGAAGCAATATGCACTTACTATTCTTATAGTAATATTTTTATATCTCCTGTATCTTGTAATTTCTTATACCTATAATGATTATAGAGTAGGAATGTATATAGAAGAAATACAGAATACAAATGCTCAGCTTCTTGAGAATATTATTGAGACTGAAAGAGAATTAGAACAAAAAACAACTCTTGCACATAAAAATAAGGTTCTCAAAACAGAACAGTGACTCAGAAATCGTAATGAAGAAGTACTTTTTCTTATTAGTGAGGAACGTTATAGGATGTTTACAGAGGAGCAAAGCATAGAGCTTCCAAGAAGTGAAAGAACAATTAATGAACGTATCGGTGATACAGAAAACTTAATAGCCTCTATGACTATATATGAAAGATGGATGTATTTCTTATTTTGACAAGACATAAGATAAAAAAGACTCGATTTACGAGTCTTTTTTATCTTACAAGTCGGAAAAGTCAGCTGGAAAATCATCAAGAGATCTTGGAGGAGGAGTGCTACGTGAAGGAGTACTAGAACTTTGTCAACCAAATATCTTATCTCAAATTTCTTCTATCTTTTCAAATATTCTCTGTGGTCGGGCATAACGTTCAACATCAAGTCCAAGAAGTCTTCAAAAAACTGGAAACAAAAATATAGTAAGAACTGTAATTACAACACCAATAACTGCATATCTAATAGTATTAATTGCTGGTTTAATTTTATCATCTTTTCATCAAGATAGGATAAGAAGAAGTCATCACCAAAGTATAAAAACTATAGAAAGTATTCAAGCAGAAAGAACAAAAATAGATATAGCGAGAAGGATAAATTCTCAAAAATCCATTTGACCTTCAAATATTCAAGATGCATGTACATGTGGTATAAACATAATGATTTAGTTATGAGATTCTTCAACAATCTTTAAAGTAAGCTTTTTTCCAATCTTCATACCCTGGAGTCTTACAAGAGAACGAAGTGAAGAGATAGTGCTTCATTTCTTTCAGATTATAAGTCACATGTCTTTTGGGTTCACTTGAAGTGTAAGAAGAGTACCAAGTTCATCATCACGTATATCTATAATGATATCTTGTGGATTATCAACTATATTTTCTACAATAAATTGTAAAAATTCTACTTCCTTCATAGATATATGGTTTAAAACTAAAAAACTATTGCAGTAAAGTACAATAGCTCTATGGAATTATAAAGTAATATTATTAGTCTCCATTAGTTTTTTGACTCGTGGAGAAAACTGAGCTCCATTTGAAACATATCATTTTACTTTTTCCACATCCTTTATCTTAAATTCTTTGGAGAAAGGATTGTAAAAACCAAGTACTTCTTTGTATCCATGTTTTGCAGCTTTTGTATGTTCTGTGAGAACTATACGGAAAAAAGCCATATTTCTTTTACCAGAACGTGAGAGTCGTATTTTTAACATAGGTGCAATATAATTTTTATTAAACATATTTGGTGCCCAGACCGGGAATTGAACCCGGACTCCCGAGGGAACAGGATTTTAAGTCCTGCGTGTCTACCATTTCCACCATCTGGGCAAAAGCGGAAAGGTGAAAGTGAGAATATTTACTTCAACTTTCCAAAAAGACTAGACAATACCTTTTTTCTTAAGGGTCTTCAATCACTTTGCAGATACTGTAATTTGGAAGACCAAACCAGTTTCAGGATCACGTATATTTTTCTTAAAAAGATTTGGGTAGAATTTTCTTTTTGTCGCTCTCATCGAGTGACTTCTGTTATTTCATACTCCTGTCTTCTTTCCAGTTACTTCACAAACTCGAGACATAATAATGATATTAGAGATATAATAATTTAAGCCTTTATTTCGATACCTACCCCGCTTGGTATAGATACTGACTGGAGCATTTCAAGTGTTTTAGGCGTAGGGTCTTGAAGCTCTATAAGTCTTTTGTGTCGACGTATTTCAAACTGCTCTCTTGCATCTTTATTTACAAAAGTTGATCTATTAACAGTTATTTTCTGCACCTTAGTAGGGAGGGGAATAGGTCCCACGACGATAGATCAAGAATCATTTCAGATATCAACAATTTTCTTTACTGCTTCATCAATAAGTCTATGATCAAATGCCTTCACGCTTATACGTATCTTTTGAGCATCTTTTTTTACTGCTGACATTATACTAAGTTATAAAAATATAGAGTAGCTGACTTCTTTCAAGAAATATCTTGAAAGAAGCTAAGTCACGTTATATTATGCAATGATTTTTGCAACAACTCCTGAACCAACAGTTCTTCCTCCTTCACGGATTGCAAATCTAAGACCTTCGGTCATCGCAATAGGTACTTGAAGTTCAACTGTCATTTGGATATTATCACCAGGCATAACCATTTCAACTCCTGCAGGAAGTTCAATATCACCAGTTACATCAGTAGTTCTGAAGTAAAATTGTGGCTTATATCCCTTAAAGAATGGAGTATGTCTTCCTCCTTCATCTTTTGAAAGTACATATACTTCTGCTTCGAATTTTGTATGAGGAGTAATAGATTTTGGTTTTGCAAGTACTTGTCCTCGCTCAACATCATCTCGCTCTATACCTCTGA
This sequence comes from Candidatus Altimarinota bacterium, assembly GCA_022565555.1. Taxonomy (GTDB): domain Bacteria; phylum Patescibacteriota; class Gracilibacteria; order BD1-5; family UBA6164; genus JAACSU01. Next base: position 25,732 of record JAIUMN010000007.1, read on the forward strand.
GAAGAAGTCCAGCATTATCACCTGCTTGTCCTTGATCAAGAAGCTTATGGAACATCTCAATACCTGTTACAGTAGTAGTTTTTGTATCACGTACTCCAACTATTTCGATAGTTTCACCAACCTTAACAACTCCTTGTTCGATTTTTCCAGTAACAACAGTACCACGACCCTTGATAGAAAATACATCTTCAACTGGCATAAGGAATTCTTTATCAAGATCTCTTTCAGGAACTGGTACAAACTCTTCGATAGCATTGAAAAGTTCAACGATAGTTTTAGCCCCAAATTCTTTATCCATATCTGTAGGGTTTTCAAGAGCAACAAGTCCTGATCCTCTTATGATAGGAGTATCATCTCCAGGGAAATCATACTTAGAAAGGAGGTCTCTTATTTCCATCTCAACGAGATCAATCATCTCTTCGTCACCCCCCATCATATCACACTTATTGAGAAATACTACGATATAAGGAACACCAACTTGTCTTGAAAGAAGGATATGTTCACGAGTTTGAGCCATAGGACCATCAGTTGCAGCACAAATAAGAATTGCAGCATCCATCTGAGCAGCACCAGTGATCATATTTTTTACGTAGTCAGCATGCCCTGGACAATCAACGTGAGCATAGTGTCTATTAGCAGTTTCATACTCAACATGAGAAGTATTGATAGTAATACCTCTTGCTCTTTCCTCAGGAGCATTATCAATAGAAGCAAAGTCTCTTACTCCTTCACCACCTCCGTATAGTCCATTAAGAACAACAGAAATTGCAGCGGTTGTAGTAGTTTTTCCATGATCTACGTGACCAATGGTACCAATGTTCATATGTGGTTTTGATCTGTCAAAAGCCATAATAAAATATATAAAAAATTAAAATATGTAGCAAAAGTATTGTAGGAAAAAAAGCGTAGAAATCAATATTAACTTCGTGCTTTTTTTACTTTTTTTGCGATAATATCAAGCGCTCTTCGGAGTTTTCTTCGAGCATGTGTTCGTAGTCTTGGCATAATATTATAGTGTATTAGTTTTTATCCCGTATTTTTTAAGCTTCACTCCAACAATTTGCATTGCATTTTGTAGCCATTTTGTTTCTCCTTCAAAAGATACTCTTTCTTGAAGCTTTTGGTAGTGTCCTATAGCCTTAGATACTTTTGTACCTCAAATAGGCCCCTTCTTATTTACAGAGTAGTTTAATCGTCTTGGTCTTTTATTTGCTGGCATAAGATCACATCAAGAAGTAAAAATGGTGGAGGATAGGAGAGTCGAACTCCTGACCTCTCGCGTGCAAGGCGAGCGCTCTAGCCAACTGAGCTAATCCCCCAGAAAAAATAATAATGGCGAGATTGACGAGACTCGAACTCGCGACCTCCGCAGTGACAGTGCGGCGCTCTAACCAACTGAGCTACAACCCCTTATTATAGCTTATAAGTAATATAACTATAAAAAAGCGAGGGGATTATATGAAAAAATAATGGGAATGCAAATATTTTTGAGAGAAAATTATGAGAGAAAGAATGGAGTGACTATTTTTGATTTTTCTTTGTGGTAAAAATCAAGCTGAGATATGTCCTTAATATCATCAATTCATACCTTTCATATATAAAGTTCTTCCAGTAAGCCTCATCAATCAATATAATTTTTTACCTGAGTATACCCATTAAGATATACAACATCCTTCATAAAAATACCTTCTTTAGAGGTATTGTGAACGCCTCTCTTGAGTCGTAAAATATAATCAAATACGCGAGCATAATCGTTATTATAATATTCACACATATTTGATACAAGCTTAGAAAATGAATGCTTCTGAGCATAACGTAGGAAAAAATATCGTTCATAAATACCATAAAACTTTTGAAGTTTTGGGGAAAGGAAACGATTTTGATTATAAATTGCTATACCCTCTTCAGTTGCAAGATATCCCGCGGTTCACTTTTGAAATAAAAAGTAAGGGAGTTTTCGAGCATTAAGTGTTCGGAGATAGTGTCACTCGATTTCATGAGCAATAATAGATCTAAATTCTTTTTTTCATACATTTGCTGATCTTCGCATAGAGAGAAAGTCTCACTTGACTGAAAAGCGTGCTGCACTATCACCTATCTTGAGTTTCAGCTTTATACCGTATATATGGTTAAACTTTTTAATCTCAGAACGTATCTCATCTTCACTCAGAGGTATTTCTGCTTCTATATCTCATTTTTGAGCAAGTATAGTTTTTGTTATCTCAAAGTTCTCATCCTCTACGATTCAAAAAATACTCTCTCAGAGCTGAGAAAAACGCTTCATATCTTTTGAAGCATGTGCCTCAACTATATCAAGCTTTTTCATAATCTCTTGCTGCTTTCTAAAAAATAACTCAGAAAGAGGAATATCTGGAATATCAATACGACGAAGATTATGTTTCAACTCTTGGATATCTACACTCAGAGGATTATATATAAACTGTGGTGCATATTCGCCTTTTGATGCTATAAATTTTTGCTTCTCCTCTCCTACATTAATTGGGTAAAATAATTTCAAAAGTGGAATCTTTTTATCTATATCTCTAAGTTGTATATCAATATCTTGAAGTATTTTAAACTGACTCTCAGTAATAAGACTATTCACTTCTTTGATTTTAAGGTTTGCAAGATATGGATTTTCTCATTTTTTATACTTGTATGGATCTATAAAAAACCCTCTGAGAGCTTTTTTTCATAGGAGTAGTTTTTCTCAACTCAACTCTTTACATGTAAAAATTAAAACCCTCTTTATATCCATAAGTGTAGTTTCTAGGCGCACTTGAAACTGACTCTCTATATCTATGCCAAGCACATCACGCGCAAACTCTTTATCAATATAATTTTCACTCTGAGAGGCTCGAATATCTGCGATATAGTTATAATTTTTTTCTTTATAGCTAAACTGGAGATACTCCCTCAGTCATAAGAGTTTTTTTCCACTCACAGACTCAACTCGTTCAGAGATAATTCATCCAAATAAATCTTTTCATAGACGTACTCATTTTTCGATGCTATCAACAATTATTCCATCGACTCGTTTTAGTCTCGCTTCAAGGGGGGCAAGGTTTACATTTTGTATTTCAAGTCCTGGGCGTACATTCATCTCAAGAAGAAGTGGTCCATCTTTATCATCTAGAACAATATCACATCAAAGAAATGGTATCTTAGTCACATATTGAACACGTACTGCAAGGCTTAATATTTTATCCCAATCTGGTAATAAAAGTCACCGCATATCCCCTATTCCAGGAATACTTTTTATCTGCTTTCCATGATGAGATATATAGGTAAGTCTTCCATTTCCTAAATCTATTCCTATAGCACATGCTCAAGCATGAATATTTGCCTTTCATTTTGACTCAGCTGTTGGTATACGCATCATAGCCATAACTGGAACACTATTATAAATAATGATACGTATATCCGGAAGTCCATACTTTCAAAGAAGTTCTATATCACTTACAAGCTCGATTTTTTTTTCGATAAAAATACTATCTCTTCTTCCTGAAAGTGAGAAAAATCCATCTATAATACGTATACAATGCTGGTATATCTGTTTTGAAGTGTAGATTTCTCAGCTTGAAGTTATGAAACTTTTATCAGGTCTCTTATCGCCTATAATAAGTATCCCTTTTCCTCAATATCAGTTATTTGGTTTAATAACAAATGGGGGCTCAAGAGACTCTATAAGTTCCATGCTTATTTCTCAAGTATTTTTTAAGATTGCAAAAGTCTGAGGAACAGCAACTCAATGACCTGAAAGAAATTTTTTAGTTTTAAGTTTAGAGTCTGCAAGGCGTCTATAATGAGAAAAATCTTCACTTTGTATATAAAGGAGATTTCGTGCATTCTGCCCAAGTACTCCATGACTTTTTGGCATAATTATTTTTTAGTTATATATTTTTGAGAAGAGAAAAATCCTGAAAGTCCTCACACAGAGAGAAATATAAGTGCTTGAAGAAAGAGTATGATTACTATATTTCACGGATAGACTTCATGAAGTTCAGTCAATTCAAATACATACGATATATTTGTTACAAGAAGTACAAATAAAATCGTAGAAAGTATAAATGAAATCCCGACATACAACAAAGCCTGAACAGTAAAGGGTCCGGAAAGAAAAAACTTACTTCCTCATACTAACCTCGTTATATATATCTCATCCCGATAATAATAGATAAAATTCCCTATGATAGAATATACGATAATAGCAATAGATATAATAAATGTTACTATAATAACATAGAGTCATACTTGAAGAATATTAAGTACTTGTATCACAGTACTAATACGCTCAAACTGACGAGCATAGCTTGAGAAATACTCTTCAGTCTCTCAGGCAGTTTGCTCCAGAAGGATATACATACGTTTTTCTATCAGTGTATTGAGTCTTTGATACTCTTGAAGTGGGATATTTTCAAGCGTGATAGTTTCTGGGAGAGGATTTTGAAGCTCTAGAATATTTACTAATTCAGGATCACGAGCACGTATCTCCTCAAGTACATCATCTTTATTTTTATAAATAATTTCAATACTTGGTATAGATTGACGTAAATCATTTTTTAAACCTAATACCTCAAGTGAGTTCTGATCATACTCATCTTTTAGGTACAGTGAAATCGTTAAACGATCATTTATCTCATCTATGATACGGAAACTTACTCCATGTATCACAATAAGTATGTTAATAAAAAACATAAGAAGTGTGAGGATAAGTATCGAAGAAAGACTTAAAAAGGTATTTCTGAGAATATTTTGTATCGCGTAGGAAAGGATGCGAATAAACATAAATAGTATTTAATTTTATTTAGTACCTAGTATATAAAAAACTTATCTTTTGTAAAAATAATTATATCGACTCGATATTCTGCAAAAATACTATTTTGTCAAGGAAATATATTTGGAGGAAATAAGGAAAATATGTTAGAGTAAAAGAGTATTTATATTATTAAAATAGTTTTTATGAATAGTGTTCAGTATCCAAGTTATCATCCTGCGGTACAGGAGTTACGCAGACTAAGAGAAGAGCCAATGGATAGAGAAAATGCACAAAACTTTCTTAACTATCTTGAAAGACAATTTCCAAATTGATCTTGGGAACGGCACCTATCCCCAAAACAAGAAGTTGAAGCATACCTAAATCGACTAGATAGAATCAACTATAATTGGGCAGCAGATATTAGAAACTCTATTAGAAGTACAAATCATCAAATAAATGCGCTTCGACAAGATGTACATCCCTCAGATACAGAGCCAGCCTCAATACAAAGTGTAACATCTCAAAATCTTGAAAATATCAATATAAGTAGAGAATTAGCGTATGCTTTATGAGAAAGTACTATCAGTAATCCTTTAACGAGAGAGGCGATATATAGATATCAGCAAAGGCAAAACATATCTTCTGATAGAATTATTTGAAGAGAGACATATTTAGAAATGAGAGCTTGAGAAATAAATAATGGCATCAGGAGTTCAATAGATAATATAAATGGTCTTAGTGATAGAATATATGATATAAAGTTAATCTTAGAGAACTGAACAAAAACTTGAGTAAATGTCATTGCACTTCGTTTACTTTTAAGAAGTTTTGAAAATACACATGAGGATAATCCTCAATTTAATAATCTTTATCAAGAGTTTTTCAATTGGTATAATGATTGGGAAGAATGATACAATAACTCTGAACAGGGACTACGAGATACAGAAATAATAGACACTCTCCTTTCTGGGGATGAGCTTCCTTGAGATATAGATGAAACCCCTGAACAAAGAGAACAAAGACAAAGCTTATATCGTAGAATCCAAAGTGGTGAATATTGAGCAGAAGAGGCTCTCAGAGATGTATGAAATCTTGCAACACATCCTTTTGTATTACTTATTATATGATGACTCTTTTTATTTGGGAAATTTGGAGCTTGAAGCAAATTTACTGACGCTTTTTGGAAACGTGCACTTTTATTATGAGTCTGAATCTTTAATCTTGATAGCTTAAGAGATATGAGAGATGATGCTATAAGTGGGTATAATAACCACATAAGTCCACGTCACGAGTCAGAGTGAGCACGGGAAAATATTTATAGAAACTGGAATAATGAAAACTCTGAATTAAGACAGCATTTTCCTGATAGTGGCTTTTTTGAAGCAGTAGAAAATAAATTTACTGAAGATTCTGCTCTCAGGTTCATTAAACTGGAAGATATATCTGGATATATCGAAAAAATAAATGAAGGAAATATTTCTGAACTTCCTTGATTTCTTCAAAATATAGAAGTCAGCGGACAACAACTTACTCCAGAACAACTACGAGCATATCTCAATAGCCTTCTTGTTGCATGACAATGAACATCTTATACATATATTCACGAAATTAATGATGAGCCAAGACCTCTAACACTTGCATCAACTATGACAGTTATTAGTTGAGGATTTGCACTTTGAGCAGCAGTACTTGGAGCACCATTTACTGCATGAGTTGCAGCTCTTGTATGAACAGGTTCGATTGTAGCAAAAATGGCTTGATATGATATATCTCTATCTGATTTAATAGCTAAGCTTCAGGCAACACCCGAGTGAAGTCGAGCTTTGAGAGAATTCAATGAAATTCTTGAGACTCTTCCTGAATGAAGTGAGGTAAAAAATGAGGTCGTATCAATATTACAAAGTGAAACTTGAAATAAGATTGAATGACTACAATGATTGAAGCAAAGATTTCCTGAGTATAGTGAAATAATTGATAACATTATCTTAAGGTCAGTATCAATCCAATCAACTACAATAGAAGTAAGTTTTTTCCATTCTGATTTTTGGTGAAGACTTTGAGTAAGAGAACTTGAGAGTGATGAAATACAACAACAAATGGATGCACTTGAAACACTTCGTTCAAGTATAAGTTGAATAAGTGGAAATGAATCCGTATGAGAACAGATTAATACACTTATCGAAAGACTTGAGACTGAAAAAATACAAAAAATTAATGAAGAAGCTTCAAGGGAAAGAATAAATATATTAGAAGCTCCTTGAAGAATAGAAGGAGATATAACAACCTTAAGGTGAGAAATAGAATCTCTTCAAGCAAGAATAATAATTGAGGAAAGCAACTTAAGGTCTGCGACTGATAGTCAAAATCAAGAACGAATTCGATGAATAATAGAAGATTTACATAGTACTGTAAGAGATAAAAGACTACAAATACAACAACTTGAATCACAGTTTCCAGAAGCACAAAGGTCTCGTTCAGATATACTTGTTGAAGACGGGATACGATTTGCAAATAATCTTATTGCAACTATTCCAAGCAATATAGAATCGTTAAATATTACTGATATTCGAAGAATTTTAAGTGATTATGATTCATCTCGAAGAACATTAGAAAGATATGTAGAAGATAGTACCTATGCGTGAAATGAAAAAAAACAATTACTAGAGAGTCTCTATTGAGATTTCAATGAGATATTAGAAAGTCTTGAAGTAAGATTAGAAATAGAAGAACAAAGAATTATAGAATCTCATGAACAAATATTACAAGACATAGAGGATAGAGTAAGAGATTTTGATTTTCTTGATTCTGATACTCTGGAACGACTACAAAACTTCTTCTCTTCACAAATAAGAGAAGAAAACCAAGAAATGCTTGAACGGGGATCTAGAGATATCTCAGAAATTGAGTCTCTTTATATAGAAAAAATTATACAGCTTCGTGAAAATATGATCCAGGAAATACAAGATTTAGATACCTTTAATATACAAACTGCACGAGAGAGAGTAAATGAGATACAACAACTCGATAGTCTCATGGAAAGTATGTCATGGCAGTGAGATATAACAAGTCTCAGTGACCTACAAGAGTATATAAGAACCCAAGTACCTTTTGTACTTATAGACTGAGTATGAGAGGTTGTAACAGAATTTCGAGATATAAAAGATAGTGAAAATAATTTTATAATTCCTGATGATATTAGGTGAAATATCGATGTAGTACTAGAAAGAGACGAAACAAAAATCAGTGAATTAATAGATGTTATTTCAAGGCCAGCATTTAATAATATAAGAGAAAACACTATTCGTGACGGAAAAAATATTATTCAACTATTAGAAGAACTCTCATCAATATCATAATATAACTAAAATATGTCACTCGAAACAAACATATATAATGACACGATAAATGAAACTCTTCCTGCAAATGTAAGAGATGGGCTAACACGGCTTGCAAGAGATACTGGTATCTCAGAAAGTCGTCTACAAAGAGAAATATTAGTTGCACAAGTCGGTGATTGATGACTTGATTTTGATGAAATGTTTTGAAGTAATGATACGGTTTGAGAAAATGCTGTAGGAAATACTCAATGAGAAAGACAGTCTGAAACAAGTGATGGGTTAAATTTTGATGGAATGTTTTGATCAAATGATCAAAACATTTCAGATAATCAAGGCTCACCAGAAACCACACATTCACAAACAATCGATACACGATATAGACAATTTCTTGAACAAGTCTGAATTACAGAAGAAGAATTAATAGTTTTATTGCAAAGAATAGAAGAACAGAGTAATCAAGCTGAAAGCATGAATACATTGAGACTTGAAAGCACAATCAATACCATAAGTCTTTCTTGAGATGCGCAGAGACTATGGAATCAACATTTTCAAGAGCAATTTACTCATATATTACGTCAATCTAGGTGACCATTTGAATTACAGGTACCAGAAGATATTCGATGAAATACTATTATTTTTAATAAAGAATCATTTAGCACTCAAGAAGAGGCCCTCAGGGCACTTTATGATATGAAGCTGATACTACAAGTGCTCAGCTCTGGGGATATACCAAGTCGGATAGCAGAACTTAATAGGGGGCAACGACGACTTGAGGTTGAAGCCGTAGATCAAGATTCTTGAAATGGGTCATGGATATCAATCGAAACGGTATGAACAGGTTTAGGTTTTTTGGCAACTTTTATTTTGATTCGTGAAATCCGAAAATGGCAAAACAATCGAAGAGCAGCAGCACCCGCAAGACCTCCAGTCCAAGTAGCACCAGCAGAATGATCTGAAGTCGTCAGTGAGAGATGACAAAGAGTAAGAGATCTTATAACCCTACTTGAGTCAGATGATACAAGACTTCAAGGTCTGCAATGAGAAGTTCAGAGATTTAATGGATGAAATATTGAAGATATGAGAGAAGGACGATTTTATAATCAACTTAGAATATTTATAAATCAAGCTGGAGTGAAGTTGTGACGTGGAAAAATTATATCGTTTTGAATGCTTGCATCTAACGCAAAACGTAAAACACTAATAGATGATTTTTTAAAAGAACAAATATCAAACCGTAATTCTCTCTTAGAAGCATTCAGATCAAGATCAACTACTGAAGCTGGATGAGTATATGATGAACAAATGAGAAACTATATACAACTCTCTCATGAATACTGAAATACAGATGAATTTGATAAGATTGAAGAGTATCAGAACAGAAGAAAAATCGTAATAGAAGAATGAAGAATTTGACAACTTATACTATGATATAACGAGGCGGATGCAAGATCATCTGTTCAACAGCATTTTTTATCAAATATATGAAGTGGGAAAACATCAACAGAAGTTTTTTGAAGAAATGGATTAGGTGCACGTCTCGGAGAAATAGATATAGAAAGAATATTTCCTATAGAAAGTCTTCGTTCTATCCCTCCAGAAATAGCAACTCCCGAAGATATACGAGCTCGACAATTTTATCATAATATCAGAAATCCAAGTAGCTCAATTGATATTCAGGCTAATCTCAGTGAATTTCTTAATAGTATATGAAAAAATAGTGGTACAAATATGTACCATTTATATAATTTTAAAACCGCATATGCAATTATATGACATATACTAGACTGACATAATGTCGATAGAGCTAAAACTCTGTGATTTGCTGAAGATTGGTGAGCTCTCGATGCACGAATTGGAAATAGTAGTGCAAATAGCTATCTAGTATCAAAAAATAGAATATTTATAGTATGAGATTTTCAACAAAGCATTATTAACTACAT
>JAIUMN010000008.1 GCA_022565555.1 Candidatus Altimarinota bacterium
CATTGACTCCATTCAGTTCAAGCCACAGACGTGTTGCATTGACCCCAATAATACGCTGAAAGTAGGAAAAGTTTGTTCTGCGAAAATCTTCTATAGTCTTAATATTTCGAGATATTCGAGTTTCAAGTCGTTTCCCAATAAAAGGAATGCTTGAAAGCGGAATTTTTTTAAAAATCTTTATAATCTCCTCTGAGTCAAGATATATATTCACTCCAAATGGTTTTCTTAACTTAGAAAATATTTTAGCCCTGAGGCGAGTATTTCCTCCTCATATCGTCACAGATATTCCGAGTTTAGAAAGTATTTTTTTCTGAAGAAATAAAGCAAAATCATAAGAAGACATATTGTAATATTCAGGAACTCACGAGACATTACAAAACGCCTCATCAATACTAAAAACCTCTATTGCTTCACTATAATATGTAAGTATATGCATCAATTTTTCAGAGATTGATGCATAGTATAAAATATCTGGAGGGAAAAAATAACTCTTATCCTTTGGAAGCATCCGTCTTGCTTCCCATACTGGAGTACCTGTTTTTACTCCCAAATACTTCGCGTTATAACTCGCTGCTACGATAATATCTCCTCATACACATACATATTTATCACGTAGTTCAGGGTGTCTCAATATTTCACATGCAACAAAAAAACTATCACAGTCCACATGAAACCACAGTTGTTTAGAGTATCGGAATTTCATAATATATATAATTTTTATATACTATTAGTATATAAAAATTATATATATTTGTAAAGTTTTTTCCTCATACACTTCTATTACGCAGAAACTGTATTTTAAATGATAAATCTATATACTGAAAACAATATTTTTTATCAAATAGCTATGAAAGTACTCGTAATCGAGGATAATGATATCCTGAGAGACAATATCGTGACCTACTTGGATATCAAGTGATACAAGGCGAAATGACACGCTGACTACCACTGAGCGATGCTTGAGGTAGTGAACTATAAGCCTGACGTGATAATTCTGGACCTTGGACTTGGGAGTGAGGAGTGAGATGGGAGAGATATATGTCGTGCTCTGAGAGAAAAGTGAGATAGTACACCAATATTGATACTGACCGCAAGAAGTCTCACTGAGCAAAAAATCGAGGGACTTAATATTGGAGCTGATGACTATATGGTGAAGCCTTTTGATTATAACGAACTGATCGCACGACTCGAAGCGCTCGTACGTCGAAGTATGGGGCAAAAATGACAAATAGTGAGAGTATGAGATATCATCATCGATACTAGTTCTCATCAAGTGAAGCTCTCAGAGAGTGAAGTACGCCTCTCAAAACTTGAGTACGAACTCTTTCTCTATATGGCGCGTAATATAGGACGAGCTCTCACGAAGCAAGAACTTCTTGAAAAAGTCTGGGGCGAGTATGACGCCTTTGAAGAAAGCCGAACCGTAGATATCCATATTGGATATCTACGTAAAAAGATTGGTGCAGAGATTATAGAGACGATGCGCTGAGTTGGATATATTATACCTGATACATACCGACATGAATAGTTTAGAGCTTCTTGAGAAACATCGTCAAAAGATGGGACTCATCCTTGGTCTTATCATCCATATACTGCTCTATATCGCTATTATCTGAACACAGAGCATCATCGTGTATTATGAACTGCGGGATATAAGTGATACTATATGGAGAGATACGGTGAGAGCATTGAGCTTCACGTTTTTGATACTGATCATCGCCACACCTTTTCTCTATAGTATACTTGCTTATCTTAGTTGTAGGGTGATGCACCGCATCTACAAGCCTATCAAGGAAAGCATCAGTAATCTCGAGGATTTTGCTGAAAATATTAATCATGAGTTCAAAACAGGTATCTCTGAGATCATCTCAAGCTCAGAGCTAGCACGTGAGACAAAACTCTATGAAGAAACAAACGAAAAAGTACTCTGATCAGCAAAGAGACTTTCTGATATTCTCACTTCCCTCTCTGTGCTTATATATTTTGTAAATCTCGATTATAAAAAGAAAAAAATAAATATTATAGAGTTTCTTGATATGAGTATTGAGGATTTTGAGATACGCTTACAAGAAAAAAATATTGAAATCATAAAAAAATATAATCCCAAAGAAAAAATATATGTGTATATAGATAGTGCCCCTCTTCTTCTTTGTTTTCAAAATATACTCAAAAATGCTATTAGATATTCAGAAGTTTGAGGAAATATTGAGATAATCATAACGAGAATGTATTTTTGTATAAAAGATTATGGAATAGGGATTGCAGCTGAAAATAAGGAAAAAATATTTGAGAGGCACTTCAGAGAGAGTTATAGTTGAGGGTGAAATTGACTTGGACTTTCGCTTGTAAAAAAAATATGTACTATCTATAATTGGAAAGTAGAAGTTGAGAGTGAAAAATGAGAATATAGTGAGTTTCGAGTCTATTTTTGATAATATCATACTTTTTTCATACAGGCATATTATATATTTAATATGCTTTTATTTTTTAACATATATAACCATATGAAAGCAATAAATATACTTATGGGTTCAATACTTTTTCTCAGCGCACTCTGATTTGCGTCTGCACATAATCACATGGAAGCAGAAACTACTACGATGGAAAGTAATACTATTGTAGATATTGCAGTAGGAAATGAGGATTTTTCAACTCTTGTAACAGCAGTAGTTGAAGCAGAGCTTGCGGATACACTGAGTTCAGAAGGGCCATTTACAGTATTTGCTCCACTTAATTCTGCATTTGCAAATCTTCCAGAAGGAACTGTTGAAATGCTTCTTATGGAAGAAAATAGAGAGCTTCTAAGGTCAATTCTTACTTATCATGTAATTGCTGGAGATATTCGAGCATCAGCACTACAAAAAGGCTTGAGTGTAACGACAGTAGAAGGATGAGAAGTTCGCTTTGAGATGACCGGAGGAAACTGGTATATAAACTGAGCTCAGATAGTAGCAACTGATATCATAGCTTCTAATGGAATAATACACATTATAGATAATGTTATTCTTCCACCAGCAAATATGAGCGATATGGAGATGCAAAAAGAAATGCTTGAAGAAATACTAACTTGAGAAGAGATGGGTCTTGTCATGAGCTTCGATAGAGCACTTCAAAATCTTCTCTCTGAAAGATCTGAAAGAATACAAGGCATGTTAATAAATAGAGTTCTTTCAACTGTAGATATTGCACTTTCTACAAAAGAACTTTCTATAAGCCAACAAAACATGCTTACATATATAAAGCTTCATATAGAACTCATGTAGTTTATATATTTGAAAAAAATAAGGAGGGCCGCAAAGGTTCTTCTTATTTTTTTATAGAAAAATAAAGTTGAGAAAATTGTATTTTTGAGATAATCTATATAATATAATCAATATATTATTGACTTCAGAAAGTAATGCAGTACAAGATTCCTGTACAGATTGAAAATGAAGACCCTATATTTCTTGGGCTCAGCCTAAGACAACTTATGATTCTCATGATAGGATTCTCATTTGCTTATCTTATATTTACAAGTCTAGAGCCTAATATTGGTCCTGAAATAGCACTTATTCCAAGTGGAATTGTTGCTATAATAGCTTTACTTATAGCTATTTTTAAACAATACGAAATGACTTTTGTACCTTTTGTACTTGCCCTCATACTACTCAACTCGTTCTCAAGGGAGAGAAGATGGGAGCAATGAGTAGACTCATTTCAACCAATTGATGTATGATTCCTAGTTACAACCGAGGCAAAAAAGAAAGATTCTATAGACCTCAGAGAAAAAATGGATACAATGCAAGAACTTCAAGAAAAACTTAAAAAGATATAATTACTAATATATTTCTGAACTTAGAAAATAAAAAATAGGAATATTTAAAAAGTTGACTCAAATACTTATACTATGCCAGTAAAAACATCAAAAAAAACGAGTCCTGATGGAAGTACACAACGTCATCTTCCCTTTTCTCAAATACGTGAAAATATTATTCTTCTTAAAGATAACTCAGCGCGCATGGTGCTAAAATGCAGTACAATAAATTTTCTCCTCAAATCAGAAGAAGAGCAAGATGCTATTATTATAAGCTTTCAACGTTTCCTTAATACACTTGATTTTCCTGTTCAGATTATGGTTCGATCAAATAAACTTGATATCGATGGGTATCTTGAGAAACTCAAAGAAAAAGCGGTAAATCAGAAAAATTCGCTACTCCAAAATCAAACATATGAATATATAGAATATCTTAAAAAACTTGTAGAGGTAGCTCAGATTATGAAAAAAGAGTTTTATATTGTAGTACCGTTTGATATGGAGGATAATCGCAGTGTAAAAGATACAGGAATATTTTGAGTATTTAAAAAGTTTTGGCAGTCATTTAATAACAGTGATGATATAGTAAAAATACGTGGGCAAATACGGAAATTTTCGGATCTTAAAAAATGACTTGCAGGAAGAACTGGAACAGTAAAAACAAGTCTGGAAAGTATCGGTATACGGGCAACTGAGCTCGAAAAATCAGAGCTTGTAACCCTCTTATCTGACTATTATAATCCAAGTCTTTGAAATCTACAAACTATGAAAAGTGATATTTCTCAATATAATTTAGTTTCATAATATATATTATGCGGATATTTTTATATATATTTCTCTGATATTTAAGTATAGTACAAACTTATGCCTTAAGTATTGATATACAAGGTAATAGTAATAACATACTAGGTATTGATAATACAAGACTTCGGGAATGACGAGTTGGACTGAGTGATATTCCTCTCGCGATTCGTAATGCTATAGATTTTTTTATGGGAATAGCTGCAACAGTTGCGGTAATATTTATTGTTATTTGAGCCTACAAGATACTCTTTGGATCACTTCAACAAGATAAAACAAAGTGACGTGATACTATTATTGCAGCGCTTGGAGGGTTTGCCCTTGCCGCTCTTTCTTGGATGATTATTCGGCTGATAATTTCTAACTTTTCATAACATGTCAAACTCAGAAATGTATTATACATGGAACTTTCAGGATACAAAACATCGTAGTCCTATGTGGTATATTATAGCACTCTCACTTGCATGAGGACTCATAATATTTTGATTTCTCTCAAAGCAATATGGAATGAGTATTGTGCTATTACTTATTATTGGATTATATTTCTTTTTAGAAAATAATACTGATGATGAAGTATCCGTTCAAATAACAAATCTTGGGATAAATGTACAAGGAAGCTTTTATGATTATAGTCGTATACAATCATTCCGATTTATATATGATGGAGGAGAGGCTATATATTTGAGAATAAATATAAAAAAGTCATGAATAAGTAGCATGAATATTCGTGTAGATAATGATATAGTAGCAAATATACGTCCAATACTTGTCCAATATATTGAAGAAGATGCAAAGTCAGAAATTACTCTTCTTGAAAAGATTATCCATACACTCAAACTCTAAAATATACCTTATTTTTACGTATGAAAATATTATCAAGCATACTTTGAAATGCACTTATACTCTATCTTATCACTTTTCTTCTTGCATGAAATCCTGAGAGAGCAATTAGTGATGGAGTACTTCTAGGGTGTAGTAACTGTGATTACACTTCCCTAGAAGCACTAAAGACATATGTACTTGGAGGAATAGTACTCTGAATTATTAATATTACTATACGTCCTATTTTGCGTATATTAAGCCTTCCTTTCTTCTTTTTATTTTTCTGACTACTCAGCCTTGTGATAAATGGAGTCATACTCTATCTCTTTTCCTATATACTCAATGAGATACTGATTATTCCTTGAGTCGGTTATACAATAGTAGGAACTATTAATTTCATAATTGCTGTTGCAATTTTTACTTTTTTCAATACACTCTTTTCGTTTTTACTTTTTAAACGTTAAAAATGTACTCTCTTCTTTTAAATTTTCAGATAATTATCTGTATACTTCTTATTGCTATCGTTCTTATTCAAAACAAAAGTGTAAGCCTGAACCTTACAAGTATGAGTTGATCCGCAGCATCTAACACTAAAAGATGACCTGAAAAAGTACTTCACAATGGAACTATTGTAATCTGAACTCTCTTTATCCTTAATTCTGTACTTCTTTTCATACTTGCGTAAGGTATATCATAGTATTACCCCCTTTTTTTCTTTACATGAATTATCATATACTTCATAAGTTTAAAAAATACCTATTACTTCTCAGTATTATACTTTTTTTTCTCACTTGAAGTCATCTCTCATACACCTATCTCACACATGATGCTGATTTTGAAGCAATCCCAGGTGGTACTATTTCTGAGGCTATTGTATGAAGCTTTCCTCACTTCAATCCACTCCTTCCATCAAGTGATCATAATAGCTATATTAATGGTCTCTTATATCGATCACTCTTAAATTATGATCAGGAAAGCAAAAGATTTACTTCAGATATTGCAAGTTGTAATCTTGAAAAACTTTGAAGTATAGAGTGTGTTCTTGAGGAAAATATCCGCTGGTCTAATGGTCAAAATATTACAGCTGATGATATAATCGCAACCTATGATATAATCAGACAAACATGAGTTCATCCCCTCTACAGCTCACTTCTTGAAAACGTAAGTATAAGGAAAAATGGAAATGTTATTAGCTTTACGACTTGAACTCGAGATATCAATATTCTTTCTCTATTCTTACAGCCAATTCTTCCAAAAAGTATTGTGGATACGCTTAATAGCGAAACAGTTGAATGAAAACTCTCAGATGTAAATGGTGTGTTTTCTTGAATGTTTACTGTATCCAATATTATCATAGATGAAACAACTGGAGTATCACGCATCACTCTTGAACGTAATAATAATTATTCTCAAAATCCTACCTATATTGAATATCTTATCATCAATCTGTTCCGTGATGAAAATCATCTCTTACAAAACAGAAGTAGTTCATTTAATATAAAATATGACCGAAATTGAATTATAGCAAACTCTATACCAAGACTACAGTCTCATCACTTTATAGTTCCGCAATTTACTTCACTTTTTTATAATACCCAAAATATTGATTTACAACTAAGGAGTCATCTTAATACATTAATAAAACGAGAAGGTCTTGTCAGCTGACTTTGAAATACGAAAGTTGAGGCAATATATAATCCATTTTTTAGTGAAAGACTTATAGAAAAACAACAAGAAGATAACTTTTCTTTTGAGTCATACTTAAATTCAAGATGATATTATAGTAAAAATGAACTCCTTAGACAGCTTGATGCAAAGCAAAAAATCACCCAAGAATCAGAGCTTTTCGCAGATAGTGAAGCTCAGGATACAAGACCATTACAAGAAGAACTCACTATCGTAAGAAGTCCAACAACACAAAAATATAACTTTGTAAACTCAGATAATATCCTTATAGAATGATCAGTTCCAGCTGGTGTGAGTGCAGTATATGTAAATGATTATAGACTTCAATGATTCTCAGAAGGTGATAGAGTATTTTTTTATAGACTTCTTGGAAATTTTGATTCAATCACTGATGGTGAAAATAAATATGATATATATTTTGAAATAAATGGGGAGAGGGCGCTCCAAGAAACTTTTTTTTACTACCTTATAGAAGACGAGGAGGAGCTTGATGATTTTAGAAATAATTTCTTCCGACAAGAAGGTCAAAGCACCCCGAATCAGAATACACAACTTGATGATTTATTAGAAATACAGATAAGTCGTGAAGAAATCAATAATCTTCCTGCAAATAGGTATTATACTCCGTCATGAGAAGTATTTCGCTTAAAGCTTACTTCTGTACAAACTGATATACTTCTTACCGAAGCCCTACAAATAGTGAGATGAAAACTAGAAGATAATTGAATAGAGCTTGAAATAGAAAGTATGAGCTTAGGGGAGCTTACAAATGCATTACGAAACGAAAGTGTAGAATATGATATGATTCTTTTAGGTATAGATGTATGATATTTTAGTGGAAATATATTTCCTTACTTTCACTCATCACAAGTGGAAAATGGGTATAATTTATCAAAGTTTTCTAAACTATGACTTGATATACTTCTTGAAGAACTTCGATCAGAAATACTTACACGAAGTGAAGAAGAAGAGCTACAAGAGAAGATACTCAGCATCCTTGAAGAGGAGCAACTTATGAAAACACTTTATAGTAATAAATACAAACTTCTTATAGATAGAAATATACGTAGAGAAGAGCTTCCAAAAAAATTCTCTAACACGCAATCGAGACAATTTATATTTAAGGATATGTATTTCAACGAATCACAAATGATTCAGTGGGATAATAAAAGTATAGTAGGTGGGTTACGTTTTATAATTTCGAAACTTTTCTAAGTATATGAGATATAATTTCTCACGTGATATATTATATCCAAGTATGGAAATAATACGGAATGATTCAAAGCTCAAAAAGTTTTACTTTTTTCCTGGGCTTTTTTCGATGGTTTTCCTTTCACTTATTCTTACCTACCAAGGGATTTATACATATGTTGAGCTTCTCTGAAATACTGATGCAGCTCTTGAAGTTCTTTTGAATTTTTTCCACTCATGATATATTGTTGAAGTACTTATTTGACTTGCTATTGTATTTATTTCATATATCATTATTCTTCCAATATTTGAGTGAGCCCTTATACGATACATAGATCAACGCAAGGATTGAAGTGCAAGTTGTAGTGAATCATTATGAGTTGGGATGTTTCGTTTTTATCCACTCTTTGAGTTTAATAGTATTGTAAGTATATTTAAGTTTATCTCCCTTGTAAACGCATACCTTTTTGCTTTAAGGCTCCTTGGATTAGACTTTATTTTTTCTCTCAATGTATTTTTTATGATAGCTTTTTTATTTTCTTGTATCATAAATATACTCCTCGCATATGCTCGCTTTGAGATAGTGCTTGAAAATAAGTCAACCTTTGATGCTATTGGAACATCAACACAAATCAGTCTTGTACATCTTAAAACTACTCTCAAACTCTATTTTATGATGTTCTTACTCAATATACGAGTGATTCTTAACTTCATTCTATTTATACTTTTTCCCCTCCTTGCGCTCTCTATTACTTCATATATATGATCACTTCTTTTTACTACTATACTACTTGGTATACTTTGAGGAGTATTTTTATTCTTTATGCTCGCTTTATGATATCTTGCTTGAGTGCTTGAAGTGTTCACAAAAACAATGTGGTATAAGGCTTATAAAATCGGGAAAGAGAAGCTAGATAATATTAATAATACGTAGAAGCATATTACATAAAATGTTTTATATAATATGCTTTCATTGCCTTGAGGTGTTCTAAGACTCTCTCTGCATCTCATACTCATATCTCCTTAGCTGTAACTTTTAAAGAGATATCACCACTATAAGACTGTGCCTTGAGTTTCATAAGAAAGCTTTCAAGGGGTATGTAGGAAAGTCATCCTTCTCAAGTACCTGGAAGGATTCATTTCGTAACTGTATTTCTATCAGCAATATATACATTTTTAAGAGATGAACCAAGTACAGCAAGTGCTCTCATAATATCCATTTGTGAAGAGTTAGCTACTGCAAGTATATCGAGAGATGCATTACCTGTTACAGATTTAATCTTTTCAAAGCTTGCATTACGATACTCAGGGATAACGAAAAACAAGAAAGTACTTTCTACATTATGAACACAGAGATGTATATCTGTAGCTTTCTGGGCTTTTGAAAGTGTATGAAACCATTTTGTATCTTTATCCATAATATGGGGAGGCGCAAAACTCAAAGAGTGTACTCAAAGTTTTTTTCCAAGCGTCAATATATCTTGAAACTTTTTTGTACTCATATCCTTTGAGGGTGCTGTGATAGATCTGATAGGGATATTATATAGTTTCGTAAGAGAGAGGATATAATCCCCATCCCAAAGATCAAAGTTCATAATACCTAATGATATATCAAGTCCATCATATCCGGCTTTTTTTGCAAAATCAAAAACCCTATGGAGTCCATATCATGTGAGAGTAGAAGTTGAAAGTAACAGCATATATATAGATTAAATAGCTACTAAAAATATAATACTATAAAATACCTCTCTTTTCAAAAAAAGAGAGGTATTTTATGTAAAAGATGCTAAAATTATTTTCCTATATGAGTTTTTCCTCCCATATATGAACGGAGTACTTCTGGGATTTCAACACTTCCATCAGCTTGCTGATAGTTCTCAAGTATTCCAACTAAAGCTCTTCCGCATGCGAATGCTGTTGCATCGTTCGTGTGAATAAGCTCTATATCTCAAGACTTTCTTCGTACCCGAGTATTAAGTCTACGTGCTTGATAATCTGTCATATAATCAGCAGTATGAGTTTCTCTATATTTTCCTTGCCCTGGAAGCCAGACATCAATATCGCTTCATTTTGCATTTGGCTTTCAGATATCAAAGGTACACTTTTGAAGTTTTCGATACGGGAGTTCTAATTTTTGCATCAGATACTCTTGTACTGCTGAGAAAAATAAGTGCTCCTCATGCGAAGTTTCTGCAGTAGAAAAACTCTCCATCTCAAGTTTATCAAACTGATGCATACGAATAATTCACTCCATATCTTTTCCATATGTTCCTGCTTCTCATCTAAAACTTGTTGCATATCATATATAACGTACTGGGAGTTCTTCTTCGGAAAATATCTCATCTTGATGCATAGATCCAAGAACGTGCTCTGCTGACCCCTGGAGCCAGAGATCTTGCCCTTCTATCTTATAACGCTCTTCTGTTGGGTGTAGTCTATCCATAGCATCATAGGGAGCAGTTTTTATCATATATGGAGGAAGTATTGGAAGAAATGGTTTTGATGATACGCTTAGTCCTTCCTCTTCTATAATTCTTTGGAGTTGAGAGCTATCAGAAAGTGTATCCATAACCCATGACATAAGAGCAAGCTGAAGGCGCACAAGCTCTCATTTAAGATATGCAAATCTAGAACCAGAAACTTTTGCGGCTCGCTCTTTATCTATCCAATCAAATTTTGCAGCAATTTCATAATGATTGAGGGGTGTAAAGCTAAACTCTTTAATGATTCACCATTTTTTTACTTCAACGTTTTCATCTTCCGTAAGACCGAGAGGAGTATCAGGAGTTGGAATATTTGGGATTTTCTTATAAAGAGTGAAAAAAAGTTCTTCAATCTTTTTATATTCTTCCTCAAGAGATGCAATTTTTGCTTTAAGTTCTTTTCCTTTTTCTACAATTTCAGGAGATGGTTTTTGTCATTTTCACCCATGTGCAATCTGATTTCTTTCTGCCCTCAAAGTATCTAACTGTTTTTGAAGATGAAGTCTTTCACCATCAAGCCTCAATACCTCATCTACATCAACTCATTTTACTGCCTTATACTTTAAAGCATGAGTTACTACATCTGGGTTTTCACGTAGTATTTTTATATCTATCATAGAAAAATATTAATTAGTAAGTTTTTTTTAACATCATCTTTGCTTCCTTATCAAGTGTTCTTTCTTTGAGGGTTTGTTTTTTCTGATGTTGTTTTTTCCCTTTCACAAGCGCTACTCGCATCTTAATCAAACTCCCTGAAAAGTAAAGCTCAAGCGGGATAATACTATAACCTCCTTCTTTGATTTTCGAGCCATAGTATATGATTCTCTTTTTCATAAGAAATACTTTTCTTGGACGTATTGTCTCAAGATTACTTCAAAGTGAGAGACTTTGTTTCACTCCTATATGCATTGCTTTTACCCAGAGCTCATTATTAATAACAGAACAATAACTTCCCTTTAAATTTACTTGTTTTGCACGTATAGCCTTTACCTCATAGCCAAAAAGCTCGAGCCCAGCTTCCTGAGTCTCGAGTATTTCATAATCAAAGTATGCTTTTTTATTTTTAGTAATGAGTGTCATACTATTTTTCAAACATTGTATCTATAAGTGAATAAACGTCTTGCCTTGATTGTCATTTTCAAGACCATGGCCACTTCATATATTCCATAAGAGTATAGGTTCCTTCACGACCCGGGGTAAATGGGGGTATTTTTACATCAAAGTGGAGATGAAAATCTTCATATCAAGTCCCGGGTACTCCAGTAATTCCTACAGTTCCTATATAAGATCCTCTTTCTATATACATACCATCTTGAAGTCCTGGATTCACTTCATCAAGGTGAGAATAAAATATTACTTCTCCTTTAAGAGTTTTATGCCATACTTGATTTCACCTTAGGATATCTAGATTTTCTAGTTGTTGCTCATAACTCACATCACTTCAGTATACTATCTCTCGAAAATCATCTGCCTTGAAACCATCTCTTACTCGGACTATTATTCCATCATCAAGCGCTACTATAGGAGTTCAAAGTGGAGCATCGATATCCCACCCATGATGTACCCCATCAGTATATCATTCTCTATAAGGGCGTCCAGCATTTGGAACTTTATTAGCTTGTTTTTCTATATGATAACCAGGAACAGGTGAGATATACTTTTTTTGACGTCACTCTTGAATATCTCATATAAGACGTCTCATATATCCTATCTCTAAAGCTTGATATTTTTTAAAATGATTCGGGAGAGTCTGGAGAGTTATGTTTTGATTATAATTTCGGAATACCCCTATTCATCTCAACCTTCTTGCAAGTTCATGATCATATCATGAAAGTTGAGCATCATCCATATCCAGAAGTACTGAAAATTCTTTATTGCGAGAAGAAAAAGACAATGTTCCAAGACTTCTTGAGATAATAATATCTTGATTTTTTAAAGCTACAGTAGAATTTTCACAGTGTTCATCAAGGTATTCAAGAAGAAAAAAGTGTATATCGCGGTATGAAAATTTATACTCTGAATGCGTATTACATACTGAATGAATTTTATATCACTTTATATTATCTGATCCGCGAAATACGAGAAGTACGCTACGCAATTCTTCATTATCAAGATATACAGTACGTCAAAGATCTGAAACAAAACGTGCTTCGTTAGTTATTTTTAAGGTATTTTGAGAAGTATATATTTCTTGGGAACTTCAAAATACAAATCAATAACCACTCAATATACCGAGTCATATAACCACACTCACTCAAAAGATAATACTAAGTTTCTGAAGCATACTTATAATTAAAAATAATCCTCAAGATTATATGAAAAACCCCTTTTTTCTCAAGAGAAAAAAGGGGTTTTATGTTAAAAACTTTTTAACGGATAGAGTTAAATATCGCTTCGATCTCAGAAAGTCCAAGCTCAAATTCTTGCTTATATGCCTCAAGTTTTTCTATCATATACCCTACAAGCTGCCTATAACGAAGTTGTGAAGCTAGCTTTCCAAGTCTCTCTTGAACTAAATCAATACTCGACACTATAGCAGCGGAAGAGAGATTTTGAGCTTCAAGACGTAATATAAATGTATCAATTATAAGATCAGCTCGTTTTTGAAGATTTGCACTTAATCTTGTTTCCATCTGAGTTTTTCAAACTTCATCTTTATATATTACTTCCTTTTTTTCATCTGTCTTTACTTTTTCTTCTTGATTTTTTTTCGCCGCATCTTCACGAAGCTTTTTTAATCTTTCTTCTGCAGCCTTCTTGTCTTCAGTATTATCCTTAGTATCATCCTTTTTATACTCTTCGGCTACTTTATCTGAAGTATTTTTCTTTACATCTGTATCTGTAAGTAAAACTTTTACTCCTCTATCACAATAAATAGTGTCATCAAGCATTACAACACAGAGATTTATATAGATAAAATCTCGGGTATTTGGCCAAAAACTATAACTTGACTGTGAAGCATCATCTCATATGAAATGTCCGTCATTTTGTGGATAACTAGGTTGTGAGTTTTCTTTTGAAAATGCAAGCTTATACCACTTAAAATTTCTTTTATCATCGTAAGCTGTCCATTTTAAATGAATTTGCCCATCTCTATAATCAGTTGACATATTAAAGTTATGAGACAAGGTTTGTTGAGTCTTTGTATTTGAGGAGGTATTTTTTGTTTCTTCTCCTGCAAAAACGCTTGTGAGCGAAAGTAAGAATAATACTCAGAAACTCAATGCTTTTGTATACATATATGGTACAAATTATAATATAAATTACAGAGGAATTATATCCTAGTATTCTTATATTCCAAAGAAAATCAGATGACTCTTGTAAGTTTTATTTTTTAAAATACTTTAAAGCCTGTATCATCTTGTACTTTATAGGCTTATGTATTATGATACTACTTTCCGAAACATTTCGAGTATCTGGGGTAAGCTTAAGTTTAAAATCCGTGACTCACATAAGAGGTGAATCATACTCATCAGGAGAAGCGATTCCAAGAAAGTCATATATCTGGCATCATATTGCTTTCGCGAAACGTATAGCCTCCCATTGAAGGAGATATGGTGCCATGAGATTACGTTTGTGACTTGAGGATGCTCCATAATAGTAATACATAACTTCTTTATGCTGTATAAAAATACCTGCAGCAATAACTTCTTCTTCATGATATGCAAAAAAGAGAGAGCTTGTTTCCTGTTGTAAAAATACTTCATAATATGAAAGAGTATTTCACGTAAAATTATCACGACTTGTTGTTTCTTGCATGAGCATATGAAATATCTTGATATTTTCT
The DNA here is from genome assembly GCA_022565555.1 of Candidatus Altimarinota bacterium. Taxonomy (GTDB): domain Bacteria; phylum Patescibacteriota; class Gracilibacteria; order BD1-5; family UBA6164; genus JAACSU01. The sequence continues at coordinate 14,564 of JAIUMN010000008.1, forward strand.
AGACTTTTCTCTACTCTCTTTACTTCTACTCACTTTTTTGCAGCAAGCTTGATATTATACCTCCCTTTTTGCTTCATAGCTGATAAAATCTCATCTTCTGATTTTTCGAGATCAATCACAGCTGTATAAGGCGGAATAAATTTTTTGTAGTATCAAGCTTTGAAGTCTCATATATTTTCTCCCAATAGGAGAAATGAATCTGCAGAATAGTCTAAAATCTCAATTTGGACAAAGAGGCAGTTCTCTTCTTTACAGAGTTCTTGAAGATTTTCTTCCAGTCTTTCTCCTACTTGTCCTTCAAAACCTATCAGAAAGAGTCAGTACTCTCAAAGTGAAACTCTGCGTTTTTCGACGAAGATTTTTGTTTCGAATCCGGACTCTTTGGAGTCCGGACTCTGAATATCTTGCTCAATTACAAAATATTCCTGTGTTTGTCAGGAAGCAACGAGCATATCTTGCCATGATTGTGTTTGCCAAAGAGACATAGTTTATTGATTTTTTATCATTTACTGTTTAATATTATGAATTTTTATATAAAATACAAAAGTAGTGAGTTATAAAATGATTATAATTACTAAGATATTTTAATATGCGCACTCATATCCTCCCTACATCACACGCAACTATATGTAATAAAAATTATACCCTCTATCAAGTATCAGAGATAGAGAGTTGTGCAGGAATATTTATGATACTCAATGATAGTGATGAAATAACAATTATAAGTACACAACAACTTGAAAAATATCTCAGTAAAAATGAAGGGTGGGTTCATATCAGTATTTGTATCGACACGCCACCTGAAAGTACGTGAATTATGGCTCTTATAAGCTGAGTTTTTGCGCAACATAGAGTGAGTATCTTTCCAGTAGCCTCAGTTTCAAAAGCCCATATTTTTGTAAAAAATACTGAACTTCCACAAGCAAAAAAATGTCTTGAAGAACTTGGAATTAGCCATAGTCAGGCATAATCTTATCCAACAAATACTTATAAATAACAAGCTTTAGAGCTGTATCCAATGCCTTATATACATTCACTGATATCTTCACTCATCTATGTGTTCCCACATTGCTTTATGGTCTTCATTTGGTATTTCGAGTCGAAGCATAGTATTTTTTATTATAAGATACATGTGAGTAACACCCCCTAACCCTTTCCTTTCCTTTCCTTTCAAAAAATATCTTTGTAGCATCGATGACGTGCTTAAATCTATCTGTGTGGAGCTGGATTCATCAGAAATATCGCGTCACTATGAGAAGTGTATTTACCGCATTTTCTCTTTGAAGTTCACGAAGGATACACATACCAGCTCACTGTTCGCCATCATCATTTTTCCCTTCTAAAATACTTCCATTTACTTGCTTCACACGATAGGCATAACTATTATGCGTTGCTTTGTGGAAGTAGGGTTCTTTTTTGAGTTCTTGAAAATATTTTTTTACCTCATCGTAACTCTCGACATACAATACTGTCACGCTATAGTGAGATTTTCTATCTACTATGACGTCTCGGTACTCTATTCTTGGGCTTTTTAGCACAAAGGAATTTCCAAAATCAAGCGAAAATTGTCAGTTCATACTCTCTATAATATGTAAACATATACACTATACTCTATAGACTTATACAAAAAATACAAGGCTTTACGTAGAGAGATTGCATTCTCAGGAAAAACTTACATAATGAGTCATATATATTTTTAAAAAATACTCATGGAACCAAATCCAAACCTTGCCGTCCTCATCGACGGAGACAATATCCCCTCAGCCTATCTCAGTGAGATGATAGAAGAAATCACGAAGTACGGAAACCCAACGATTAAGCGAATATATGGAGACTGGACCAGACCAGGACTCTCCAAGTGGAAAAATCTTCTTCTGGAAAATGCTATCACTCCAGTACAACAGTACGGATATACGAGTGGAAAAAATGCTACAGATTCCGCGATGATCATCGACGCAATGGATATCCTCTACTCTGAGAAAGTACAGGGATTTTGTATCGTATCCTCAGACTCTGACTTTACTCGGCTCGCTACTCGCCTACGTGAAGCTGGGAAACTTGTCATCGGTATCGGGGAAAAGAAAACTCCGAACCCATTTGTCGTGGCGTGTGATAGATTTATCTTCATCGAGATACTGAAAAAAGAAGCCCCCGAATCAAAAAATACCGAATCAAACTTCGATAAAGTTTGAGCAAAAGAGATCGCCCTCATTGCCTGAGCTGTGAGTGACCTCTCTGACGAAGACGGATGGGCATTTCTCGGAGACGTCGGAGGACTTATCCAAAAGAAGCAGCCAAGCTTTGACTCGCGTAACTATGGATTTGAAAAGCTCACACCTCTTATCGTCTCAACTGGCAAGTTTGAGATAGATAAACGGGATAACGTGAAGTCACGCTATAAACTTGTCTATGTAAGAAATATTGAGGAGAAAAAAAATATAGGGGTGAAAAGAAAGAGAATGGAAAGGGATGGGTAGGGACATATTTCAGATACTTAATTTTAATTTTCTAATATCTAAGTATGATAAAAAATAAAAAGAAATATTTTATCGTAGGAATAGTATTTATTGTCATTGTTACTACTCTTTATTTACCCCAGTGTAGTAGAATATTAGGGGAACTTGGTTGATTTTGTGGATATTCAACATGAGAATACTGTGAAAACAATAATGATTGTACACGCAGTGGTTGTTCTGGAGAAGTATGCCAGAGTAAATCTAGTCTTGGGTGATGAACAATATGTGAAGCACGAGAATGTTATGACTGGAAAAAATATAATTTAGAGTGCGGATGTGTGAATAATAAGTGTCAGTGGTCAAAGTAATTTTAATGAGAGAATGAGAGATCAGTAGCTGGATAGATGATAGATTTAATTTGACTTTAGAGTGCATAAGACTTTTTTACTTGTGAAAGCATAGTCATTTGTATGATATATTTTTAAGATATAATAGAGGTATACACAAATATATAATCTATAAAAATAAAATCGTTGAATTTGTGAAAGCATGCAATAAACAAATAGAATATTTTCAGAAGAGTGAAATAATTATATCACACGTATTTTAATCATATTTTATAACCCGAGAAACCCTAGGCATTGTAGATAGTGATAAAATGAGGATACACATGAAGCAGTAAGCAGAGAACTTAATGGAATCCTATAACCCTCTTCTTGCTTCAATCTCCTCAACTCAAAATCAGGTTAGTTATAATATATGGTATTTTAAGTAAATATGGCACTTATTTTTAGAAAAATTTTAATTAATCATTTATGAACTGAAAGAGCATAAAACACAAACACGGAAGGTATGAGAAACTATTAGATGGAAGTTATAAACTAGTTGAGAATAATTATATTATAGATATAGCTCCTGAAGCTACTTTTGGATTTACATATGAAGTTCAAAGTGCTAAAAAACTACAATTTAAAGTTGTAAACGATTGTATCTATCCAGATGGAAAAAAAACAACAACCCACTATTCTATTGAAAGCAATAAAGTAGTGGGATCGATTATTACTATTAGTAAGATAGAAGATAGCGTAAAGGGTAAACTTATTTTAAGAGTAAGTTTTCCGGATAATAAAGAACTGGAAACACTTGAGCAAATATTTTTCCTATATGAAAAAGCAGAAGGAATGTTGTTTCAAAATAAACCTTTTACCCCTGCTTTAGATCAAGATATCTTAGAATTTGAAAAAAAATATAGTACTTCTTTTTGTCATGACTATAAACAATTCTTAAAAACATATAATGGACTTGACTTGTGCTGGTGGAGTCACGCACCTGAATTTGATAAAAACAAGAATGCTTATAGTTCAAATAAATATGGATTTGAACAAACATATTATCCATTTTATGAAGATATGAGAAAGATAACTGAAAATTGGGAGTGGTTATACGAAACCGATAAGCTTTTTGGTTTAAGTAATAAAAATCCATACTTAGATTTAAAATATTTTTTTATGCAAGATTTTTTGTACCATAATGACTTAGTAAAGTATGCTTACCCAATTGGAGAGGATGGAGGAGGTAATTGTCTAGTGCAAATTGCTCAAGGAAAGTACAGAGGAAAACTAGCTATGTTAGACCATGAAGTCTCTAGTGTTATGGTAGATTGGGTTGAGGGAAAAACACAAGATGTTTATAAAATCTCTCCTGAAAAAACTACACCGGACGATTTTCTTGATAACTGTTTCGAGTATGGAGGATTAACGCTGTATGAAATTGATTTTAATAATTTTTTTACTCAATTACTCAAAAACCAGAAAGAATTATATGATCAATTGAAGCATAAATATAGCAAGTAATATGATAGTTATTTTTTATATCTCTATAGCAATAGAGGTTTATATTTGTAAAATAGATAGATATCTCGTATAATTATATTAATATTTATCTTACAATTTTGAATGATTATAAATCTCCAAAATGTATTTTTCTCAGAGAACATAGAGCAAATCGAAAAGCTTATTGATGAAAATCCTAATATCTTTCAAGAATCTAAAGACTCTCTTCAGAAACAAATCATTGTGAAACTTATATGACTTGAAAAGTATCAGACTATTCTCTCACTTGCAAAAAAAGGTGCAATCCTTATGGATATATATGAACTTGATAGCCTCGAGAGAAGCCTTATAGAAGTTATATTTACTAATATACTATTTTACTCTCAAGCTCTCACCACCTTTAATCACGAGAAACTTTCACAGGAAGAACCAAGACAAGAAGCCTTGGTATTTTTTGGAGAATTCATATCTTTGATAGAAAATATCGAAGAAAATATTGCAAACAGTTCGCTCCTAAAAATAGCCCTTGAGAAAAAATTACCCCGAGAGGCGATACAACTATTAATTGATGCAGGCTGTAGAGTGGATGAAATCGATACAAATGAAAATACCCTTCTTCACTTGAAACTTACTCCAGCACAAATGGAAGTATTAATCCAAAATGGTGCACCAGTGAATCAATATAATAAAGCAAATATCTCAGCTCTTGAAAAAGCAATAGATAATAATCAACCTGAACTTGTGAAGATACTTCTTGAAAATGGTGCTGATATCTCTGTTAAGAATAAAAATGGAAGCTCTTTGTTTCAATTTGCTCTGGTAGATAAGTGAGTGTATGAAATATATGACCTACTCTGTGAGTATGGATCTCCAAATTTCGATGAACTTAATAATGATCAAACTATCTTTCTTTATGAATATATAAGAAGGATTGACACATACTCAAGTGAAGTCACTTATGAGTATCTGAGAAAAATACTGGGTCAAGGAGCAAGTGTTACAACACAATGCAAATATTACGATACCCTTACTACCCCGCTCGATCTCGCTATAAAAAAAGACTTTAAAGTATTTGAAATAGTATTACAATACTATAGTGAAGATATTAATCTCAGTGATGATACAGGAAATACACTCTTACATAAACTTTGTCTACTTGATATCAACTCTGATACCAATAAAGCAAGAGAACTCTATAAAAAAGTAAAACTCGTACTTGAAAAAGGAGCAGATACAACTCTAAGAAATACAGAAGATAAACTCCCTCACGAGCTTGCTATTCTTGATAACGCAAAAGAGAAAATCGTACAATTACTTCTTAAACATACCTCCTAATTATGAGTAAATCATTTTTAATTGCCTGTGAAAAAGGAAACAGAAAAATAGCTGAAATCTTACTAGAACAAGAGGTAACGGATGTTACTTATACAGATGAAAAAGGAAGAACAGCTCTCCACTACGCAGCACATAATGGCTATGTTGAAATTTGTCATAATCTTATTACGCAAGGTGCAGATATCAACTATGAAGATCATCAATGAGAGACTCCACTGCACTTTGCAACACTCAAAAACCAAACTCAAGTGATTAAGCTTCTACTGAATCATGAGGCAAAAACTCAGATTACTGATAAAAATGGGAATAATCTCTTACATCTCTCCACGAAAAATGGACAAAAAGCTCTGTGTGAATTATTTTTAGAGAACGGATTAGAACTAGAAGGTGCGAATAATGATTGAGAAACAGCTCTTATGCTCGCTGTAATACATGGAAAAAAGATGCTGGTAGATATGTTTATTGAGAAAAGAGCAGATATATATGTAAAAAATAAACAATGAGATAATCTCCTGCATATCGTATTGCCTTCGGGAAATATACCTATCATAACGACACTACTAGAAAATGGTATATCAATCGATGAGGAAGATCATAAATCTGTAACTCCACTTCAATATGCATGTTATAACAATAACATAATGTTGGTACGATTATGTATGGAGAAAGGAGCTAATATTTTCCAAGATACTCCGAGTGGATTATCTCCTATCTACTATGCCTGTGCCTATAATCAAAAACAACTCGTACAATTATTTTTAGAACAAGGCTTGGATGTTAATTTTCAAATCCCATCACAAAAAGAAGTCATGATGGATGCATATCTCAATTTTATAGAGTCACGAGAAGATATATCCTCTGATAAACTCTATGATATCTGTACAAAATATGCAAGTGGTGGTGAGAGTTTACTGCATATTGCAACAAAAAATGGTCACCTCTATATGGTACAGTTATTACTTGATAATAGTGCTGATATAGATATCCAAGATGAGTCAGAAAATACCGCTCTCCACTACGCAGCAGCAGGTGGAAAAAAAGATATCGTTGCGATACTTATCAAACATGGTGCAAATACTGATATAACGAATATTCGTGAACAAAAAGCTCTCGATTATGCAAATATGAAAGGATATAATGAAATCGCAGTAATCATATTATGAAGTAAATCAGATAATATACATATTTGAGAGAGTATAACTTCTCAGGAAGAAGAATCTATACAGATAGACAATAACACTACTCAACAAAGTGATGATGAAATAGATTGAAAACTAAGAAAGCTAAAAGAACTTTTTAAAAAAGAACTTATAAGTGAAGAGGAATATATAAGAAAAAAAAGTGAGCTTCTCTCAATGATATAGAGACTTTGATATAACTAAAAATATAATTTTCAGCAAGTACTAAGCTCATTTTACTTTTCTTTACCTATATACCCCATTCCTACTCACGTAATCTTTCTTCCTCTTGGAGTGCGCTCTATAAAACCTATTTGCAAGAGATATGGTTCAACAACATCTTCAAGCGTTGCTTCTTCTTCTCAAAGTATTGAAGCAAGTGTATTGAGTCCGACAGGACCTCACTGAAAATTTTTAATAATAATATCAAGATATTTTCTATCAAGTCCATCGAGTCACTTTTCATCTATCCCGATATCTTGAAAAACTTTAGTTAATACTCCTATATCAGCAATATCTTTTCCTATAGTATGGTAGTCTCTGAGTATTTTTAAAAGTCTATTAGCAATACGGGGAGTTCCTCGGGATTTTTCTGCGATAACTTGAAGTATATGTATTGGAAGCTCTATCTCAAGAAGTTGGCAATTATTTTTTATGATAGTTGCAAGATCTCTTATCTCATAAAAATCAAGCTTTAAGACATTTCCAAATCTATCACGAAGAGGCGCGGAAAGTGCTGAAAGTCGAGTAGTCGCTCCAATAAGAGTAAAAGGTTTGAGTGGAAGTTTCACGCTTTGAGCTCAAGTTCCTGAACCAACCATAATATCGATTTGAAAGTCTTCCATTGCAGTGTAGAGTATTTCTTCTACTTGTGGGCGAAGTCGATGTATCTCATCAATAAAAAGTATATCTCCTTCTTGTAGATTCGAAAGGATACTTATAAGATCGGATTGCTTCTCTATAGCAGGTCATGAGGTTGTACGCAAATGGGACTCCATCTCGTGAGCCAATATACCAGCTATTGTGGTTTTTCCAAGACCAGGAGGACCATAAAAAAGTATGTGCTCGAGTGGATTTCCACGTATCTTTGCTGAACTGATGGCAACAGAGAGATGTTTCTTGAGTTGGGTTTGTCCAATATACCCCTCCAGAGTTTTTGGACGAAAAATATTTTGAAATACTGGAGATTCTTGAGTTCGCTCTTTTGGACTCACGACACGTTCAGTATTATGAGATGTTTGAGAAGATGAAATCATAGATAGAGTAAGAAGTAATTTAAGAGCTATAGTATGTAAAAAATAATTTTTATCAAAAAATAATTTGCAAAAAATATATAGTGTGTATATAATGATTTCCGTATAGATGTTCTCTATTACAAGAAATTCAATTATGAGAATTTCATAGTTTGAGATAAATATACATGCGTTTTTATACCTTTACTTTAGTACTATGGCTATGGATCTCAATAAAGTCCAAATAATTGGACGCATTACCCAAGATATCGAGGTAAAACAAACCCCTAACGGGAACTCTGTGACTACTATCGCAGTAGCAACCAACCGAAGTTGGACCGACGGAGCAGGAATGAAGCAAGAACAAGCAGAATTTCATAATGTAGTTCTCTGGGGAAAAACTGCAGAAATAGCAGGACAGTACCTTGCAAAAGGTCGAAGAGTCTATATAGAAGGTCGTCTCCAAACTCGAAGCTGGGAAGCTCAAGATGGAAGTAAGCGATACAAAACTGAGATAGTCTGAGAAAATATGATTATGCTTGATGGAAATCCTGCAAACAGCGGAGATTATACCCCACCTGCTCGAGACAATAGTCCTTCTAACCCTACTCCTGCAGTAAAGCGAACAACTGCAAAGCAAGAGGAAGAAATCTCTATCGAGGATTTACCATTTTAGTAAAAACTATAAAAAATACTGTGCAAAGCACAGTATTTTTTATAGTTTTTCAACCTCTTTTTCTAAGAACTCTTTACTTGTATTTGGAGTATCAAACATCTTTTTATTGAGTCTGAGAGACATATCTACGATATGAGATTTTACTTGTCAAAGCATAGAGATTCTCTCTTTTTCAAGCTCTCTTTTTCATCATTCTAAAACCGCAAGAGCATTGTCATGAGCTTCTTTGAGTATTGCCTCTGCTTTAAGTTTCGCAATATAACGAGATTCTTCAAGAAGTGCTTCAGAGCTTTTTTTAGCTGCGAGTAAAAGTGATTGTTTCTCTTGCTCTGCAAGCTGCATTTTTTCTTTATAATGTTCTTCTGCAAGCCGGAGCTTTTCAAGTTCTGCTTGTCTCTTTGCGATTCAAGCTGTAAGCTTCCTTCCTATAAACCTATGAAAGAGATAGTAGAGTATTCCAAAGTTTATAAGTTGTGCGAGAAGAAGTCCGTAATGAAGTTCTAACATAGGTATTATCCATTAAGAAGTCTAAAAGCTACTACGAGTCCGTAGATTGCGGAAGTTTCAGCAAGCGCAACAAAGAGTACCATAAACTGGAGTATTTGATTTTTCATCTCAGGATTACGATTATACGCAAGAAGCGCTCCTTGTATGATTTTTCCTTCACCGTATCCGGCACCAAAACCTGCAAGTCAAATAGCAAGACCAGCCCCAAGAACATTAGTTGTATCTGCTCCACTCATTCCTATTATCTGAAAGGCTATCACAAGTGCATAGATGACTGCTGACTCAACAAGGGCTACTCAGAGGATAGTATATACCATTATGGTATTAGTCATACGAGGTGACTTCCCCATAAGCTCTATAGCAGTTCCTCAAAGAGCTCATTGCCCCATTGCAACTCACGCTCATGCAAGTCCGACTGCAAGACCAGCAGCAAGTGATACGGCAGTAACATCCATAGTAATTTAGATAAAAAAATAATTATAATACTATCCTAGCATACTAGGTAAGTATTTGCAAAAATTAAGCATTTCATTGCATCTGTGCGATACGTATAAATATAGCAACAAGAAGTGAAAAAACCATTGCTTGAATAGTTGCTACAAGTAAGCCTTGTAAAACAACAATGATTGGAAAAATAATTGGAAACTCTACACCTCCTAAGAATTGAGTAAATTGTGAACTTATACTTGAGGTTCCTATAATTACCATTCCAAGCAATACTGTTCCGGAAGTCATATTTCAAAAGAGGCGAAAAGCAAGTGATATCACTTTTGCAAAAAGTCAGAGTATATCAAGAAATGCTAAAAATAAAGATAAAAGCATATCTGCAATTTTTACCAAAGGAGCAAGTATAAAAAATTTCCAAGCAGGGAGTTTTCCTTGATGTAAAACAAAATACTTTTTTCCTGTCAATGGGATGTAATTAAGGAAAAAATTTTTAAATCCGAGACTTTGTCCTTGAAGAAATAACATGAGAAATATAGAGAATCAAGAAAGAGCAAGGGTGAATTCTAAACTCGCAGTAGGCAAAATAATGTAGTTTGAGAGGAGAAATCCCCCCTCAGATGTAGATCAAAAAATTGGGGCTATAAAATCTATCATCACTCCACAAAGATTTGCAAAAAGTATTACAAAAAAAAGTGTAACTATATATCACTTTACAGAGCTTTTTTCTTCTTTCCCAAGTATTTCTTCATAAAAATAATATACTTTTTCATACAGATATTCAAACGCTACCATTATATTACTTCTTGGGATAAATAGGAATCATAATATGATAAGTATAATAATTCCGAAAAGGAGTGAGAGTCACGTAAAAATATGAGAAAACTCTGAAAGAAAAGCAAGTATCGATTGAAACATAATAATATATAATAATCTAAAACTAGAAATAGTCTAACATATAAAAATATATTATGCAATAAAAATAAGAATACTATAGAGAGATGAATTAAAAATACTTGAAGCAAAGACTTTTATATGCTAGTATAATGTATATTATCTTATAAAATATAATACATGCTTAATCTATTTAGCCAAAAAGTAGAAACACTTAAGATATTTCAAGGGATTTCTAAAGATATCGTTGATGAAATCATGGGAAAATGTGAAAAGAAAGTATTTCTTGCATGAGAAGTAATTATACACGAAGAGGAATACCCAAATGAAACTGCATATATTATTGAGTCGGGTCGAGTAAAAGTCTCAGTAAGTGAAAAAAATATTGTTGAACTCACAGTATGAGACATGTTTTGAGAAATAGCTCTCTTAAATGATGAGCCTCGGACTGCAACTGTGACTGCACTTGAAGAAACAAAATGCCTTCTTATTACTCGTGAAATACTGTTTCATATGATTAATAATGATGATAATTCTATCAATAAGGAGATTATGAGGCGTATGGAAGAAAATCTCGAGCATGAATAAAGATATTCCTCACTTGATATATTAAAAATAAACACTATACTTTGAGTGTTTATTTTTAATTAATTTTTCTATGAAACATATAGGTATCGAACAACAAATTAAAATAATCACAGGAGTAAAAATACTTATATTCCTATTGCTTGCGCAATTTTTATATCCTTGATTCATCTACATTGTATATATTATCGGGGCTTTCCTTATAGTATCATGACTCACATGAATCTGTCCTGCAGCAGCATTTCTTAAGAAACTCCCATATAACAAGAAAAAGAAAGGATTTTTTGGATTATAAGAAATCTTTTAATAAAAAATACCCTTAGAGAAGTACTTCTCTAAGGGTATTTTTTATTCTACTGTCACAGATTTTGCCAAGTTCCTCGGCTTATCTACGTCTCGTCAAAGCTTCTCTGCAAGATAGAGCGCAAAGAGATAACTTGCAGTAAGTGAGGTAAAAACCGAAAGAAGTTCCGAAGTATCTGGAAGCTCAATACAATCAGTATAGACTTCTTTATGAGTATCATTTTTCGAAATAAATCCAAGGATTTTTCCTTCCCGTGCTCTTACTTCTTCAATATTAGAAATCGTCTTATGGTAATGTTTTCCACTTGGGTTAAAAACTATTGTTGGAAATTCTGGACTCACAAGTGCTAATGGACCATGCTTCAATTCTCATGCAGAGTATGCTTCCGAATGAACATAGGAGAGTTCTTTTATTTTTAGAGATGCTTCTAATGCTACAGGATACATCATATTGCGTCAGAGTACAAAAAAGTGCTTATAGTGTGCGTATTTTTCTGAGAGCTTTCGTATATGGGGGGCTTTGAGACATACTTCTTGTATCTTATCTGGAAGACTCGCGAGTTCTGTGATAATATCTCGAATTTCTGAGATTTGTAAATTTCGCTTTGAACCAAAACTAAGAGCCATCAATAAAAGTACTCCTACTTGCGCGATAACATTCTTCGTGCTTGCAACTCCTACTTCTATTCCCGCATGACTAAAAAGTCACGCATCAGACATGCGTGCAATCGTTGAACCGACAACATTTACAATACCAAACGTTTTACACCCTTTCGCCTTCACTATCTTCATAGATTCACGGACATCAGCAGTTTCACCAGACTGACTTAAAAACACATATAAAGTTTTCTTTTCTGGAAGGAAGATATCAGCAAGAAACTCACTACTAATAATCGTCTCGCAAGGGACTCCTGCATACTTACGAAAAAAATATCCTCCAACTCATCACGCAAAAGAACTTGATCCAGAAGCGATAATACATATCTTTTCTATCTCTTCTTCTGCAAGAACTTCAAGCGTTTCATTATGAATTATTTTTTCTTCAAAGTTAATACGACCAGAAAAAACATTTTCTAGAATACTCGGTATCTCAAATATTTCTTTCTCCGTAAAACTCGAAAAATCTCAAAGCTCACTCATAGAACTTACCTCTCCTACTTCTTCAGCCTCTCTTTGTACACGTTCTCATGCCATATAGATATGGTACTTTTTTGACTCTATTACTACCATTTCATTATCCTCAAGTATCGTAAAACTCTCAGTAAGTTGTGAAAGTGCATTAATATCACTAGAGAGGTACACTCCATTCTCTCCCTTTCAAACAATGAGTGGACTTCAGAGTTTTATGGCAATAATATGTTCTGGATGCTGTACATCTATAACAGCAAGTGAATATGCTCACGTGAGTTTTTCGCTCACTTTTTCTATAGTAGATTTAAGATTTCCATCATACATATCCTCAATAAGTTTTGCAACAACTTCAGTATCTGTCTCTGAGTAATATGTATATTTTGTCTCAAGAGATTTCTTAAGTTCTTTATAGTTTTCAATAATTCCATTATGCACAATATAAAATCTTTGGCTCCCAGAATAATGAGGGTGTGTATTAGACTCTGTCACTCCTCCATGAGTTGCCCAACGGGTATGAGCAATTCAAGAAGTAAAAAGTCATGATTGCTCATTTTTTTCTTTTTCTATTTTTTCATCCACTTTACTTGCAAGAGCTGAAACTCTTCCAACTGCTTTTTCTAAAAATATTTCTTTTTCTTCTCAGACACATATAAGACCCGCACTATCATATCATCTATATTCAAGCATCCTCAGTCACTCAACAAGGTTTTTTCGACAATCCTCAGTTCACACATAAGCAAATATTCAACACATAGCTTTTATGTTTAGAAATTAAAACTATTTCATCATACTCTCAAACTCTCTTTTCGTCAAAACAATTACTGCCTCGCTGTGGTTTAGGTAGTAAGTGGTAATTTCTTTTTTATCCTCTATATAAAGGCAAGAACGGCACTCTAAAAAAACGTGAAAGAAATCTCATAAGCATCAAGACTCTCGTGTAAATTTATAAAACTTTGCAAGTTGTGCATAATCTACTCCATACTCCTTTGAAAGGGCTCGAAAAGAAGTTTTTTGTACACAATGAATAATACAAGCTTTTGCAAATACAATACTTGAATGATTTCTTGGACAGAAGCCATATTTTTTACATATACGTAATACTTTATTGTATTCATTGCTCTTCAAAAGATGAAAACGAAGTATCCACATTTATTTCTTTGTATAAATATGTATTTTTTGTTCATTTGGGGTTCAAAATGATTCTACCTTATGCATATATTCTTTTGGAAAAGAAAATGCATAGGAATAGAGTTTTGTACCTATTTTTGCTTCTTTTTCAAGCTTAGGAAGAACTGTATCTCTAATACTTTCTGGAAGTCAAAAAACAAATATATGCGTATATCTTCAAAAATCCTCTTTGAATGCATTTCATATCTTAAACTCCAGATTACTTTGTTTTCAAAAATATTTTCTCAAAAGTGAGACTACATAGAGATATGGAACTATTTCTATCCCTATAAACTGTGACTCAGGGTTTTTTTTAGCTAAAAATGAAACCACTCGTCCATCACCAGAACCTAGCTCTAAAAAAGATTCTCACGGCTTTATGTCTAATAAGTCTCATAAGCGAAATATTGCTTCTTTTCTTGTAGGAACCCAAGGTGCAAGTGAGAGGGCTCATCTGAGAAAAAGAAGTATGATGATAATAATTATAAAAGAGAAAAGTAGAGACATATGTAAAAATAAAAAAAATCTAGAAAAGTATACTTCTAGATTTTTTTTGTAAATAGTTTTTATTTTTTGAGATCATAAAGCTTAAGTTGCGCAATAGATTTCATAAGCATATCTTCAGCCTCGATAAACTTCTCCATATCAACCCTATCCTTTGCATGCTTATACTTCTCCATAAGCTCAAGTGCTCTTTCTTTCGCAGCCGAAGCCTGATCCATATCAACTTCTTCTATATCAATCAACATATCAGAAAGTATTTTTACTTCACTATAGTGAACCTCAAGAACTCATTTCCCTATTGCAAAATCTTCTCGCTGCTCCATATTATTCTCATCAAGGTATTTAATATAGAGAATACAAGGCTCAAGCGATGTCATCATAGGAGCATGGCTATCAAGAAGAGTTATCTCTCATCATGTTGTCATAACAGTTACGGAAAGAGCATGATTATGAGAAAAATTTTCTCCAGAAAATGATAGAACTTTAAGTTTCATAGTGAATTATATTTAAATTTATTTTTTACTTTCCTCAAATGCTTTTATAACAGATTCGATATTTTCTTTATACATAAAGAAATTCTCTGGAATATGGTCGAGATCTCAAGAAATGATTTTTCCAAAACCTGCAACGGTATCAGCAAGTTTTGCATATACTCCAGGAGTACCAGTAAATTGCTCAGCTACAAAAAACGGTTGAGAGAAAAACTTTTGTATACGTCTTGCTCGTGCTACAGTTTTTTTATCTTCATCAGAAAGTTCATCCATACCAAGTATTGCGATAATATCTTGAAGTTCTTTATATTTTTGAAGTATTTTTTGTACTTCACGAGCAATATCATAATGCTCGTCTCCTACAACACTTGGATCAAGAACTGTTGAAGTACTATCAAGTGGATCTACTGCTGGGTAAATACCAAGTTCTGCAATAGATCGATTCAATACTACCGTAGAATCAAGATGTGAAAATGTTGTAGCTGGTGCAGGATCAGTCAAATCATCAGCTGGTACATATACAGCTTGTACTGAAGTAATTGACCCATCTTTAGTTGAAGTAATACGCTCTTGAAGAGCTCCCATGTCCGTTGCAAGAGTTGGTTGATATCCTACTGCTGATGGAATACGTCCAAGAAGAGCTGATATTTCAGAGCCTGCTTGCGTAAAACGGAATATATTATCGATAAAAAGAAGTACATCTCTTTTTTCTCTATCTCGGAAATGCTCCGCCATAGTAAGTCCTGTAAGTGCTACTCTTGCTCTTGGTCCTGGTGCTTCGTTCATCTGACCAAATACCATTGCAGTTTTATCGATAACTCATGACTCCATCATCTCGTGGTAGAGATCATTTCCTTCACGAGTTCTTTCTCCTACTCAAGCAACTACTGAGAATCCTCCGTGCTCAGATGCAATATTATGAATAAGCTCTTGCATAATAACAGTCTTTCCAACTCAAGCCCCCCCAAAAAGCCCTACCTTTCAACCTTTAAGCATAGGGGCAATGAGGTCAATTACTTTAATCCCAGTCTCAAAAACTTCTGCTTTATTAGAAAGATTTTTAAACTCAGGTGCTTCACGATGTATTGGGTCATTAAATTCTGTTTTTGGTTTTTCTTTATTATCGATAGGGTCACCAAGCACATTAAACATACGTCCAAGAACTGCTTCACCAACCGGTACAGTTATTGGAGCGCTTGTTGAAATTACTTCCATACCTCTCCTAATTCCATCTACAGGACCCATAGAAATAGTTCTTACCGCTCCATCTCATAGCTGTTGCTGTACTTCAAGTACAAGTTTAGAACTATGTCATTGCACTTCAAGTGCATCATAGATAGAAGGAACATATCCTTCATCAAATCGTACATCTATCACAACTCCAATTACCTTAGTTATTACTCATTTTTTCATAGAAACAAATTTTAAGTTTTAAAGTTTTAGTTAAATTTTCTTGTCCATTGCTTTATTACTCAGTTCATCAGCAATACTATTTTGCTCACGTGGGATCCAATTATATGTAATCTCAAGACCTTTACTGTGATACTTGATATCCTGAGCAAGCTGCTTGAGATACTCATTTTTTATTTTCCAGTTGCCAGAGAGCTGTTCAATTACAAGCTTTGAATCCATAGAGAGTTCAATCTGAGTTGCCCCGAGCTCACGTGCTCGTTTGATACCATAGAGTGCTCCTGTATACTCGGCAACATTATTGGTTGTAATTCCGAGATACTTATATCGTCTCTCAAGAGCTTTTCACTCTTTGTCCGTTATATACACTCCTATACCGGCTTCTCAAGGATTCCCTCTACTTCCTCCGTCTGTAAATACTCTCAGTAACATATTTGTATTTTTATTTGCCTATCAGTCAAACAAAGAAATACTTCTTTACTTGAGATGAGAGACAAAAATTATTTAATCTCTTTATCTACATATATCCTAATTTCATCCTCATTATCCTGAGCTACATGAAGTGTATCTTCAGATTCATCTTGGATATATTTTTCTTTTTTATTTTCAGTTTTTTTCTTTTGAGTATAGCTCTGACTTGTATACTTTTCACCTTGGGTGTCAGAAGTAAGGGAAAGATAACATGATCTTCTCAATATAAGAGTTATAAGAAAAATCAATCACGCGAGTATAAAAAATACCATATTATATATCTCGGGATCGTAGATTGGTATATCTTTCCCAAAACTTAGTGCAAGTATTGGTATAATAAATCAAGTCAAAAATGCAATAGTAACTACATAAAAGACATAGAGTAATATATTAATAAGAATACGTGCGAGATTTGGCATAATATTAATCCTTAAGAGACTCTACTCAGGCAACAATTTCAGATACTTCTTTCGTAATCATCGATTGACGAGCTTTATTATAAGCGAGTGTCAATTGTGAAGCAATTTTTCCTGCATTATCTTTCGCAGCTTTCATCGCTACCATTCGAGCTGAATGTTCTGAGGCTTTTGATTCCAATAATACATCATACATCATCATATCAAGTATCATAGGTATAACTTCCGAAGCAATAGCCTCAATACTTGGTTCAATAATATAATCAGTAACGTCTGTTTCAATTTCAGTTATAATGTCTTCATCATCAATAATGCTCATAAGATAACTCTTAATTGCAGCTTTATCAATAGGAAGGAACTCTCTTGCTACAGCAACTTGTTTGATAGAGTTTACAAAATGTGAGTAAAATACTACGATTTTTCCATACTCACCTGTCATAAAGCGTTCATAAAGAAGTTCCGTAAGACGTTTTACAAATCGAGTATCTATATTATCAGTAAAATCAGGTGAATAATCAGCAATAAGCTGGTTTCCTGTTCTCACTACAAATGAAGTTGCCTTTTTTCCAAGTGTAACATATTCAAATGAATGATCACTATGAGTTTTTGTATACTCGCTTACCTTTTTCATCACATTTATATTATACCCCCCACAAAGTCCTTTATTAGAAGTAATCATCACTGCAAGTGTCTTCTTACTATCATTTGACTGAAAATAAGGGAGCTCTGTGAGAAAGTTCTCAACTCTTCAAAATATCTTCATCATTTCAATAACAAACTCTTTCTTGCTCATAGCAAGATCTTGGGCTTTTTTCATCTTTACTGTTGAAATAAGCTCCATTGCCTTTGTTATCTTAGCAGTATTTTTAATACTCCCAATTTTTCGTTTTATTTCTTTTGCGTTAGACATAGATATTATTTATAAAGTTCTGCTACCTTTGTAATGACATCCTTAAGCTTTGTTTCTGTTTCTTCAGATATCTCTTTTTTATCTCTAATATCAGAAATAATTGTTTTTTCATCATCAAGAGCTGCGTAGAGATCTTGTTCAAACTTAAGTACTTTATTTACCTCAATACCATCAAGATATCCTTTTCCTCCAGCATAAAGTGCGCATACTTGTTTTGGCACTGGCACAGGACTATTAAGTCCTTGCTTCAAGAGTTCCATCATACGAGCTCCTCTCTCGAGTTGTTTTCGAGTTGCTTCATCAAGGTCAGATGCAAACTGAGAAAATGCAGCAAGTTCTCTATATTGGGCAAGGTCAAGTTTAAGGGTTCCAGAGTTTTTCTTCATCGCCTTCATTTGTGCAGATCATCCGACGCGAGAAACTGAAAGTCCTACAGAAATAGCTGGTTTTTGACCAGAGTTGAAGAGATTCGTATCAAGAAATATCTGCCCATCAGTAATTGATATCACATTTGTTGGAATATATGCTGAAACATCTCCTGCTTGTGTCTCAATAATAGGAAGTGCTGTCATTGACCCTGAACCCATTTCATCATTAAGCTTTGCTGCTCTCTCAAGAAGTCTAGAATGAAGAAAAAATACATCTCCAGGATACGCCTCACGTCCTGGTGGTCTTCTAAGAAGAAGTGACATCTCACGGTATGCAGTAGCTTGCTTTGAAAGATCATCATAGATAATAAGTGCGTGTTTTGCATTATACATGAAGTACTCAGCCATAGCACATCCAGCGTATGGAGCAAGGTATTGCATTGCTGCAGGATCTGAAGCACCGGCTGAAACTACTATAGTGTAATCCATAGCACCTCTTCTTCTGAGATCCTCTACGATACGAGATACTTTTCCTTCTTTTTGTCAAACTGCAACATATACACATATTACACCTTGTCCTTTTTGATTTAAAATAGTATCAATTGCTATTTGAGTTTTTCCAACTTGCCTATCTCCGATAATAAGCTCTCTTTGTCCTCGCCCTATTGGGACAAGAGCATCAATTGCCTTAATACCTGTTTCCATAGGTTCATGAACTGATTTACGA
>JAIUMN010000009.1 GCA_022565555.1 Candidatus Altimarinota bacterium
GAAACCTTGCTGATAATATATTCTCATGACTTCAATCCGCAATGAATGGTGAAGAATGAGAGACTCCATTTGATGCAAATATACCCCAAGACAGAAAAAAACAAGAATCAACAACTCCAGCACTAGATTTTTTCACGAGTGATATTACAAAGGAAGCTAAAGAGTGAAAGATAGATGTAGTAATCGGGAGAGAAAGTGAAATAGAAAGACTTATTGCGGTACTCAATCGAAAAACAAAAAATAATCCTTGTCTCGTATGAGAAGCCTGAGTATGAAAGACTGCGATTGTTGAAGGTATGGCTAAGAAAATAGCGGAAGGAAAAGTACCTTTTTCTATGAAGGATAAACGAATTCTTTCTCTTGATATGTCATCTCTAGTTGCAGGAACAAAGTTTCGAGGTGAGTTTGAAGCGCGTATTAAACAAGTTATAGACGAAGCGAGTAAAGTAGAAAATGAGGTAATACTTTTTATCGATGAGATACATACTATTATTGGAGCTTGAAGTGGAGAAGGGACTCTCGATGCCTCCAATATATTGAAACCTGCAATGGGTCGTTGAAAAATACGAGTTATCTGAGCAACTACGATAAATGAGTATCAAAAATATATTGAAAAAGATCCTGCTCTTGAGAGGCGTTTTCAAAAAATAATCGCAAACGAACCAGATACTGAGACAGCAACCGAAATACTTCTCTGATTAAAAGAAGTATTTGAAGAGTATCATAATCTCAATATATCTGATAAAGCAATACGAGAAGCTGTATCACTCTGAACTCGATATATCACTGATAGACAACTTCCTGATAAAGCAATTGATCTTATAGATGAAGCATGTAGTCTGAAATCTATGAAGTATAGTTTTGATGAAGATGCTATCAAAAAGATAAAAGAAAAAATGTCTAAAAATCAGAAGCGCATTGAAGATGCTGTAATGAGCCAACAGTATAAAAAAGCGGTTATATATAAAGAACAGCAAGCAAATTATGAAAAAGAGATACAAAATCTTAAGCAAAAATTTTCTATTCCAAAAGAAAAGCGTTTCTGGGTAGAAGAAGAAGATATTCACCGAGTTCTCTCTATTACAACTGGTATTCCTATTTCTAATCTTTCTAAATCAGAGATTGATAGACTCAAGAAACTTCCTCATACAATCAAAAAGCAGATTATTGCTCAAGATGAAGCTGTTGATGCTATAACAAAGTCACTCATACGAAATAAAACTTGAATCGGAGAACCTGGGCGTCCACTTGGGAGCTTTCTCTTTCTTGGTCCGAGTGGTGTTGGAAAAACTGAGATTGTAAAAGTACTTGCGAGAGAGTATTATGGTGACGAAGAGGCACTCATCAAGATAGATATGTCTGAGTATGCTGATAAAACAGCAGTAAATAAACTTATAGGAGCGAGTGCATGATATGTGTGATATGAGGAGGGAGGAATGCTTACTCAAAAGGTTAGAAAAAAACCTTATTCAATCATACTTTTTGATGAAATAGAGAAAGCGGATATTGAAGTATATAATCTTTTACTCCAAATACTCGATGAATGAATTCTGACAGATAACAAAGGAAGGAAAATAAATTTCAAAAATACTATCGTTATAATGACGAGTAATATCTGACAGGAAGAGTTTAGTCAAAAAGCCGCTCAGATAGGTTTTAATATATCTGAGGACGAAGAGGAGAAAATAATGCAGGACTTTGAAAAAGCAGAAAATAAGATAAAAGACTCGCTCACAGACTTTTTCTCTCCTGAGTTTCTCAACCGTATTGATAAAGTATTAGTATTTCGCCCACTTGACACTAAAGCACTTAAAAAAATCATCAAGATACAACTTGAAAAGCTCAGTATTAGACTTGCGACAAAAGATATAAAACTCCACTTCCCTACTCGAATCATAAGCTCTATAGCTGAAAAGGTATATAATCCAGAATTCTGAGCTCGGGAGATACGGCGTTTTATCACTGATTATATTGAGGATAAGATTGCAGAAACTATGCTTTTTGAGCCAAATAAAAAAGAACTTCAACTTTCAATGAAAAAATGAGAAATAGAGGTAAGCTAATTTTTATATATTTGTCAAATATTTTTTGATAAAAGAGTAGAACTTATGAGACTTTTGTTTATACTAAGCAAAAGTCTTTATTTTTTATACACAATGAAAAGGATATCCTCTCTCTGTATATGAATAGTTTGTAGTACATGCCTTATTGCATGGTCACCTACAAATGCTTTTATAGGTGAAGATTTATGACTCGATATATATAAATCATTGGATGAATGAGTAAGAGAACTTCGGCAGGTTCAATATGAATATGAACTGAGTGATCAGTGAGATGGGAGTGTTTTTGAGACGGTAAATCAAATTCTTGAACGAGAATGACTCGAGTGTCAAATTCATTCATCAGCTGATATTGAGCGTCTTATATGAAATAGTGGATGAGATGTTATCGGGGCAATTATGCAAGCTTGTGCGGGATGAGAAGAAAGAGTCCCATTACAATTTGCTGAAAAGATACAAAATGCCCTCAGAGATATACAAAGAGTGTTTTTAGAGAGAGCTGATAAAAAAGCTGAGATGACATACGCTGTTGCCCGCATTTGACTTTATGCTGATGGGAATACAGAAAATTCTCCTTTTGATCTCATAGTAGATCTTCAAGAAATAGATAAAATTATCTTTGGGGAAGAAATTGAATATAATGGTGTAACCCCTGTAAATAACCAATCATTTCAAAACTTTATCAATAATATCATAAATGAACCCATAGAGTGAGTAGATGATGAAGAGGAAGAAACATGAGTAGAGGAGGAAACTCCTGAAGAATGAATAGAAGATGAAGATATTGATGAAGAGGATATTGTAGATGATCCAACTCCAATACCAGAACACTGATGAGTTTGTCTTCCTCCAAATAATAGTGGATTAGATGATGATATTGTAATAAGAATACGTGATAATCTCAATCCAATAAGATGATGAGAATATACTCCAATAATAAACACTTTTCTTTATCCAGAGTGAATCCGAGACGATTGGGGAAATTGGCAATGACCCTTTAAAGCAGAGGGGCCAGACGAAAATTTTAATAGTACAAAAGCACCTTGGGCAGGTAATGAGTTTTTTTGTATTATCATAGAGTTTGAAACAACAAATTACGGACTTATAGGATGAGAGACGCGTTCTATTATGAAGGTGCTTTCTAAAGTTGCAGAACACTGTGAAAAACCAGCAAATGCATCACTCACACAAAGGAAACAAACAACAAATAACTTTGAGATAGCATCTATTATTAAAGATCTCCCTTCTAAACTTAGGGGGCTTGGGATAGAAGTTTCATCTAAGCCTATTCCTATTCTTGAAGAAACCGAACAAGACGAAGACCCTACAAGAGAGGAGGTAAAAGAAGAGGTGGAAAACATGCTAAGAGAAAGGTATAAGGCCCTCTGACTTGATTACGATAGGCAAAACGATATTGAAATTACAGATAGAAGCCCGATCGTACAAAAAATATTCCAAACCTCAGTTGGTATGCCAGCTACCTATCCAGAACAACGTCTCAATGAATATAGATCATATGATAGAGCGTTTATTCGAGCAGCGCAAGAAACTCAAAATGACACAACTAATATAACAACGCAAAGACAGTTAGATTGATTTGTAAGTCATTTTAACGAATTAGAGCGTTTTACTTTTTCACTTGCAGATTATATTGAGCAGTTTACATGAGTTATTACAACGCTTGAGAGAAAGCCAACACGTACGCCATAATCCATTATTATGAGAAAAATATTTTTCCTAACATTTCTTGTTACACTCATCACACTCAGCAGTAATTCTTCAGTATTTGCAAATGAGTGCCCATGAAACTGTAGAATAAAAGATAATCCCTCTCCTTGACTGGAAAGATACTTTCAGGATATTGATACAATACTTTGAAATATCAGTTCACAAGCTCGAAATGTATGACAATCAGGAAATACTAGAAATATACGGGCAGAAAGACAAAGAGTTGTATGAAATCTTAACAGAACACTCAATTTTTGAGAGTATTATTGTAGCTTCGATTTTTTCGTAAGTCTCAATATTACAAATGAAACACCAAGTCAGGTAACACGTGACTCAAGAAGACTGGAACAAATTACAGAACGAATTAATTGAATACTTGAAAATACTGAGAGAAGGAATGCTGGATGACTATTATGAGAAAATATCTGTAATGGGGCACAAAATTGTCCATTTTCTTGAGATGAAGTCTTACGCGATATACTCGTAAGACTCGCACAAAATAATAGTCTTATACTTCAACAATTTAGGGCGGCGATACTTGAGAAACCTTGTGCTCCTGATTTAGAAATTATCTTAGTACCCTGAAACTTTCTTTCCGAACTTCAACTGTATTATAACAAAGATACACTTACTGCATGCTCAAGTTGTGAGGATGAATTTGCCTGAAGGGCTATGGAACGTATACAAAATATTTCACTTATAAACTCCGATTTTCGTGCTGGTATGCAAGCATGGAGAGAAGCTTGGGCGATGCTTAAATGATGATTTACCCCTAGTTGACATCCAGAACAAAGAGAGCAAGCAAGAGATGATGCCCTAGATCGTGATGGGAGAAATAGTAATATAGTAAATATTATACATAATAATAGAGAACGTTATGATGCATGATGACTTTCTACAAGCTCTGTAGATGACAATGAAAGCTCAAATAGTATGACACAAATAACACCACGTGTTCCGAGTTTTCAAGAAGGATTAAGGCAAGAAATGGAGTGAGAAGAACGTATTCCTATTACTCGACTTCCTAGAACAGAAAATGAAATAGATCGCACTCAAACGATTTCTCAAACGATTGGAGAGCTTTATAACTCACAGATTCCATATTCACTCATTCAGGATACACAATCGGAAGAAGTTATGCTTCGCATGATTCGTATGCATGTAAGAATTGGCGAAAGCATTAATCTTTTAGAAAGGTTTACCTCAAGGTCAGAGCGAGTTTGTGATAGGCAAGGAACAGGAATGGGGCAATGTACTTATAGATAATTTTACACTATGTTAAACGAGAAAGAACTTCAAATACTGAGAGAAAATGGAAAAATACATACTGATATTTTTCAAGCTATAAAGCAATTTATACAAATATGAACTCGGGCATCTGAAGTAGACGCTCTTGCACTCAAAATGTGCCAAGAGTATTGAGTACTTTCAGCATTTACTTGAGTTTATAATTATAAATATACACTTCAAACTTCAGTAAATGATATCGTAGTACATTGAAGGCCTCTTGATACAATTATTTTTAAAGAGTGAGATGTTGTTACGATTGATTTTTGAGTAAAAGATAAAAAATACTGAATCTGTACTGATGCTGCTTTTACTATGATTGTTTGAAAAGATAAGCATCCTAAAAAAGAACAATTTCTTGAAGTATGAAAAAAAGCACTTAAGAAGTGACTTAAAGAAGCACGGGCAGGAAAGAGAGTTTGAGATATCTGATTTGCCATACAAACGTATGTAGAAAAATCTGGATACCATATAATCAAAGATCTCACTGGTCATGGAATTGGAAAATGACTACATGAAGAACCTTATATCTATAATTATGGTGCGCCGTGAACTGGGGCACTTCTTAAGGCTGGTATGACACTCTGTATAGAGCCAATACTCTGATATAGTTCGTGAGAAATTATAGATAAATGAAATTGGGAGATATATGTTGCTGATGGAAGTATAGGTTGCCAATATGAGCATACAATTCTTATCACAGATGAGGAGCCTGAAATAATTGTGTAATATAAACTATGAAGTACCAAGAAGCACGTGAAAATTTTCTGAACTGGCTTGAGGTAATTAAAGATAAATCCCCAAAAACAGTAGAGCAGTATAGTCGTCATCTTGAAAAATTTGGAGAATTTCTTGAAGATGAAAATATTGACAGATATACTTTTGAGGTACAAAATATCACCCTCAAACTTGCTGAAAGATTCCGAACTTCACTTTATAAGCATGGTAAAAAAATATCAATCAAAACAGCAAATGCCTATATGATAACCCTTAGGAGTTTTCTGAAATATCTAGAAAAAACATGAGAAACCACACTTTCTGCTACAGCGATAGATCTTGTAAAGGCAAGTGAGAGACGTGTCGAATTTCTTGTAGAAGATGAACTTGAAAAACTATTTTCTTCACCTAATACTTCAACAATTATTTGAAAACGGGATAAGGCAATTATGGAATGTATCTACTCTACTGGACTTCGTATATCAGAACTTACGGGACTTAATAGAAGAGATATTAATATCGAAAAACGGGAATTTGCGGTACGTTGAAAAGGACGAAAAATACGAGTAGTATACCTTACAGAACACTCAGCTCAGCTTATTCAAGATTATCTTGATGCTAGAAATGATCATCTTTCGCCTCTTTTTCTAAGACATAATGTGAAACTTGAAAATATTGATGTGCTTGAAGATGAACAAATGAGGCTTTCACGTTTTTTTATTACTGGTATGATTAAAAACTATGCTCTCAAAGCTGGGATACTCAAAGATATTTCAGCTCATACGCTGAGACATAGCTTTGCAACAACTCTTCTCTCAAACTGAGCAGATCTCAGAGGGATACAAGAAATGCTTTGACATGCAAGTATCACGACAACTCAAGTATATACTCACGTTACAAATCCAAAACTTAAAGAGACACATCAAAAATATATGAAATAATTATTACTCTTATGAAGATTTTTTGATATACTCTAAAAAATATTTTTACTCAACGTACTGTTTGAGATAAACATATATTAGTGGAGATATCTAAACCAATGAAAATAGTAGTTTGACTCTGAAATCCTTGAAAAAAATACACACTTACACGACATAATGTAGGGTTTTTATTTTTAGATTATTTTCAGAAAAGAGAAATTTTCTCAGATTGGAAATATGAAAGTAAATTTACTGCTGATATATCTCAATGAAGTATAGCTTGAGAAAAGATACTTCTTCTAAAACCTCAAACTTTTATGAATCTCTCTGGAGTTTCACTTCAAAAAGTCATACAGTTTTATAAGCTTACAGCAGAAGATGTTATTGTAATATACGATGATAAAGATATGGATTTTGGAAAAATTCGGATACGTGAAATCGGGAGTGCTTGAGGTCATAATGGAGTGAAAGATATTATAAAATACCTCTGAGGAGAGTGGAGACGTATCAAGATCTGAGTATGAAAAACTCCAGAAGGATACAAAACCTCTGATTGGGTGCTTTCAAAATTTACTGAGGAAGAACGTATAGATTTAGATAATGAGATATTTTTAAAAGTATATAAGGAAATACAAACAATATTTAGTTAAGAAAATATGAAAAAAATATATTTTATTGGGATATGAGGTATTGGTGTTTCAGCTCTTGCAAGATATTATCTCTCTGAGTGATATCAGGTATTTTGAAGTGATAGTACGAGTTCAGATCTTATAATAGCTCTTAAGAGTGAAGGGTGTGATATCATTATCTGAGAAGAGAGTAATAGGATAGATACAAGCTTTGAAAAAGTAATACATACTGAAGCAATACCTGATACTCAATCTGAACTTCAAAAAGCCAAATCATGCTGACTTAAAATACTTAAGTACTCAGAGGCACTTTGAGAAGTTTCTGATGCATATAAACTGATTGCCATCGCAGGAACTCATGGGAAATCTACTACTACCAGTATGATATCACAAATACTGCTCAACTCAAAAGAGGATTTCCTATCTATAGTAGGGACTATTTTAAAAGAATTTTGAGGAAAAAATTTTTATAAAAGATGAAAGGAAAAAAATTACTGCGTCATTGAAGCTTGTGAGTACAAAAAACATTTTTTGAGCTATAGACCTCTTGTGTGCGTTATTACGAATATCGAGTATGACCATGCTGACTATTTTAAAACTCAAGAAGAGTATACAGAATCCTTTGAGGCTTTTATAAATAATATAAGAGTATGAGGTTTTTGTATTATATGAAAAGATACATTTTCTCTTTCGCTGATCTGAAAGAGAAAAGATATTCACTATATTAGTATATCAGATGATTACTTTGAATACTGAGTGGAAAAGCATTACTTCCCTCAGATAGAGATGAAAATCCCTTGAGAACATATACTCTATGATGCAAGGCTTGCATACGTCGTATGATACCTTATCGGAATTCCTGATTACACAATACTAGAAGCTCTCGAAAATTATTCATGAGTTTGGAGACGTATGGAAATCATATGAGAAACAAAGTACTCTAATATTCTTATGAGCGACTATGGACATCATCCAACTGAGATACGAGTAACACTTGAAGCACTTAAAAATTGATATCCTAACAAAAAACTTATAGTAGTATTTCAACCACATCAATACTCCCGCACCCTTGAGCTTCTTAAGTGATTTCAAAATTGTTTTTCATACGCTGATACAGTAATTATCCCAAATATCTATGCCTCAAGAGATAGTGAGATGGATATGCAAAAAATATCAGCTCGTAGCCTTACTGAGTCCATAGATCATCCCCAAGTAATTTTTGGAGACTGATTTAAAAATACACTTGAGATCCTTAATGAATATGAAATAAAAAATCCAAACTCAAGCATCATACTTCTTCAAGGAGCTTGAGATATAGATACCCTCAGAGAGAAAATACATCTCAAAGAAACAAAAAAAGCTCTATAAGAGCTTTTTTCAATTATCAGATTTTTTATCTACTGTTGCCAAAATAATTCCATCTGGAGAATCTACTCAGGTGAGAAGAAATTCACTCATAAACTTCCCTATTTGCTTAGGAGGAAAGTTTACAACTCAAAATACTTGTTTTCCGATGATTTCTTCTTTTGAGTACAGACCTGTTATCTGAGCTGATGTTTTTTTCACTCAAAGTTCTTCCCCAAAATCTACCCATACTTTATAACTTGGATTTTTTATTTCAGGGAAATCTTCGACTTGAATAATAGTTCCGATTCGGATATCTACTGCTTCGAAATCTGACCAAGATATAACACTCATGAATTAAGCAAAATAACTATTAAACTGTTCTCGGGTCATTTCTTCCATCTCAAGAAGATCTTCTGATATTTTTATATGAAGTTTTTTGTTATCTTTGATGAGTTTTATCGCTCTCTCATATTGTTCACGAAGTATCTCACGAACTTTTGCATCAATAGTTTTTTGAGTTTCTTCAGAAACATATGGCTTATCTCCTTCTGTTCCAGTATAATTTCACATACCTCGCTCTCAAAGAAAGTTTTCTTGTCCTATCTCATCATACATTCCAAATCGCATCACCATATTGCGAGCAATTTTTGTTGCACGCTCTATATCATTACTTGCTCAAGTAGTAATCATATCTTTTCAGAAAAATATCTCTTCAGAAGCACGTCCTCCATAAAGCACGCAGAGTTCATCAAGAAACTTTGCCTTACTGGTAAGTACTGCATCTCTTTCAGGCATAAACCAAGTGACTCAAAGCGCTCCACCTCGAGGAGTGATAGATACTTTATGTACTGGATCAGAGTGAATACAAAGCTTCCCAAGAAGCGCATGTCATACTTCATGATACGCAGTTATCTTTCTTTCTTCCTCATTCATAACAAGTGATTTTTTCTGAAGCCCCATCACTATTCTCTCAAAAGCCTGCTGTATGTGTTCTTGTGATATAACTTTTTTATCAAAACGTGCTGAGATAATTGCTGCTTCATTCAATATATTTCCCAGGTCTGCTCCTGAAAATCATACGGTCGTGCTCGCAAGAGCCTTGAAATCTATTTCTTTCTCCATTTTTTTATCTCGTGCATGTACCCAAAGTATCTTCTCTCTATCTGTTTGATTTGGGAGATTCACCGTTATCTTGCGATCAAACCTTCCTGGGCGGAGAAGTGCCTTATCGAGTACATCTGAACGATTTGTAGCACCAATAATAATCACGTTGGTATCATTATCAAAGCCATCCATTTCAGTAAGTATTTGATTAAGTGTTTGCTCTCGCTCATCATGTCATCAACCCATCCCTGGTCATCGCTTCTTCCCTATTGCATCTATCTCATCGATAAATATGATTGCAGGAGCAAGTTTTTTTGCTTGTGTAAATAAATCACGTACTCTTGAGGCCCCGACTCATACAAACATTTCAACAAATTCTGAACCAGATATCGAAAGAAATGGAACATTACTTTCCCCTGCAACTGCTCTAGCAAGCATAGTTTTCCCAGTACCAGGAGGTCATACCATCAGAGTTCATTTTGGGATTTTTGCTCCGATTTCTTTGTATTTTTTAGGATTTTTAAGAAAATCAACCATTTCTTGAAGCTCTTCTTTTTCTTCTTCTGCTCACGCCACATCCTTAAAAAGGATCTTTTCTTTATTTGGATCATAGAGTCTTGCTCTCGATTTCCCAAAACTCATGGCAGAATTTGCCATACCACCCATGCGTGATATAAAAAATACTCAAAGAGCTATGATTATTAAAACAAATATAAGTGTTGGGAGTATATTTGCCCAAAACCTTGCAGAAGATAAATCTTTCACCTCAATGGTAGTTTCTATCTCAGGATTTTTAAGTCATAAATCAGCAAGTGAATCCCTCTCTGGAAGTATTGCTTTATGTATTATTTGTTTTTCTCTTTCATTTTCAATAATAGTTCAACCTGAGAGTGTAGCGAGGGCTGAGTTATCATCTATAAGTATTTTACTATAAAGTCATTCATTAAAGTTTCTTGTAAGTTCTGAGAGTGTAATATCTTCTTTTACCTCTTGTACTCATGGGGTAATATACGGAGCCATAACAGCAAGTATAAGAGCAAAGAGAAATACTACTGCAAAGGGAGTATAGTTTTTTCGTGGTCCTTTTTTTGGTGGTCACTTCTTGAAGTTTTTCAAATCATCAAATGGTCCTTTTTTATTTGACATCAGTTTTACTTTAATCTATAAAAATACATCTCTAAAATGCCAAAATATTGTATGAAAAGCGGATGAAATTGCAAAAGAAAAGTTTAGAGTTTTATAAATTTTTGACATCTTTATATCATATTTCATAAAAAATAACTTTAGAAAAAAATATTTATCATTATAATTTCCAAAATCACTTAATATATTTATGCAACATCTAAAAATTAAAATTAATAGTCTTGAATTTCAATGAGAGTCAATACTTCGAGATATAGAGCTTACAATCAACAGAACAGATAAAATAGCTATCGTGGGTCCAAATGGAGCATGAAAAACAACACTCATGAAGGTGCTTACGGGAGAAATCAAAGATTATAATGGATGAATAGAAAATATCTGAAATTTGAAATATTGATATCTCCATCAGATATATTCAGATAACGAGGAAAAGCTTGTACGCGAAGAGCTCGAAGGTGCTTTTTGAGACTTACAAGAAATGGAGAAAAAACTTGAAACACTCGAAGAAACCATGGATGATATAGAATGATACACTTCCCTACTCGAACAGTATAATAATCTTGGGTGATATGAGTATCATAATAAAATTCATCAAGTAGCAAATGGAATGGGGATACTTGAGTTACTTGATAAAAAACTTGTAGAAGTTTCATGATGACAGCGAACAAAGGTAGCTCTAGCAAAAGTACTTCTTGAAAATCCAGATATACTATTCCTTGATGAACCAACTAACTTTATCGATATGGGAAGTGTGGAATGGCTCGAAAGTTATTTGCAAAATAAATGGAATGGATGATATGTTATCATATCACACGATAGGGAATTTCTTGATAAAACCTGTGATAAAACTCTAGAAATACAACCTCAGCGTGCCGCAACTATGTATCACTGTAGTTACTCTGACTATATTTGAGAGAGGGAAAAGGTAGAAAAAAACCGTATAGATGATTGGGGAAGACAGCAAGAATATATAGAAAAACAAGAACAGCTTATAAATAGGTTTCGCGCTGGATCACGAGCTGGTTGGGCAAAGTCTCGAGAGAAGATGTTAGAGAAGATGGAAAAAGTAGAGAAGCCTTTTGTTCCACGTAGGCCAAAGTTTTTCTTTGAGTACTCAGGGGAATCTTCAGAAAAACTTCTTTCATACAAAGAAGCATTTATTGGACGAGAAAAGAAAAGTCCTTTATTTTTCATATCAGAAGTAACGCTACATAAAGGTATGCGAATCTGAGTTGTATGAGAAAATGGAGTTGGAAAGTCAACTTTTATTAAAACTATACTCGGACAGATTCCTCTTCTTGACGGATATCAGTCTCTTTGAAAATCAACAGATATCCTTTATTATTCACAACTGCACGAGGAGCTTGAAAGAGATAAAAGTATGCGTGAAAACTTTTCAAAGCATGGAATACATATGCCAGATGAACATCTTATAGGACTTATAAAACACTATCTTTTCGATAAAGAAGATCTTGATAAAAAAGTTTCAGAACTCTCAGGAGGACAAACTTCTAAACTCCTTTTTTGTATCCTTGGACAAAAAGCATCAAATCTCTTAGTGCTCGATGAACCAACAAATCACCTTGATTATGATACTCGTGAAGCACTCGAAGAAGCACTCAAAAAATATGAATGATCTATACTCTTTATCTCGCATGATAGATATTTTGTAAATAAGCTTGCGAGTCATGTACGGTTTATAGCAGATGGAGAGTTATCGGTGAGCTATGGAAACTATGAAGATTATCGATTTAAGATTGAACACAAGCTTGACATGGATATACATCTTTATGATGAAGAGGCTGAACTGAATCTGGTACTAGAAGACAAGCTCTGAGAAAAAGAGTTTAAAAGACTTAAAAATAAGTTTGGGAAGGGGAAGAAAAGAAGAAAATAGCTACTCTTCGGTATCACAGTCAGATACGCCAACAAGTGTACCAAGCCTACTATCACTGAGAAATAGTATCAAAATACCTAGAGCAATACTGAGCATATTGGAAATAAGAAAGTGGTCAGGAAGAAAATAGGCATCGGTAAGATTCCATACTCCTCTCCAGATTATAACAATTGCAATAGCAAATATCAAAAGCTTAATATCAGAAAGTGGTCGTAAAAAACGGAACACTTTTCTTTTTATTTTTTTAATTTTTTTCTTTTTAAGAAGTTTCATAAAAATAATAGCTATAATAATATTATAGCTATACTAACAGAAATATAATTCTCTGTAAAATATGAAAGTATTTTTATCCTCTTTTTGCCTTACGTATCTCACTCTCTGTAGACTTGATATCACAACCAGCCTCATCAAGTAACTCTAAAGCATTAGGATACCAATAAACTGTTTGACAGTATTCAGTATTTTCAGGAATGACTTCTTCTTGCAGCACAGTACTTACTACTTCATCTTGCAATGCGAGTTCTAAGTGAGAAGTATGAGACGGAAAAAATAAAGCAAGAAACAGTTCAATAGACATATGAAAGTAATAATTTTTTAAACTCTATCTAGTATAAAAAACTGGTAGAAATATACAAGTAAAAATATTATTTTTTAGAAAAACATATCAGGTAAGTTTCAAAACTTCTATCTCGACATGCTAATGGCTTATATTCTGTAAATCTTTCGTACCGTTTTTTTACTTCATGAGTAAGGTCAGAGAAGTCTTCACCCTTAAAAATTTTAAGTAAAAGATTTCATCCTTTTATTAAAAAAACATCTGCAAACCTTAGTGTCTCAATATTAAGCTCAACACTTGCGTATTGATCAACATCTTTTCGCCCAGTTGTATTAGGTGCTATATCTGAGATTATGAGGTCGAACTGATATGGAGCATTCTGAGAACAGTCTGTCGAAATCACAGACTCATCTTTACGAAACATTTCAAATATCTCTTCTATTTTTGGTTTGAGTGTTTCAAGATCAAAGATAGAATGTTTTAAAGTGTAAATATTTTTTTGAGAGAATTTATCTATAGGTTTGATATCTATACCAACGAGTAGATTTGTTTTATCAGTTATTCGATTTACATACTGCATAAAACTCCCTGGAGCCGCTCCTATATCACATATAGTCATATGAGGTTCGATAAGTCAAAATTGCTCTTGCAATTCTTTCAACTTATAGACACTTCTTGCTCGATATCACTCTTTTTTTGCTTTTTCAAAAAATGTATCATGCATAGTATATGGAGCAGGTTTTTTCTTACGAGCTGTTTGTTTTTTTGTTTGTAGTCAAGGTTTATATTTTGCTACATGTTTTGATTTTCTCACAATTTTTTTTTACCAGATATATATATCTCAAAGTATATAAAGTCAGAGACCAAGCATCAGGAGTCAGACTACTAAGTGTATCTCTTGAACATAATATTCTCTATATTCTTTAAGTACAGCAACATCACTTACACTAAAATAAACAAGAAACGTAATAGCAAGAAATGGAGTAATAAAGACAAGATTATAAATTACAAGATACAGATATCCCATAAGTTGAAGACTTGTGTTTTCACTTGCAAGATACGTGAGTACTGTAAGATATGGTCCACTTGTACATGGAAGCAAGAAAAGTGAGAGAAGTATTCATATAAAAAACGCTCATGTTGGTGTTGTTATTTTTTTGATATATTTTTTTGAGAGTTTCTTAAACTTTTCTGGCATCTCCATTGTAAAATATTTCCCATACCAAAAATAATCTTTGAGATTTCAAAGTCAGATAGCAATTGCAAGTCCTGCAGCAATAAGTTGCAAATAAGTATAGGAACTCGCAAAAAGAAGCATCTGATATATACCAAGTCCAACAGCATAGTATGATATAAATACCGCAAGACAAAAAGCAAGTCATGCCTGTAAAGCTTTTGTTTTTGATCAAGTTTGAGAGATGATACTTGCCAGTATAACAAAAAGTATTGCGAAAGCACAAGGATTGATACTATCTGCAAGTGCAGCAGGTATGAGTATAGCAAGAAATGATAGTTCCATATTTTATTGTGATATGATAACTTCATCATCTTCAAGGTCAGTACTTGGACCTTGAAGATCAGGTATAGTAATATCTCAGTTATCTTGTCCTATGCGAGTAGAAAGAAGAGCTATAGCAGGTTGTACTCATATAGCATATTCTCGCGTTCTCCTATCAAGTACAAAAGGAACTCCTACTCTACTTGGATCTATACCAAGTTCTTCAGTTGCTGCAAGAAAAAGGAGTCTATTATCGTTATTAAAATATGTTTCCCGCTTCTCTATAGAAACAAGCGAATACATGTCAAGAGCTTCGAGTTCTTTATTAAGTTCTTGACAGTGAGGGCAAGTTTTTCCGTAAAAATAAAGAAAGTCTGAGTTAGGGTTAATAATATCATCGCCTGTAGTCTCACTACAAGATATAAATATAAGTGATGAGAGAAGCAATAGTACAAGAAGTAACTTTTTCATAAAAAAATCTCTAGAATATAAAAGTATTCATACTTTATAGATTCCAGATTTAAAAGCAAGCTTTTATGAACAAGTATAACGTGAAATATTTTTTTTATACATATTGAGTATAAGCTCTTTAAGTATCACAATATCAGAAAGCTCATAAAGTGCCTTATAGGCTATATCAAACTCAGTCATATCTGCTCAATAAAACGTAAATGGAGCATATCAAGACTGTAATAAAGGAATATTTCCCATAAAATAGGTTAATTCTTTATTCCCATCGCTAAAAGGGAGAAGATATGAGATATATACAAGTATAAAAAGCATTTTTTCAAATGGATTTTGGATTTTTCTAAGCTTTTCAAGACTCAACTCATACTGTTTTTCTAACTGATTATCATCACTTAGTGGAATATATGCAACCTCATTAAGCTCAAGAACGAAGCTTCTGAGTTTTCAAAGTTCTGTATCTGCAATACGTTTATCACAAATAATACGCGACATATCCTCAAAATCATGGAGCATAAGAAATGATTCTTCATAACTATCGCGAATAAACTCAAAGGCTTTGAGAAAATTTGTAATATGATAGCTTTGCTCGAAAGGAATTCAATCTGGACGAACTCAATGCCTTAAATATATCTCTATATCCTTTCTTTTATATGCACTTTTATCCAAAAGAGAGCAAAATTCTGAAATATCATAGAGAAAGTTCTCTATTTGTTCAAGATATAATCTATAATTAAATCAAAAATTTCCGTTTGATTGCAGTTCTTGAAGCTCTATAAGTTCTTCATCTGTCCAGAGAGGAGTTTTATTCGGGATATAATTTTCTAAAAACTCTGCGTTATAGGATTTTTTTTCACGTAATGCAAGTGGTTGAGCAAGATATTTTCGTACATCAAAACGTTTTTGATATACTCCAGG
This sequence comes from Candidatus Altimarinota bacterium, assembly GCA_022565555.1. Taxonomy (GTDB): domain Bacteria; phylum Patescibacteriota; class Gracilibacteria; order BD1-5; family UBA6164; genus JAACSU01. Next base: position 16,270 of record JAIUMN010000009.1, read on the forward strand.
TCGCACTAAAAGTATCTCTCCTTCTTTTATGAGATGGCGGAAATCTCATGCAAGTGTCACGGTATCGATATTTAAGACATTCATAACATCAAGCGCTGCGATTTCAGTGCCTGAATCTATAAGTTGGCGTATGAGTCCGATTCTTTCTTGCTGATCCATATTAGGGTATTTTATTTTCCAACTTTTACATTATACCTTATTTCTGAGTAAAATGGTATTTTTTAACTATTATTTTTCTTGACTCTCTTGGGTATCTTGCTTTAGGTAAGAGAGATATATGCAAGAAATATTACATATAGTATAAAAAATATTAAAAATACAACTCAGTGAACTCTTCTGAGCTTATTTCATTTTGAAAAATATAAAAATAGGGTCAGAAGAATTGTTGCGAGAATATTTACTCCTATATCACGATATATTTCTCAATCTATAGCTATTGAGGTAATAAGTCCGCTCACTCACAGTACTAAAAGTATATTAAATATATTTGAACCAACGATATTTCCTATTGCGATATCAGTTTCTTTTTTTATGGCTGCGATAACAGAGGTAGCAAGCTCAGGAAGACTTGTTCCAATGGCAACTATTGTAAGCCCAACTACGAGTTCACTCATCCCTAAGCTCAAAGCTATTTCTATTGCTCCATCTACTATCCACTTTCCTCAGAGAGTAAGTCATAATAACCCGAGTATAATATAGGATATTGATAAAAATACGCTTTTGGAATTATTTTTTTCTCACTGATTTCATATATCCTTGTTTCATTTAATTGCAAGACAGTATGTGTAATATATAAATCACAAAAAAAGTATGAGAAAAAATAAAGCGGTAATAAAAAATATGCCTCAAAATAAGAATCAAAAGATAGCTACAAGTACTATTGTAAAAAGTGAGAAAGGTATTTCTTTATAGAGTGTTGATTGCTCAGCTGGAAGTGTTATAATACATGCAGTAACTCAAAGTATAAGAAGTATATTAGAAATATTACTTCCGATAATATTTCACATAATAAGTTCTGTACTCCCCTTAAAAGCTGAAAATATATTTACTGCAAGTTCAGGAGCGGAAGTTCAAAAAGCAACTATTGTTAATCCAACCACAAGTGATGGAATACCATACCTTAAAGCAAGTGAAGAAGCTCATAAAATGAGTATATCAGCTCACTTGATAAGTAGAGGAAAACCGATAAGAAATAAGATATATGTAAGCATAGCTTATGAGATAGTAAAAAATATACTCAGACTTACCGAAAGAAGAATAACTGCTGAAAGTATTGGAGTATAACGGAGATACCGAGTATAACGAAGAAATCAGTATGAGCGGAAGCCTTGTATCATCACTAAAAGTAAAAATAAAAACACAAATGTTCCACTCATAAGGGCAATTACAACAGGAAATAAGTATTCAAGCATAGCGATAGAAGATAAGAGAAAAAACAAAGTCCAAGCAAGCATACATGGAACGATTCAAGAAAATACTCAGAGGTATATTGGACTTTTATTTTTCCTGTTTTGAGATTGACAACAACTACAATCTCATGAGTGTTTAAGTCATCTTATAGCTCTGTATAAGAGATATATACTCAGTCAAAATAGGATAACAACAGATATATATTGCATAAGGTTGTAGTAACTTGTGATATCAAATGATTGTAAAAATATATAAAGTATGAGGCTAAATACTATAATATCGATATAGTGGGTTAGTGTATAGGATATAATATAACTGAGTCAGCCTTTAAAAGAAGTACGACTATCAAGCATCAAGCCTGCAAGTATAGATTTTGAATGCCCAGGTCACGCTGCATGAAGAAATCACAGTAAAAAAACTATCCCCCAAAGTCCAAATACATTTACTTTTCATCCTTGCAGATACTCTCACAGCCGCTTCTCTACTTGGAAGTATATACTTTCTACGAGGGATTCTTGCTCAGGTTGCGACCTCAAGGATGGTCGTACATCATGTCACACTTGAGTGTTAGTACCTAACATAAAAGATGATTCATTTTCTTCTAGTATATCACACATACTCATGTCTCAGAGGTGAGTATATCAAAGAGCGTCAAAATCAAGTACATTGCAGTACTCATTCTCATCAACATCTTTTCATTCTCGTTCTTGTGTCTCATATCTACTTGCAGTCTGGTCCTCTAAAAAACTCCCCTCAAATGTATAAGCTCTCGCAATAGTATTAAAAGCCAATACCTGGTATTTTGGATCAAGAGGTTCGTATATCTGGTACACACCTCCTTCTCACTCAAGTAATACCTCTAGCATATTCGTTTGCCTCCCTATCTCAGAAAAAAAACTTATTTCCACTATACCGTCTACTACATCCTCATCACAACGAAAACGGTACTTTAGTTCTACACCCTGGAAAAAAATAACTACTGCATCTATCTCTTGAAGTTGTATCTCATATATATTACAAAGCTTCCCTTTATTTTTTAAGGTGATATTATCACGTATATACCCTTCTATAAAATCACTCTCCACCATAAACTCTTCTGCTTTTGGGGTAGAGCGATTATGTTTTCTTAAAAGATAATCTATCTGAAATGGATGAAAAGACGAACTTCATATGACTTCATTTCCTTCTACCCTGAGAGTTGTATTTGAAGTATCAAAAACACAAGCAATAACAATCGCAAACGTCAGTATGTATCATAAAATGATAGCAAAAAATTTATATAACATATAGTATATAAAAAATAATATTTTAAGTATATTGAAGATTTATTGATTACAAGAAGAAGCTTAAAAAATCCCCTCACAAACGTGAAGGAATTTTTTTAAATCAAAATGGTGGGCTGTCCGGGACTCGAACCCGGGACCAAAGGATTAAGAGTCCTGTGCTCTACCAACTGAGCTAACAACCCATAAAAAGCTTCAAGAGTATAAAAAAACTTTGAAAAAATGCAAAAAATTTTTGCAAGATTGTAATTTTCAGCATAATACTCATAATATAGGGTAGCTATACCACCAAAGGATATATACATCCAGAAATAACATACTCACTATGCCCTACGAAAATCCTTATATTCCAAAATGTCGAGAACATCCACGTATTATCTTAAGCAAAGAAGATTATATACTTCATAAGTGAAAGTGGGAAAAATACTTCTGAAATAATGACCCACTCGTACTTGAAATAGGTACAGGAATGGGGAATTATTTTTCTTACATGCTTACTAAATATACAAATAAAAACTTTATCGGGATGGAACTTCGTTATAAGCGACTTTATACTACTGCACGTAAAGCAGATGAAGCTTGTGAAGCGAATAGTTCAAAGTCACCACTTGCACCAAGTGCAGTAAAGCGAAGGCTCTGATTTCAATCTCATGAGGACAACAAACGATATCTTATCTTGCAGTCATACGGGCAATCAGTATGAGATGTATTTGCGCAAGAGGAACTCTCGGAAATATATATATACTTCCCTGATCCATTTTGCTATAAACAAAAGCAGTTAAAGCATCGGCTTCTCAGTCGTGATTTTCTTAAAAATTCATTTTACTGTACTAAGGTCTGATGAGTTTTGCATTTCAAGACTGATCATAAAGAGTACTTTGAGGATACCTTACAAATAGTAAAAGAACTTTGACTCTGGGTCGTACAGCTTGTGAGTTATGATTATAAAAATAGTGATATCTATGACAGAGAAGCTATAACTGAGTTTGAGGGATTATTTCGTGGTGAGCAAGAAGATTTTTACTATCTCATACTTGAAAAAAAATAATTTTTCTTTATACTAAGTGAGCCTTGAAGGTAAATTATTACTAACTATCTCATATATGAAATATACTATCCTAGTACTTACAATACTTCTTGTAACACTTTCGTCTTGTGGTTGGCAAAGTGAAGATATAAACACAAATGGGGAAAATACTAGCCCTGTTATAGAAGATTCAGATATGGATGAGGATACTACCGTAACGCCTCCTATTTCAGCTTTTCCGGATCAAGCATTTAAAGCTCTAGGAACTGAACCTTTTTGGTCATTTACCTATAGTGATCAAAATTTTGAATGGTCAGAACCTGGGGAAGAAGATATTATTACTGAATCACATTTTGTGCAACAAGTATATCTTGAAAGTGAAAATACATGGTATATCACAGGTGATTATATTGCTTTCATAATTACTGAAGGAACATGTAGTGATGGTATGAGTGACAATGTGTTTGAGTTTATTGTTGAGTGAAATTACTTTGAAAGAGAGTTTAATTGATGTGCTGAAATATTATAGCTCTTCTCATAGTATTATCGCAAGTTTCTCAAGTTTTCTCTGCATAACAAAAAGTTTTTCATTGTAAGTGTCGATATCATCATATCGTCCTTCAAGAAAAGCTTTTGTTTTTTCTTTTTCAAGTGCAAGAAAATCATTTTTTATCGCTTCATACGCTCACCTTGGAGAAAGCTTACTATAATCATCATCTTCTTCATCATCGTCTGATTCCTGTATTTTTTTCCCCTCGGCAAGAACTCAAGCCTCTTCTAAGTTGGAGCGGAAATAGATATCTTCTCATACAAAATCTGTACTTGCATCAAGAAGTCTTGAAAGTACCTCGGAGTCTAATTCAGCATCTGTTTCTCCAATAAGTTTTGAAACACTTGTAGTAAGCTTTTGTCATTTAAGGATTTTTTCTTGAGTAGATTCCGCTTCCGAAAGTATATCTTCAGCTTCTTCTAACGCATTACTGGCAGTGTATACTTCATAACTCTGAGGGTTTTCTGGGAGTATCTCAAGTATTTCAGATATAATATGAAAGAGGTCAAAAAATGTCTCCCCTTCTTCAAAACGCCTTAATATATTTTCTGCATCGATATTTCCAAGTTTTTTTCTGAGAAGTCGAAGAAGTGAAAGCTTAAATGTACGCTTTAGTCGCCTCTTTGGATGTTCGTATTTTTTATATCTTCCAGGATTTTTATAATAACTACGTGCTACAAAGGCTATCACTTGTGAAGTTTGTATTCAGCTTTTCTCCAAGGATCAGATTTCTCTCGCATACTCATTACGAAACATCACTTCACTCTCATTTCGATTAAGAGATTCATAATGCTCAATCGCAGAAAATATCAGAGCTCTTACTTGGGGAGTAAGTATATTCAGTGTTTTTTTAAGGTCTCATCCATTACGTGTATAGGAAAACTCTAGAGCATAAAACTCTTCACGAGTCAAAACTCCATCTATAGCCATATCTTCAATAATAGGAAAATACGGATCATGAATTAATTGTTCTGAACTGTGATATAATTCAGTTTTTGGTTTTTGAGAACTCTGGAGTTGAAGTATTAATTTCTTAAACTCTTGTTTTTTTTCAGATGAGAGTGGAAGTCATACAAGAGACTTCGTAAGGCTTTTTTGAAAAATATCTCAAATATTTATATCATCAGTTTTTGACTTCATATCAACATATGTAAGCTCAAAATATGCAGTCAGAAGTCACTTGATTCCAAAACTATCACTAGAAAAAATATTCTCAAGCATAATTTCATACTCGCTGAGAAATACTTGCTGCGCCTCAAAAAAATCTTCTTTCGCATCTTCTTTCAGCTGCTGAAGTCTTTGTTCTAGATTTTCCTTATCTCGTTGAAGCATATGATATATAAAAAATATACTAGTGTAATACTAGCATATTTTTTTCTTCTTGTGAACTATTTTATAAAATCCTCAAGTCATATTACTACTACTCCCAGCTCTTGCGCTTTTTTTAACTTACTTCCAGCTTTTTCTCAAGCGAGTAAGAAGTCTGTTTTTTTACTTACAGAACCTACAAACTCACCTCACTGAGACTCAAGTATTTCTATAAAATCATCACGACTGTATCAATCAAAACTTCCCGTGATACACATCTTTTTTCAGAAATATTTTGGGTAAAAAGTTTCTCAGACAAGCCCTCAATCCTGAATCCTTTCTCCTTTGGAGGAGAAAGAGGCTATAGTATTTTGTAGCTTCATCTCTCCCAGTGGGAGAGAATTGAGAGAGGGTATAAGCTCTAACTCTATATATCCAAGCAAATCCTCAAGCCTCTCTCGCTCAAGTGGATGATGGAAAAATTCATAAATAGTTTCTGCGGTTTTTATTCAGATGTCTTGTAGTGATTCGAGTTCTTCTTTTGAGTATGGAAATATAAGTATATCACTTTGAAAACGAAATATCTTTGCAAGCTCTTTTGCTGCTTGCCTTCCAACTCACGGAATGGAAAGTGCAACAAGGAATCTCCAAAGGGCTTGGTTTTTAGATTTTTCTATAGAGCTGAGGAGATTAGAGACAGATTTCTCTTTATATCATGGAAGCGTGAGTATCTCATCGCGCTTTGAGTCTAATCTATAGATATCAGCAAGCGTGGATATCCATCAGAGATTATAAAATAACTCTACCTGTGCTGATCCAAGTCCATCGATATTGAGTCATCACTTCCCTACTGCGTAGATAATTTTTTGCTTTACTTGCTCGGGACAATTATGGTGATTTGGACAATAATATCTCACTGCATCTTCATCTTTTTGAATCAGAGCCCCACAACTCGGACACCGTGTTGGTGGGAAAATATTGAAGCTTGTTCCCTCTCCTCAGAGGAGAGGGTTAGGGTGAGGTTTTGCGTGGAGAGGGTTAGGGTGAGAGCTTACTGCAACTCCTATAATCTTTGGAATCACTTCTCAGGCTCGTTTAAGAAACACTCTATCCCCTATCTTGATATTCAGTTTTTCTATTTCATCATAATTATGAAGCGTTGCTCGCCTCACGGTTACCCCTCAGAGATTCACAGGTTCGAGATTGGCAACTGGCGTGAGCGTTCCTGTACGTCATACTTGATGCTCAACAGAAAGAAGTTCTGTAGTTGTGATTTCAGCTGGAAACTTATAAGATATAGCATAACGAGGATGATGTGCAGTAAAGCCTATCTCTCGCCAGAGAGGCATATTATTTATTTTAACAACGAGTCCATCTATTTCAAAATCAAGTGCTTGTTTCTTATCTCAAAAATGCTCTATCTCAGATATCACATCTTCTATATTTGTACAGTAAGGAAGATAGTCCGTCACCTGAAATCATAATGACTTCAGTGCTCAAATCATAGAAATATAAAAAATATCTTTTGCGGCTTGCTCTCTCTCCTGGTAGGAGAGAGTTGGAGGGAGGTGTTGCGTGGAGTCTATTATTTTTTTTGAACTCATAATATCCCCTACATCATAAGCAAAAAATATAAGTTTTCTTTGTGCAGTTATTGAAGTATCCTTAAGGCGTACACTTCAAGAAGCGGCATTTCGAGGATTTGCAAATACTTTTTTCCCTTCATTTTTTAGTACAGTATTAAGTCTTTCAAAGCTTGATATCGGCATAATTACTTCCCCCCTTACCTCGAGTCTCTCTCTATACTCTATATATTTTGGTATATTTTCTATCGTTGTGATATTTTCTGTAACATCTTCTCCTTCAACTCCATCCCCTCTTGTAATTGCTTGTATAAGCTTTCCTCATTCATAAATAAGTTCAATTCCAAGACCATCAAACTTATATTCGATGATATAATCTATCACATCTGTATCAGATCCTGATTTATCAAGTATTTTTTTTACTCGCGCATCAAAATCTCTGAGTTCCTCAGCATTATAAGTATTATCAAGACTAATCATCGGACGTGAGTGCTTCACTTTTGCAAAGCTAGACACTTTAAGCTGAGACCCAACTTGTAGTGTTTGTTTATTTTGTACTCAAAATACCTTCTCAAGCTCTTGTAGTTTTTTAAAGAGTCTATCGTACTCAGAGTCAGAGATAATAGGAGACTCTAGTTCATAATAAAGTTCAGAGTGATAAGCGAGAAGTCTTTGAAAAAGCGCTATATCTTCATGTGTAAACCCATATATATCACGCTCAAGATAGTCCTTTGAGAGCGTATAAGCTTGATCTTTCTGCATAGTATCAAAATATTATATATATAAAGAAGTATATATAAAAAATAGCTCACGCAAGTTTTTACATTTTTTCCACAAAGTAGATTCTTTCTACATTTTCTGTAGCATTTATTTATACAAAAGACTTTCACACTTAGTATAATATATATATTATACTTATAAATTATATCTAATCAAATAGCTATTTTAGATAAAGTTTTATATATAAAAATAGCTTAAAATAGGATATATAAGAGTTTTATGAAGAATATGTGAAGAAAAGTATGTAATTTTTTGCACGATATTAAAAAATAGGATATAATTGCTTTGTAGGTTACGTAATACGTACATCCTGCAGCACATTAACATAACAGAATCTTACTCGCCAAGCATGGGCCTTGTAAATATCCAACAAGCAACCCGAAAACAAAAATAATCACGTTTCGGCGTGACAAAAATAAAAACAAAAATGTGAGAACAATAATACTTGCTACTAAGAATATTTTTTTAATTAAGAATGTATTTTTAGTAGCAAGTATTATCCAAAACACTCTCACTCAAAAATTTTATCAGCTCAGCTGAACAAAAATAAAAACAAAGGTGCAAGGTAAAGGCACTCAAATACTTACCCAAGGAAGGTTTGATTCTGGAGAAAATTCACGTTCTTAGGAATCGTGAACAACTCACGAAAAATAAGGATAAATTTTTCACTCCGTTCCTTATTCCCCTGGATACTAAAAATTTTTTATAAACTTCCAGGAAGAGAATATGGACATAATATCGACTCAGTTATTTTACCAAAAATACTGAGTCTTTTTTTTATGTCTTCTCTTCCATTTTTTCAAAAAATCACTATACTTATCAACATAAAATATAAGAAATTATTATGCGGCAAGAAATACAAAAATTATCAGAAATTTTAAAATCATCTCAAAAAATACTTCTGATAAACCATATCCGTATGGATGGGGACGCTTGGGGAAGCCTTGCAGCACTATGACTTATTCTTAGAAAAATAGGGAAAGAGGTCAAAGCTATCAACGATTGTGAAGTACCTCCAAGCCTTACATTTCTCTGACACACAGAGCTTATTGAACCGGAACTTGATATCAAAAAATACGATCCTGATATAATTATTTCACTCGATGCGAGTGATACTTCTCGGCTTGGTAAAATCTATGAAACCTGGAAAGATGTCTTCCAGAAAAAACCATTGGGAGTGATTGATCACCATATCTCTAATCCTTGATTTTGAGATATAAATATTATAGATTCAAACGTGAGTTCAACATGTGAACTACTGGTACAAGTGCTAGAAGAACTTTGACTTACTGAATATATAGATTCTGAAATAGCAACATTTCTCTATCTTGGCCTTCAAACTGATACTAATATGTATTATAATTCAAATGTGACTTCTCAGACACTCATGGCTTGAGCAAGACTTATAGAGTATTGAGCAGATTATAGATGCATTATAACAGAGATGTTTCAAAAAAAATCATTTAAGCAACTCAAGCTTTGGGAAATTCTCATTGCAAATATGAAACAAGAAAGATATTGAGCTATTAACTATAGCTCACTTACAAAGTATGATATTGCAAAACTTGATATTGTGAAAGCTGATATATGAAGTCACCTTAAAGGCGCTATTAACGAACTTCTTATAAATATAGAATGAACGCAAATTGCATTTCTTATCTATCCTATCTCACTTGAAGAAAACAAAGTCTCTATGAGATGTCAAGAGTGATATGATGTTGCGTCTATCTGTGAGAGTTTTTGATGATGAGGTCATACGCAAGCTGCTTGATTTCAAAGCACTAAAAATCAAGATACAATAATCGAAGAACTCTTAATTAAAATAAAAGAAGTCTTATAAGACTTCTTTTATTTTATGTATCATACTTCACTATCAAAGTCATGAAGTAGGCAAGGGAGGCTTGTATCAGAACAAATTATTCCACTCCTATTTCATGGTGCTTCACACCTTCACTCAGAATTTCTATTTAAACAATTTCAACATCTCCGAGCAAGATCTCAACAAGCTAAGGCAATTTCTTTTCAGACAGGCTGAAGACAAGGCGCTCATATTTTGGAGGCATTAATATCAAGAGTTGAATACCATCATATATGACTTGAAGGTAGGGCTTTTCACTCTGGTCACCCATATATCTCTGTCATAAATAATTTTGTTTACAAATATAATAACTATATCATAATAATTTTTTGGAAAATGCAAGTCTTTTACTGATTTTTTGACAATATATATTTTTTATAGTACAGTATAAATATGAACAGGGTTTTTCATATTTATTTTTTTATTTGTCACATATGACGAAAAAACAATCAATACAGGTATTTACAATACTTGGACTCATCATACTCTCATCTATCTGAGCGTATGGTTTTTATATGTATACACAATGAGGATGACTCATTCAGGATAATTATAAAGATAATCTTACTTTTGAGGAAGTAGAACAAAAAATCATATCATATCAAAAAAAGTGATACAAAGCTTTAAGAGAATCGATTGAAGAAAATATCGAGAAAATTTCAGAAGTATATCATCTTGGATGAAGTACAAGTATCAATGGGAAAGCAGAAAGTCCATTTCTTGGAAGTATGAGTTTTGATATATCAGCTGATGATTATAGTCTACAAGTTGTAGAAAATACTTTTGATTTTCAGATTCAAAAGCTCCTTATGAACTATATCCTCTCACCTCTCAACATGACATGAGAAGAAAGCATTAGTATGAATATTAATAGTGAAAAACTTCATATAGCACTGAGTGAGGAAGGACTTTTTGCGTGAGCTCAGAAGCTCAATCTTGATATTCCATTTTTAGAAAACTCTTACAAAGAAGCAATTGAATACTTTATCTGAGAGTGAAAATATCTTGATTTTGGTGTAGATATCTCAGATATTACAGAAGCAAATGAATTTTCAGAAATTACTGATATAGTATCTGAAATGGATGAGATATTTTTAGAATCTCTTTGAGTATTTTTAGAAAATGAATCACTTTTTGAAGTAGTATGACAAGAAGAAACTAAATACTATCTCAGACCGTCTCTTGCCGCATGCTCTCTTGCAAAATGAATTTTTTGAAATATAGGTATATATCAAGCGAATATGTTTGCTGAAATGTTTTGAAGTGAGAAAAAGGATTATATCAAAGTATATACAGAAAATTGATTTCATAGTGATATAGAAGAATGTAGTAGTGAGGAATATGAAGAAATCGCTACTGAAATATTTTCTCAATTAGATAGTGAGATACGCTTATTTATAGAAATCGCAAACTTCAAAACACATCTCTGAATAGAAGTACAGGAAGAAAATATGTGAACTATGACTGCTTGAAGTGTTATCGGGGCTTCTGGAATTCAAGAATCATATCTCACAGTAAACTTTACAGGGGAAGAGATTCTTTGAGAAGGTATTGAACTAATCTATACTCAAGAACAAGGACTCCTTGGTACAGTAGATTTACGTGATAGAGAAGATATAATGAGTATTTTTATGAAAATAGAGCCGGCAGAACAAGAGAATACAAGAGATATAAAGATTGAAATTTCAGCAAAGGAAGACTTTACTCAGAGTTATATAAAAATAGATTTCGTAGGTAATATGCAGAAAAATAGACTTGAGATGAATGGAGAGATAAATGGAGGAATTATGTGAGTTGAAGCAAATAATATACTGACCGTAATGAGTCAAGCAACTGATAGCGCTTCAGAGTTTACTTTTGATATGGATACTAGAGTAAAAGTAGAGCCTGGATCACCAGAAGTGGAGGCAAAAACTGAGATACGAGTGAATCAAAATAGTGAAGATGGAAAAAAGTATACTACAAGTCATATAAAAGTTCGAGCACCAAATATGTTTCACTTTGAGCTTAATATGGAGGATCATTTTGAACTTACAAATGATATAGTCCGTGAGATTACTACACCTGAAGAAACCTTTACTCTTAAAGAACTTGAGCATAGAGTTCGGATCAACAAGATGAGGAATAGGGCGAGAGGTATAGATGAGGTGGAGATGGACCTTGGGATAATTATCCCTGCACTTTGAGCATATAGCCAAGATGCAATAAATGCAAAAGTTGTTTCAGATACAAGAACTATAGTAAGTGGTATTGAGGTCTATTTTACTAAGTGATGATCATTTGAAGAGGTATTATGAAATATAGGACATGATTATAGTACAGAAAATGCGATTCATAAAGTATGATATATAAATTATAACATGCTATGATTTAATAAAATAGATTTTGAATCTGATAAAACACAAGCTTATAAGCTAGCTGTCTATGTAACAGAAATAGATTGACAGATGCACAGAACTTATCAAGTAATGTGAGTGACTCTTGAGAACTGACAAGAAATAGCTCGTATAAGGTGAAATCATATATCTTATGATGGATTTCCTGAATGACTCTTTAAGCATCCTATAACTAATCAATATCTGAAAAATGGAGATATAATTCAATAAATAGATTATATCACTCATAACATAAAAGCTACAATGAAAAAAATATATTGATTCTTTATTCTCTCTCTGATTATTTTGACATGATGATTCAAATGAGTTAGTGCTGATGAATATCAAATGAGCCAACAGCGATTTATAATTACTCTCAAGAACGAAATACTTAAAGATGAAGTTTATTGAAGACATTTCATAAAGATTGTTGATAATTTTTTCAAGAACTATTGAGATGATAAGGAAAAACAGCAAGAACTCTTTTCCTACATACATACAAAATGGAATGATTTTGAATTCTGAAAAAAGGATAGTATTATGTCATTTAGTAGACACGAAGAACCATATAATGAGAGTGAGTTACTCGTAAGAGATATGCTAATCTATATTGAGCTCATGCTTGATAGATATAGCTATAATTTTCAAATCGATACAGCGAGCTGGAAAGAAAAAACTATAGAAGAACTTGGACTCAGCTTTATGTATCCTGATTGATATTCTATAAGATATAGTGAATACTTTAGCTGAAGAGATTTTAATCTTGAAGAACTCTTATCATTTTGATGATGAGTTGTAATACTCAGTTGAGATGGATGAGATATACGAATTATGATTTGAATAGACGGACATTGACCAAATATTCCATCGTTCATAAATTTTGAGATTGAGCAAAAAACTCATTGATCTCTCAGAGTGAAACAAAAGATTTATAATAATTTTTGGCATCAAAAAAGAATTAATACTTTTCCTACTATTACTGTAAAAAACAATAACTGGGTGGGGTTTGATAATAGTCCGAAAAGCTCAATAAATAAAAGAGTATTTGAGGTATTTTTAGAGAATGTAAAAATACTTGATTAAAAATTAATTCCATACAAGATACTCATCTATTCTGAGAAAAATCTTCCTGCAAGCAGGAAGATTTTGTTTTGTAAAAACGATATTTTTTATATAATTAGTTATGACTTATAACATAAAAACTTTCATGAAAAAAATATACTTATTCGTAATTCTCTCTGTAATTCTCTTTATATCATGATCCAAATGAGTAAGTGCTGATACATATCAGATAAGTCAACAGCGGTTTATAATTACTCTCAAGAATGAAATACTTAACAATACAAAACACTGAGAAGAATTTATAAAAATAACTAATGATTTTTTTAAGCACTATGGTACAAATATAAATAGCTTAGAAAAGCTGTCTGAATTTGTATATACCTCAAAAGTAAAATTATGATTTTTTGAAAAAGAAATAATAATGTCAACGCAACCTGAAAACTATGATATTCATTATAAAGATAATGAATTAGTTGTTCGATCTATGTTACTATATCTCGAGATAATGATTGATAGATACATTCAAAATATCTCAATTAATACAGATAAGTGGGTACTAGAAAATTTTAATATTATAGGATTTAATAAAAAAACTTTTCAACTGAGTCTTAAGATACCTCCATGATATACATTAAAAAATAATATTGAGTCCTCCTGAGTATGAAATTTAATTTTATCTAATGCTGATACCAGCATTACTATTAGAATTAATAATGAGTGATTTTGAATTCCTGCAAGTCTATTTCAGAGTTATAATATAGGGCTTGATTCTAACTGAAGTTTCATAATTAATTGAAAAATGTACCAAAATACATGGCATATTCCTGTTATAGCATCAAATATTATTAAAATAGATGAAAACAACTTTATTTGGTTTTTAAATAACTATAAGACATCTCTAGAGAAGAAGATTTTTGAGAAATTTTTAGAAAATGTAAAGATAATAGATTAATATATATCAGAAGTATATAAACTATAAAAATCTTTCTCAAGTATGAGAAAGATTTTGTTTTGTAATATATATTTTTTTCTTATAATCAAGTTCTAAAAAATAATCAAGAAAATTCCCTATGCAACTAGAAAATCAAGATATACAAGTCATCGATGAAGTAATAAATACAGTACGAAAACTCTTTAGTGATGATATCGTACTTACAAAAGATCAGTTTCATAAGCTCAAAAATGATGTCTATAAAAATCATGATGTTGTAAAGCCATTTCCAAGTATCAGAATACTTGAACGCTATGATGAACGTGCAGGAAAATGAGAGTATGAAAAAGACGAGAGACTCAGAAAAATGCTTCGAAAACGAGGAGTCAGAAGCCTCTCAGGTGTTACGGTAATATCACTTCTTACAAAGTTCTGGGGTTGTCCTGGAAAGTGTGTATACTGTCCAACTTTTGAGTGACTTCCGAAGTCCTATATTCCTCATGAACCAGCGGTGATGCGTGCTGAACTCAATAACTTTGATCCAGTACTACAGATACAAAATCGCCTCAGAGCCCTAGAGGTAACAGGTCATAAGATAGAAAAAAATGATGTCAGAATAATCGGAGGAACCTGGTCATTTTATCCAAAAAAATACCAGGAAAGTTTTATCAAGTGAATCTATGACGCGTTTAATAGTTATGAAGATATGAAGCCATTTATCGAAAAAACAGATTTTTCAAAAGATAGATTTGCGAGCTTTAAGTTGAGGGAGGGTTTTAAAATGTATGAATCAAAGACACTTGAGGATGCAATTGAGCGTAATCAGGCAGCAAAATGTAGGGTCATCGGAATGGCGATAGAAACACGTCCAGACTGGATAACTCCAGAAGAAATAGTA
>JAIUMN010000010.1 GCA_022565555.1 Candidatus Altimarinota bacterium
TAGAATTGAATATCTATAGGAAAAATCCATATCTCTTTTATCAAGTATAGATATATTTCAGGAATATATGTCTAGTACCTCGCACGATAGGAAATTATTTTCTACTTCAAGACCAAAGCAACCTGCATTTCAATATACCGCTCATGCAATACTTCAAGGAAGACCTATAAATCTATGCCATAAATCTTGATTATATTTTTTTTCTAACACCTCAGCAATATTCCAAATACTTTCACTTCCATATGTAAAAAGTCTTTGATTTTGTACATCATAGTTCCATCAACTCAGTTTATTGTGGACAATGACTCAAGGGTACTTGTCAAAAGCAAAAAGCATATTAGTTCCTCAACTTACGATAAGTACAGGAATTTCCTCATTTTGTGACCAAGTATATATTTCAGGGAGCTTTTCTAAATCTTGACTTGAGGATATCTCAAAAAAATATGAGGTCATTGCAGGAGTTTTATAATTCGATAACTCCGTGATAGGAACATTTCTACGTAAATATTCTAACATAACTACTTAATAAAATTTGAAATATATTTTTTAATAGCTTGTCATGTGTAACTTTTTTTGCATTTTTTTACTGCTTCTACATCTCAAGCTACAACAAGATTTCATCACATATCTCACCCTTCGGGTCCTATGTCAATAATATAATCAGCATTGAGGATGACATTCATATTATGCTCGATTACTATGACAGTATTTCATTTATCAACAAGACTGTGAAGAATATGAAGAAGCTTTTGAACATCTTGAAAATGGAGTCAGGTTGTTGGTTCGTCAAGAATATATACTGTCTTAGAAGTAGATCGCTTTGAGAGCTCTGTAGCAAGCTTAATACGCTGAGCCTCACCTCATGAAAGTGTAGAAGAAGATTGTCACAACTTGAGGTAACCAAGTCATACTTTTTGCATGAGTCATAATATTTTTATGATGCGTGGGTGAGCATGAAAAAATTGTACTGCTTCATCTATTGTCATATCAAGTATCTCTGAGATATCTTTTCCTTTATATTTAATCTCAAGAGTTTCTGAATTATAACGTTTACCTTCACATACTTCACATACAACATATACTGGGGGAAGGAAGTGCATTTCAACCTTCTTTACTCCATCACCGTCACACTCAGGACAGCGTCATTGTTTTGTATTGAATGAAAATCTTCACGGTCCATATCAACGTATCTTTGCTTCATAAGACTCAGCAAATACCTCTCTTATATATGTAAAAACTCAGGTATAGGTAGCGGGATTTGATCGGGGAGTTTTTCATATAGGGGATTGATCAATAACAAGTACTTTATCAAAAATATCAACTCAAGTAATACTCTTGTGAGCTCATACAGGTTGATGTGCTCTATTTAAGGTATTTGCAAGGTATTTTGCAAGTATATCATTTATAAGACTTGATTTCCCACTTCAAGAAACTCAAGTAACCACCGTGAGGAGTCAAACAGGAATGTCTACATCAATATTCTTAAGGTTATGATGTGTCGCTCATTTTATCGATATATAATAAAAAATATCTCTTTTCTTTTTATCTACTGTAACATGTTTTAATCCACTAAGATATGGTCATGTAACAGAATTTTTATCTTTACATAAAGTCTCGAAATCTCATACTGCTATCACCCTTCCTCAATGTATTCATGCGCCCGGTCAGATATCAATTATATAATCTGATTCACGCATAATATCTTCATCGTGTTCTACAACTATGAGTGTATTTCATAGATCCCTTAACTTCTTTAGATTTGCAATAAGCATATCATTATCACGTGGATGAAGTTATATAGAAGGTCCATCTAATATATAAATAATCCCTTCAAGCTTTACTCCAATCTGAGTTGCAAGACGTATTCGTTGAGCCTCACCTCACGAAAGTGTTCATGATTTTCGTGAAAGTGTGATATAGGAAAGTCAGACTCATTTTAAAAACTCAAGTCTGTCTACAATATTCTTTAAAACTTTCTGTGCTATTTTTTGCTCTTCTGGGGGGAGTTTTAAATTTTCAAAAAAATCGATTGTTTCAATCACTGAAAGACTCGTGAGTTCTCATATATTTTTTCACCCTAGATATACTGAAAGTGATTCCTCATTTAATCTATGTCAATTACAACTTGGACAAGTTATATTAGTAACATATGACTCATAGGAACCATGCTCTATGCCTCCATCAAAGTATCTACGTGTCAAAGTTGGTATCACTCACTCAAAGCGTGAGTTATAGGTATTTTTACGTCACTGCTCATTAATAAATGTTATAGTATAGCTTTTTTCACCTGTTCAATACATAACAAGCTTACGTTCTTCTTGAGAAAGTTTTTTATAAGGAATATTTAATCTAAGACTATGAGTCCGAGAAACTTCATCAAGTTGAGCAAGAAAGTAATTTCAAAATCATGGAGCAATGACAGCACCCTCATCAAGACACAGTTTTGGATTTACTATATTTTCTTCAAGGAACACCATTTTTTCTCAAAGTCCATGACAATCTTCACAAGCTCATTGATGAGAATTAAAGGAAAAAGAAGATATTGAAAGCTTTGTAGGTCTATGTCAACAATGAGAGCACACAAAGCCTTGGGAGAAATCTTTTCTTTCCGTATTATCTACGAGCATATGCATAGAGAGTTGTCCATTTCAAAGCCTATAACATAACTCTAAGCTATCCTTAAGTCTCTTAAGTTGTGCGAGGTCATCTTGATAACTGTCAATCGTTTTAAGTCTGTCTACTATTATGTCTATTTTTGTGTTTTGATTGCAATCGATGGATCAAGTTTCATTAACAGTGTATTCTTGGTTATTAACTAAGAAACGTATAAATCATGCATCAAGGACTTCTCTTTTAATAACTTCTGAATTTAGTTCTTTGCTATTTTGAAGGATAGGATAGGTCAAAAAGAACTTTGTATCAGCAGGATAGCTTGCGATATGAGCTACGATATCCTTTATACTATCTTTTTCTATCCAAGAACCGCATTTAATACATTTTCTTTTTCACGCATTAAGATAGAGAACTTTATAGTAATCATATATCTCTGTAATAGTTCCAACGGTACTTCTTGGATTTCTATTAGTAGTTTTTTGATCTATAGAAATAGTAGGTGAAAGCCCGATTATTTCATCATACAGTGCTTCATCACTCTTATTTCAAACAAACATTCGGGCATAACTTGAGAGACTTTCAAGATATTTTTGCTGCCCGATAGAATAGATTGTTGAAAAAGCAAGACTGGATTTTCCACTTCACGATATCCCAGTGATAACAGTTAAAGTATTTTTAGGTATCTTTACGTCTATATTTTTAAGATTATGTGTTCGTGCTCACTTGACCTCCAAAAACTTAGACATAGAAAAAAGTTAGCGTATAAAAACTAACCTTCTATTGTATGGAAAAATAGTATTATGCAAGAATATAAGGAATTATTATTTGATTGCATTTTGAAATAAGAAAATTTGAATTTGTGAAAGAATTATTTCTAAATTTTTTCAAAAAGTCGAGCTCTCGATTTTTTTTGTATTAAATTCATCTGAAAATGTAAAATCATTAAATTCAACTCTTCTTCCGTCTCACTTCATAAGGATTGAAAAATCTCAATGAAACATAAAATTTCTATCTCAATGACTGCTTCAGATCACGAAACTGAGTGAACATTTTCATTTTCAAGACTCTATTGGAGAAACAAATGCATCATCAAAATAGAAAGCAACATCTCATTTATCTTCCAAAATAGAGATTATCTTTCACTTCACTCACTGTCAGATTCTATTTGGAGGGGGAGAGATGCCTTGAGGAGTCGCCACTAATCATGCATTTTGAAATAAATCTAGTTGATGATGTATACTCATTAAGGATATCTTAATAATATATTAAAGGTATTATATCAAAGTTTTACATAAAAGTCAACTAGTACCTAATCACTTGCAAGAACTACTGCTCGAACATCAGTAAATCATTCACTACGTAGTGTATTAGCACATTCAAGAAGGGTTGATCCAGAAGAGACAACATCATCGACCAAGTATATTGTAGTACTTTTAGGAATTTTATGTTTTTTTGAAGTATAAAATGCTGAATATAGCATTGTTTGGCGCTCTGCTTTTGAGAGATGACTTTGATGTTTGGTATATTTTTTACGAAAAAGAAGTGTATTACACACTGAAATATCTACAATACGGGAGATAACTCAAGCTATTTTTTCTGACTGATTAAAGCCTCGCTTCCACCTTCTAAGAAAATGGAGAGGAATGGGAACAAGAAGAGAATTATGGGTATCAAGATACTCATTAAAGAAAGGGGAAAATGGGAGTATGATATCCCTATATGCAGCATATTTTCCATAAAACTTTGCATGCCTCAGGAGTGTCTTTACTCATTTTTGATGATAATGTGTCAGTACAATAACTTGTGTGAGAGAAAAGTCTTTTTGATACTCTTTGTCTATATAGAAATTTTTAGATGGGCGCTTTGAGGCGTAATCAAAACCCTCGTAAATTTGGAGTTTAGGTATACATTGTGGACAGAAATAGTGTCAATTTTGTCAACAATTATAGCACTTTGCACCAGAGAATAATGAAAACGAAAGCATTAGGTATTGCGAGAAAAACGAGTAAAGCCACTAAAATCAAGTATCTCTACTCATAGTTTTTCTATCTCATCAAGAATAAGATTCATCCCAAGAGAGTCTGATGCCATATGATCTGTCATAATAACATTAAGCTTATATTTTTTTGCTTCTGCAAGATGCTCAGCTGACATATGCATCTCAAGAATTGTCCCAACTCACGCAAGCGCATATTCTTTATAGATATCCTTAGATGATTCTGTTCCTCAAGTAATACCTGTTACCACTATCTTTCAAGCACGGCTTTTCTTCTCTCAATTCCATATTGCAGGACCTGATCACAGTGTTTTAGAGTAAGACATTTCAGGCTCCTTAAGAAGGAGATCTATAATATCTTGCAAATATATAAGCTTGTTTTTATTTTTTTGGATAAGTTTTTCAAGATAGGTATGAACACAATTATCAGCTGGTGTATGAAAACCAAGATACGGAATATTAAGCATCTTTGCAAATGGTATTACTCTATGATGATTAAGTGGGGAAAATCTTTTCTCTACTTCTCATACTCTTGGTGCTTCTATTTTTTCCGTGAGACTCAATGGTATACCTGTATTTGCACCAACAAATGGGGCAATATCTTTTTGGAGTTTAGCAATTCATATAAGAGCTGTTGACTCAGGATGATGTCACACTATAAGGTCGATAGGTTTTTCAGCAGTTTTATTATATTCGTGTACGAGAAGTATTTCTGGTCACTCTACATCTATTCCTACTATAATCTTTTTTACTTGTGTATTTGGTTTTCCATGATATATCATCGAGTCATGATAGGGATGATTAAGATACTCTGTATTATAATATTTTTTTTCATTTTTTGAGAGAGTCTTATATTCCTCTTTGCAGTCTTCTAAATACCTTAAAACCTCCTTTTTTCCTCTTGGATCATTCTTTAAACCCATATCTATAGCAATCTGAAAGATATTTTCTACACTTATTTTCATGGGGATAGTTTTTTAAAAATAAAAGAATTACTAATATAATATACTGCTTCAAAAAGAAGAAGATATCAAAAGTGAAGTATAGAGAAATCTCTTAAAATTACGAATAATAGTACTCAGACAAGATTGACTCATATAAAAATAAATTGCATAGTATACAATTCTCTATCAAGAATATATTTTCGCAGGAAAGGAAAAAGAAAACTAAGAGCCGAAAGGATTAAAAATAAAAATGGGAGTAATATCATAAAACTCTCTTTTCAAAATACTTGAAAGAAAAATGCAAATCATGTAAGTGAAAAAGAAAACAGAGCAAAGAAAAGACTTTCTCTGTTTCAAAATTCTTTATAATATAAATAAAGATATATTCAGATTACAATATTTACTATACCTTGTAATATAAATACAAGTATATGAGTATGAAAAAATGTAAATCCTGAAAGGATGATAAGTCAATAACTCAATATATTTCCCCAAGCTAAAAAAAATTTTGGTGGGATATATGTTCTTTGACTTAAAATATTTGTAAAGAAAAAAAATGAAGATATAACTCAAAAAAGAATTATATTAATACATAAAATAAGGAAATCCTCGGGAACAAGAAAGTAACATAAAAGAAATATTTCTAAAAGGAAAAATATAAGGGCGTGACTTGCTATAAAGACAATATATTTTTTACTTCTTACTGAAAGAAAGAGAAGAAGAAAAGAAAAGGCAATAAGAATCATATTTATATAATCCTGCCATAAAAAGCTTTTTTCTAAACCAAAAAGGAAAAGTATATGGGTAAATGAATAAAAAAAAGAAACAAGTATCGTATTTCATCTCAGTAAATCATAAAATATATGGAACCTTTGGGAGAAAATATAAAAAAATAAAGTTCCAATATTAAGTACTACAAAAAAACTTCCTATGTAAAGATCTTCAAAAAGTCAACGAAAGATAAAGTAGAAAGAACTATATAAGAGAATTAACCCTAAAAAATATATATTATTTTTTAGGGAGTTTTTTATAAATACTGTTATATCTTTTCATGAAAATGAAATAATTTCTTTTCTCTCTGAACTCCTAGAAAACTTCTTCATCTCAAGTGTATAGAGTATAGCAATAATTGATAAGATAATATATAATTGAGCTTGCCAAAAAAGGGAGAGTAATCCAGATACTATCCCTTTTTGAAATAAAAGAAAAAATATAAAAAAATAACATATACCAAGCAAAAAAAGCAGGAGTTTCATATAAATACTCTTCTTAAAAATTTACTTGTATAAATATAAAGGAAAAGAGAAAAAAAACAATATAGAAAAAAAGTATAAAAATATGTCTTCGTATTTCTGTAAGTATCACAAGTAAAAAGAAAAGTAAAAAATACGGGAGTGCTCAGGTGTTAATATCGATAAATGATGAAAATATTATACTTAATAAAAATAAATAACTAAATATTACAACAAAGCTTATACTCATTCACTCAATGAACTTAAGAAAGTCTGCTATAGAGTCGAGTGTTTTTTGAAATCATTTTTTTATACTTGTATATGAAGAGAGTCTTCATGCTTTTTTTGCCTTAAGTATAGCAATATTTTGCTCTATTACCTTTTTTTTAAGTAAAACTTTTACTTTTTCCTCAGAAGTATTAAAGGGATTTAGATAGGTTAAAAAAGATTTTATAATAATTCCGTTTATATCCTTCAATTTTTTTTCATATTTTTCTAACTGAAGAAGAAGTTTGAGATACTCATATGTTTCTGTATCTACTACTTTTTTTTCATCTTTTTTTAAAGCTTCTTTAATACTTGAAAGCTTGAGTTTATTTATAAGCTCTATAATAGTATTCTTTAAATAGAGCACCATATCAGTATCAGGATCCTTAAATTGTTCCTTTGAACCTATTTTTTTTAAAAGTCGATTTGTTTCTTTAAGATACTCTTGTGCCTTTTGTGTCTTTTCAACTTGGAGTCACTTAAGTTCAACTTCTGCTATTTTAATAAGGGCGAGCTCTCCTATTTCCTTTAGCTTTGGAAGATTTGTGGAAGATTTTATAGTTATTATTTTTGTATAAACTTCTTGGAGTTTTTTAAAAGTTTCATCATCTATATTAAAGCTTTCCCTATTTTGAAAAAGCACATGAAACTTTCATATAACAGCATCAACAAGCTTATATGTTGCTTCAAGCTGTTTTTTAAGATAAAAATCTCCTGATACTCATGTAGAAGTCATTGATTGCTCCTTTGTCTGCTCTATTTTTTTAGTTTTTTGTTGAGATTGTGATTTTTTTTGCAACTCATATCAAGTGGAGAGGTTTTCGATAATTCTTTTTACTTCAACTTCATTATCATATGTAGGGTCATCTTCTGGATATAGTGCTGTTACCTTATAATCAAGCTCATCTCTCAGCTTTACATATAACTTAAAAATATCATCCCCCATTATGATACCCGTTTTTATTTCACCTCATTTTTCTCATCTAAAAACAAATCTTTTTACATTGTTTCTTTTTTTTGAATTTTGAGCATCATATTCTTCAATCTTCAAAATACTATACCCTTCATTATGTATCTTTTCCTGAGCCTCTTTTTGAGACTCAGCACTCATGATAAGGCTATATTTTTTTTGTCCTTTCGTGGCTGTAACTTTATACTTCTGCATAAATTATGCTCTATTATTTAATAATGCGTCATCAAAAATAGATACTAATTCAACTATCTCATCAGATTTCATACAAAAATCTCATCACTTTTCTGTACGTGAATCAAAAAAATGAGAACATTGAAATAATCACTCAAAATTTTCTAGAGTTTGATTTGATACTTCTTCAAGATGAGCTAATTTTCAATCAATTCAATCTCAAAGTATCTCAGTAGAGATTTCCATTTTTTCCATATATTAAATATTATGAAATAAGAAAGATACTGCATTAATATCCCGTGTTTTTTCTTCTGCTTCTTTTTTTCTCATTCAAGCTATAGTAGTAAAACTTTGTTTTTTAATATCAGATATTTCTTTAAGCTCTATTTTTTCTACAAATCCTGTAAGTTTCACATAAAGAATATCGAGTTCCTCCTGGGACATTACTGATAAAGCATTTAGATAAAGCTCTTTTCAAGAATCTTCTATATGAAGAGAAACTATGATTGTTTCAATAAGTTTTTTCTTATGAGAATATTTTTTTTGTTTTGCAAGAAAAGTTGATAACATATGAGTGTATTATTTTTTATAGTTTTCTAACATTAAGTGTACTATATTATTTATAAATATACAAATATATAACATAGTAGTAGTATTAATTATTTTTGTTAAAATGTGTAAAAGTACTAATCTTCTTACTGTTTTCTTGATTAAGCCACTTAATATAGTTTATTAGTATTGTTATCTTCAATATAGAAAAAGTTAAAATGTGTAAAAGTTTGTTAAAAATCTATTACAGAGCAATAAAAATATTTTTAACAAACTCATAACACAATTAAAAAATAGGAATTGACTTGCTTTTAAATTCTAAAATGTAAGATAAGAAAAATTATAAAATATTTTTCTCCATTTCACAATAGTATAAAATTATTCCCTAAAATATTAAAAATGTATAAAGTTTTTGTCTTGATTTTAACATCTTTTATTTGATGAGTCGTTTTTTCCCATTATATAGACAATAGTACTCATATACAATTGTGAAAAAGTCCACAAGAAGTCGTTTCAAGATGAAATTTTCAAATAGATACGACTGTATTAAATAGTGTATATTCACTTATACAAGATAATTTTTATACTCAAGAAAATATTGATACTCAAGCACTTACTGAATGAGCAGTAAAATGAATGGTTGAAATGTTACAAGATAAAAATAGTGAATTCATGAATAGAGAGACGACGGAAAGATTTATGCAAAGTCTTTCTTGAGATTTTGAGGGTATTGGTGCTGTGGTAGAAAAAGTTACACTTTGAGTAAAGGTTGAGAGAGTTATACAGTGATCTCCAGCACTTCTATGAGATATAAGATCTTGAGATATAATAATAAGTGCAAATGGTATAAGTCTTGAGGATCTCGATCTCTTTGATGCGGTAGAGGAAATTAAATGACCTGCATGAACGGAAGTTATTCTTGAGGTAATTAGACCAAGTCAGGATGATGTTATAACAAAAAATATTATACGTCAAAAAATACAGATACCGTCTATTGAGCATGAAATATTTGAAGATGAGAATATTTGATATATACGTGTAAATATGTTTTGAGATAGTACTTCTTTTGAGTTTAGGGAAGCACTTTGAAATATATCAACCAACAATCCTGACTGACTTATTTTAGATTTACGAAATAATGGTTGATGATATCTTGAATCAGCTGTAGAAATACTCTCAGAGTTTATAGTAGCATGAGAGAAGCTTGTAAGTATACGATATAGGGATAGCGTGCATAATACACAGTTTAGGAGTGATAATAATTGAGATATTTTTGATAAAAAAATAGTTGTACTTATAAATGAGAACTCAGCAAGCGCTGCAGAAATAACCGCTTGAGCTCTCAGAGAATATAATAAAGCAATACTTTTATGAGCAAAAAGTTTTTGAAAATGATCTGTTCAACAACCTTTTGATATCAGTTGAGGGGGACTTTTAAAGCTTACAGTTGCAAACTGGTATACTCCTCTGTGACGCAATATAGAGCTTGAGGGAATTAATCCTGATATAGAAGTAATATTCCTTGAGGAGGACTTTGAAAACAACTACGATAGACAACTAGAAGAAGCAAAAAGACTTATGCAAATATATATAGAAAAAAATACTATATGATTAACATTAGAGGCGTTTGAACCACTTATATCTCTAGAGAGGGAAGAAGAAAACCTTAATGAAATAGATGAAATAGATGAGGAGGAATAATATAAAATATATTGATTTTCTATATATTTAAGTATTATGTATTTAGCTTTATATTCCTATTATTTTACAATGAATTATAAATTCACTTCTAAACTTCTGCTTGGGAATTTTAAAAAATAAATAATAATATTTTATTTTTTAAAGAACTTAAACATATGTTATATACTCAAGACCCAATTCTTGCAGATATGATTGCAAGGGAATCAAAAAGACAAGATTATGAAATAGAGCTTATTGCATCTGAAAATTATGTTTCTAAAGAAGTTTTAGAAGCAAATGGGAGTATACTCACTAATAAGTATGCTGAAGGATATCCTGGAAAAAGGTATTACGGGGGATGTCATATTGTGGATGAAGTAGAGCAGCTCGCTATTGATAGAGTAAAAGAGCTCTTTTGAGCGGAACATGCAAATGTCCAACCACTCTCATGAAGCCCTGCTAATATGGCAGTATTTATGGCGCTTCTTCAACCATGAGATACAGTTTTATGATTTTCTCTTGATCAAGGAGGACATCTTTCACATGGGCATCCAATGAATTTTTCAGGAATACTTTATAATATTATTCCTTACTTTTTAGATAGAGAAACAGAAGAAATGGATATGGATGAGCTTGAAAGACTTGCACTCAAGCATAAACCAAAACTTATTATTGCTTGATTTTCCGCATATTCTCGAGACTTAGACTGGAAAAGATTTAGAGAGATTGCTGATAAAGTATGAGCGTATCTTATGGCTGATATAGCTCATATAGCATGACTCGTTGCCGCGTGAATTATCGAAAATCCTGTTGCTTATTGTGACGTTGTGACTTCAACAACTCATAAAACTCTCAGGGGGCCGCGATGAGGAATCATACTTTGTAAGGAAAAATATGCAAAAGCAATAGACCGTATGGTATTTCCAGGATTGCAGGGTTGACCACATGAAAATCTAATAGCAGGAAAAGCAGTAGCCTTTTGAGAAGCACTTAAGCCAGAATTTAAAGAATATCAACAACAAGTAGTAAATAATGCAAAAGCACTTGCAATAGAACTCCAAACTCTTTGATGTAAAATAGTTTCCTGAGGGACAAGTAACCACCTTATGCTTTTAGATGTTTATTCAAGCTTTAATATTACTTGAAAAGATGCCGAAAAAATACTTGAGCAAATTGGGCTTTCATGTAATAAAAATATGGTACCTTATGATACCCGCCCTCCTATGAATCCATCTTGAATACGAATAGGGACACCCGCAGCAACTACCCGTGGTATGAAGGAGTGAGAAATGAAGGAAATAGCAAATATTATAATCTGAGCACTTACTTCTCAGGGAGATACAGATAAGCTTCAAAGCCTTAAGTCTCGAGTAATCACGCTTTGTGAAAATTTCCCTATTTATCGATAATACCTTATCATTCTTGCATGAAAATATTTTCTAACTTTGACACGAGGTTCCGTGAGAAAGTTCTTTCAAGGCAGAGAGAACGTTTTCATGATGATGAAATACTTATTTTACAGCGATCCCGCTATCATCTTTATTTTAGAGTTTTTCTCCATCTTTTTTGATATAGTGTTTTCTTCCTTGTTTTACTATCTATTTTACTCTACTATCTTGAATCATACGAGACTATAGTTATAGCTCTTATTTCTCTTGTTTTTTTTCCAATACTTTGGTTTAGGGTTGGACATAAGCTTCTTAAGTACCTTTATGACTTTACTATCGTCACACCTAACTCAATCTTTACCTATAAGCAAAAAGGAATACTTTATAGTGTAATGAAGGAGATTCCTACGAATCGTATACGAAGTATACAAGTGAGTAGAAATACTTTTTTAGAAAATGCTTTTTCTTACGGAACTATTAATATTCATGCAGATTATGTAGAGAATCCTCATTTTGAGGAGGATGATGAATCAGCATTTGTGATTGGACTTACCTACGTAGATGATCCCCTAAAAGCAAAAAATAAAATTTCAGATATTTGTTTTCATAAATAATTTTTTAATTTCAAAATAATATGTATTATCTTATAAGGTCATCAGAAGTTTGATGATCGGTATTGAGGCATGCGCTTATAGATTTTGACTGAGATATACAAGATCTCAGAACTTACATAAAAGAAGAATTTTCAGATATTTTAGATGCAAATTTTTTATCTAACATGACTTGTATAGATAAAATAGACAAAGTATCTCATATTCAAAGCTGAATCATTAATGATTCAGTGTACAATGAATTACGATGTAATACTCATAAGCACGAGTCAAAAAAACAAATATCAGCATAAATATGATTTTACTTTCTTTATTTATATTTACAGGATTTATAGCTTATTTTCTTCTTAGGATAAGTCTTTTTCTGTTTCAAAAATATAATATCCTTGATAATCCAAAGAAATATGGAAAGAAACGTGAACCTATTCCTTATGGAGTAGGGGTTGTATTTTTTGGAGTATTTTTTATTAGTAGCTTATTTTTTGTAGAACTTGATCATAAACTACTACTTATATGGCTTTTTTGAGGACTTGTTACGCTTGTAAGCTTTCTTGATGATAGATTTAATGTAAGTCCAAAGTATAGGCTTATAATGCAAATAATTATTGGTGCAGTAATTGGACTTACAAGTATTAAGATTGGATATATAAGTGGAATATTTGGGGGAATAATTGAACTCGAAAACATCTTTGTTACCTTTCTTCACTTTCAAATATTTCTTGTACCACTCTTGTTTACTATACTATGGTATGTCTTTATATTTAATGCACTTAATTGGACGGATGGTATCAAGGGTAATACAAGCTGTATCTCACTTACATGCTTTATGATTATATTTCTCTTATGAGTAAGACTCTACCTTACTGATAACTATGCTTGATGAGTAGAAAATGCAATATTTATCATGCAATTATCACTCATACTTGTAGCTATACTTGCAATATATATATATTTTGATATGCATGAAAAAGTACTTATGGGAGATGCAGGTACTATGTTTCTTGGTTTTATGCTCGCTACACTTGCCATCATCTCTTGAGGAAAAGTTGCAACTGTGCTTGCGGTGTTTGGGATATACGCTGTTGATGCTCTTTATGTTGTTGTTAGGCGTATTCTTGCGTGAAAAAACCCACTTAAAGGTGATTTTACTCATCTCCATCACCGACTTCTCGATATCTGACTTTCTGAAAAACAAGTTCTGATACTTGTAGTAAGTCTTTCATTTATCTTTTGATTTGCAGCACTCTTTCTTGAAACCCTTGGAAAAATCGTAGTATTTTGAATTATAGTTTGTTTTGTTCTCGGACTTTCTTATATAGGAGAACATATCAAAAAAATAACGTTTAGAAAATAATTATGAAGATAGCTTTTTTTGGAACCCCTGAGTTCGCATCTGATATCTTGAGATGACTCTTGTGATATCAGGATATAGAAGTTGTACTGGTCGTTTCTCAACCTGATAAGGCAGTATGAAGAAAGCGAGAACTAGTTGCTACTCCAGTAAAACAAGTTGCTCTTAATGCAGGGATTGGGGTATTGCAGCCAGAATCACTAAAAAGAGACCAATCTCTTGAGACTATTCTCAAGAGATTTAATCTCGATTTTATTGTCGTAGTGGCATATGGAAAAATCATTCCAAAGTCAATTCTCGAGATTCCAAAATACGGATGTATTAATTTACATGGAAGTATCCTCCCGAAGTATCGATGAGCAAGCCCTGTACAGGCAGCACTGAGAGACGGGCTATCTGAGACAGGGTTGACAACTATGTTTATGTCAGAGCGCATGGATGAGTGAGATATCCTTGAGATAGCGAAAATCAAAGTAGACACAGTAGACAAATCTCCAGATATCTTTCAAAAGTTTACACGTATCGGTCCTGAGCTTCTGAGATCTACACTTTTGAAGGTCTATGACTCTGAATTGAGCTGAACTCCCCAAAATCACGCAGAAGCCATGTACTGTGGGAAAATCTCAAAAGAAGATTGAGAAGTTTCTTTTACAAAGCAAGGTGCAGAAGAGATATATAATTTCTACAGGGCTTACACTCCTTGGCCGGGAATATTTACCTTTTATGAAGGGAAGAGACTTGTTATAGAGTGATGTTGTTTTGATGTTATATGAGATTTCGAAAGAGAATATGACTGAGATATTATAATCTGAAGTTTTATTAGAATTAATAAAAAATTTTTTTGAATAATCTGTGCTGATAAAAAATTTTTAGTGATTACTCAAGTAAAGCCTGAAGGGAAGAAGTCTATGGATATAGAAAGTTTTATAAATGGAAACAAGAAAGTTCTAGAGTATATTTTTGATTAGACTTGAAAAAATAACATCTCTCATTACACTCATAGGAAATATTTTTTATATATATGTTATGCTTAATATCGCACTTAATACCTTTAAAGAGATTGTACGAAATAGGTTTTTGTATCTTATAGTGTTCTTTGCTTTCGTATTTATATTGTTTTCTATTATTTTATGAAAACTTACCATTTGAGAGAGTGATAAAGTGATAGTTGATTTTGGGATTGCAATGATTGAAATATTTGGACTTATTGGTGTACTTTTTGTAGGAAGCCAACTCCTTTTTAAGGAAGTAGAAGGAAAGACGATTTTTCTCATACTCTCAAAACCAATTACTCGTCAAGATTTTATACTTGGAAAATACTTTGGATTTTCGGGAGTTATACTCCTTCTTTTTATCATGCAGTCGTTACTTTTTCTTTGAGTACTTTTCTTCCAAGAGATTGTATTAGAATCCCTCATACTCCTTTCACTACTTTTTACATTGTGGAAGCTATTGATTCTTCTCGCGATTGTATTTTTCCTTTCGACCTTCATGACCCCTATGCTAACAATTATTGTAAGTCTTATGATTTTTGTTGTTTCTCATAGCTTTTCCCTACTTCTTACGATGTTTGCTCGGATAAGTGAAATATTATTTATGCTTGTGCAGTGAGTGCAACTCCTCTTTCCGCCACTTGAAGCTCTTAATATAAAAGATGTTATAGGTACTTTTGAGATTCTCCCCCCTTTATATTTTATCTCTAATACCTTCTATACTTTTACATATATCGCATTTTTGCTTTTTTTCACAGTACTCATATTTTCACGTAAAAACTTTGAAGAGTAATGAAAAAGAGTGAGTTTTATGAGTATGGTGTATCTTGCTTCCTTAGTAAAGATTCTATAGAAAGAGTACTTTGCAAGGTTCTATGATGCTCGAGAGAAGATTTATTTCTCAAACAAGATATTCCTGCAAGTTTTCTGTATGATTTTCAAAAATATGTTTATGAGTTCAAAAAATGAGTTCCTGAAAGTTATATTCTATGACAACAAGAATTTTACGGAAGAGAGTTTTATGTTGAGCCTTGCACTTTAATACCAAGGCGTGAAACCGAGCTTTTAGTAGATGTTATGAGAGATATCTGCCTCTTCTCTGCTGATATGCAAACAAGCTCATATATCGATATAGGCACATGAACCACATGTATTCTTTCTTCACTTATTCTTGAACTCCACCCTCTTCAGTTTCAAGATATTTACGCAGTAGATATTAATTCTGCTATACTTAAACTCAGTCAAAGGAATCTTGAGAGACATCATATAGCTTGAGTAACACTTCTCGAATGATCCTTGCTTAGTGTGTTTCTTTCTGAAAAAAAATCTCTTCAAAAAACACTTTATATCTCAGCAAATCTTCCTTATATTAAGTACTGAGATGAGAAAAATATGTGAAACGATGTAGTAAAATATGAGCCTGATAGTGCTCTTTATGGTGGAAATAAAACTGGTTTTGAGCTTTATACCACATTACTTCATCAGTGTTTTTTGTTAAAAAATACCTATAAACTTAAAGATATACATGTATGTATTGAGATAGGTTATGATCAGTATGATTACTCCCAAGATGTTTTGACAGAATTATGACTTCGGTTTGAATATTTTACTGATTTCCGTAATATAAAGCGCGTAATATATATCTCAGGATTTTAAAAGATATTATGAGTATAGAAGAGCTTTGATGACTTGAATCAGCTGAGGGGTGAAAACAGTCAGCTGAAATATCTGAAAAATATAAAGAATCTGCCAAAAAAGCTAGCGCAGGTATTAAAAAGACTCAAAAAGATGAAAAAAAAGCTAAGAAATACGATTTTTTACTTGCTTCTTTTTTGGTAGAATTGATTTTAAAAAATAAATACGATACTCTGCTGGAAAAACTTTTTCCAGCACTTGACGCATGATATGGTACTAATTTTCTTCTTTGAATCCTTTCTCTTATATATATTCCTATCAGTAATGAGATACGTAAAACTTCTTGACTTTCCTCTATACACTTTGAGTTTATTATCCCAACAGAAATTACTGACTTCCACCCTGAAAAAATTCCCGATCAGATACGCATGCGTATAAATGATTGGATAGAAGATATTCATGCTGTAATCCGATTTGAATCTTCCGCATTAATATCAGAAAGGAGTGTGAGTCTAATTATTTATGATGATACTATACGTGATTTTTGTAAAACCACACTTTTATTTTTCTTTGAAGAGCTTCATTATACTATGTCTGACTCTGTAGCTACTAGTTACACGGAGTTTATTCTTAAAGAGCTCGAAAAAACACTAAAAGAAACACTGAAGGATTTTAAAAGAGAATGGACTTTTGAAGGGCTTGAAATATAATTTGACTTTTTAAAGCTATTTTATACAATTCTCGCACTTAATACAAGAACAAACTATTTAATATTTAATTACAAGCTATGAGTAAGACTCCTTTAGAAATGGTACGAAATATAGGAATAATCGCCCATATCGATGCCGGAAAAACTACTACCACTGAACGTATACTTTTTTATACATGAAAGATTCATAAGATTTGAGAAACCCATGATGGCGAAGGGACAATGGACTGGATGGAACAAGAAAAAGAACGAGGTATTACTATTACTTCAGCAGCAACAACTGCTTTTTGGAAAGGTTATCAAATCAATATTATCGATACTCCGGGGCACGTTGATTTTACTATTGAAGTAGAGCGTTCACTTCGAGTTCTTGATGGATGAGTGGCTGTATTTGATGGATCACAATGAGTTGAGCCTCAATCTGAAACAGTATGGAAACAAGCAGATAAATACGGAGTTCCACGTATCGCATTTGTTAATAAAATGGATAAAATGGGGGGAGATTTTGATATGTCTATTGACTCTATTAAAAAAAGACTTGCTGGAAATAAAGTTGTTGCAATACAATATCCTATCTGACAAGCTGAAACTTTCGAAGGTATAGTAGATATCATTGAAATGAAAGCATATCATTTTGATGGAGGTTCAGGTGAAAATATAGCTGAAATAGACATTCCAGCAGACATTAAAGATAAAGTTGATGCTCTTAGACTTGAGTTAGTTGAAAAGGTTGCAGAACAAGATGAAGCACTTATGGACAAGTACTTCTCAGACGGAGAGCTTAGTGTAGAGGATATTAAAAAATGATTGAGAAAATGAGTATGTAATAATGAGCTTTATGCAGTAACTTGTGGTTCGGCACTACAAAACATAGGAGTACAAATGGTTATAGATGCTGCGGTTGAATATCTCCCTGGCCCACTTGACGTAAGTGGCTGAGTAATTACAGTAAAAGATCCAGATGATCTTGAGAAAACAGAAGATATAAAAGTAGCAGAAAATTCTCCACTTTGAGCTATTGCTTTTAAGATAGCAACAGACCCGTTTATCTGAAAATTATGTTACGTACGCGTTTATACTGGTACACTTAAGTCATGATCATATGTATATAATCCTGTATCAGGAGAAAAAGAGCGCGTAGGACGTTTAGTGCAAATGCATTCAAATACTCGTGAAGAAATACCTGAAATAACTGCGGGGCATATCGGGGCTGTTATAGGATTGAAAAATACAAAAACAGGTGACACACTGTGCGATGTGAATAAAAAGTTTCTTGTAGAAGCAATGGAGTTCCCACAACCAGTTATATCAGTATTTGTTGAGCCTAAAACAAAAGCTGATCAAGAAAAAATGGGTATGGCTCTTTCAAAGCTTGCAGAGGAAGATCCATCATTTCGAGTACGAACAGATGAAGAAACAGGGCAAACAATTATCTCTGGTATGGGAGAGCTTCATCTTGATATTATCGTTGATCGTATGAGAAGAGAATTTAAGGTTGAATGTAATGTAGGTGCTCCTCAGGTTGCATACAGAGAAACTATTAAGATGGCAGCTAAAGATGTTGAGCATAAATATTCAAAACAAACATGAGGTCGTGGACAATATTGACATGTTGTAATATCTTTTGAGCCATACAAAGAAGCAGAAGAGGATGATGAAGGAGGTATTAAAAAAGTAAATAAATTTTCAAATAAAATCGTTGGTTGAGTTATTCCTAAGGAATATATACCAGGAGTAGAAAAAGGTCTCAATGAAGCATATCAAAGAGGATATCTAGCTTGATATCCTATGGTTGATATCAAAGCAACCCTTACCTTTGGTTCATTTCATGATGTCGACTCTTCCGAGCTCGCATTTAAAATAGCTGCCTCTAAGGCTTTCAGAGATGCATGTAAAAAAGCTCAAGCAGTTCTTTTAGAGCCAATAATGAAAGTTGAAATTAATACTCCAGAAGAGTATATGGGTGATGTTATCGGTCAAATAAATTCGAAAAGAGGACGTATAGAGGAGATGTGAGATAGAGGTATGGCAAAGATAATTACTTGTTACGTTCCACTTTCAGAGATGTTTGGATATACGACTGAATTGCGTTCTGCTTCTCAGGGTCGTGCTACATCTTCTATGGAGTTTGATCACTATGCAGAAGTACCTACTAATGTTGCACTGAAAGTACGTGAAGAACGAGGTTTTAAGCTTGATGACGACGAATAATATATTTTTCAAAATAAGTTCTTGATATCAAGAACTTATTTTTTTCTTTTCTTTTTCTTAAAAATTCATACAATACTTCTTGTCTTAATAAAAAAGACAAACAAGTTATCAAAAAATATATTTACCGCCTATGAAGGCATTCAATTATTTTATTTCTTATCTCTCCTACATACACATCATTTGAAATATCTGAAGAGAAAGGATAAAAAATGCATTTTTTGAGTAACATTTTACTCATAATTCAATTATACTTATGGATACTGTAATGATACTCCTTGGAGTTATCTTTGGTATGGCCTTATCAGTCGTACTTTTTTATCTTTGGGAAAATAGGAAAGCAATTAAGGCAGAGTCAAAATCTGATGCTATACTTTCTAAGGCTGAAGGCAAGAGGGAACATATACTTGATGATGCCCGAAAAAAAGCAGATGATATCATAAAACAAGCAAAAGTTGAGGCTCAAGAAGTCCAAAAGAAGTCCCAATTACTTGAGGAACGAATTATAAAAACTGAAGAACGAATCGCAGAAAGAGAGGAAAAAATAGAAGAGCGTCTTGATCAAATTAGCAAAAAACAAGATGAAGTAATTGCGGCAGAAGAGTGACTTCTTTTTGAAAAAGGCGAACTTCAAAAAAAATCTGAAGAACTTGATGGAAAGCTTTCGGAGATAGCAAAATTAACAGAAGAAGAAGCTAAAATCTTATTTCTTGAACAAATATCTGAAAAGTATGAATCTGATGGGAAAGGACTTATCGAAAAACATAAAAAGAAAATAGAAAAAGCAAAAGTTGAAGCGTGAAGAGAGATACTCTTGAAGTCTATTCAACAGTATGCATGAGATGTTACGAGCGAAGTAACCACAACACTTATAGAGATTCCAAGTGATGATATCAAGTGAAAGCTTATTGGAAAAGAAGGACGAAATATTACGACTTTTGAAAAAAATGCTTGAGTTTCTCTTATTATTGATGACACTCCTGATAGTGTATTTATCTCTGGTTTTGACCTCTATAGAAGATATATTGCTAAAAAATCACTTGAAAAACTTATAGAGGACGGGCGTATCCAGCCTGCACGTATTGAGGAAGTTATTGCAAATACACAAAAAGAGTGAGATATACTTCTTAAGGAAATAGGGGAAAAGGTTCTAGAAGAACTTAATATACATGGAGTCCCTGATGAGGTTGTCCCAGTTATAGGAAAACTACGATTCAGAACAAGTTATGGCCAAAATATACTTAAGCATAGTAAAGAAGTTGCTATTATTGCAGAAGCACTTTGAAGGGAATTATGAGTTGATCAAAAACTTCTAAGACTTTGAGGGTTAATGCACGATATAGGAAAGGCTCTTGATCAAGAGATTGAAGGAACGCATCCTGAGATTGGAGGGAAGCTTGCTCGTAAATATGGTATGCAGGAAGAAGTGATAGATATGATTGAAAATCATCATTGAGAACAATTTTCAATATCTATTTATGCTGCAATAGTTCAAGTAGCGGATGCAATAAGCTCTGTCAGACCTGGTGCGAGACGAGAAGCTATTGAGCAATATATGAAGCGTATTCAAGAGATGGAAGCTCTTGTACAAAGCTTTAGTTGAGTTGAAAAAGCATATGCTCTCTCTGCATGAAGAGAAGTTCGAGTATTTGTGAGTGCAGAAACCACCTCTGATCTACAGGCCCAGAAACTTGCTGCTGATATAGCTCAAAATATACAAGATAATCTTCAGTATCCATGAGAAGTAAAGGTTTCACTCATACGTGAACTACGAGTGATAGAATACGCTAAATAATATTAATTTTTTCCTATGTATAATGCAAGTGAACTCAAGGTATGAAAGAAGTTTCTTATGGAAGACACTCCTTATGAAGTTCTTACTTATGCTCAGAAAGTTGTTGGTAGAGGTTGATCAATTATTACAGTAAAATGTAAAAACCTTCTTAGTTGAGGTATTGTAACAAAAACGTTTTCTGATAAAGATAATTTCCCCCCTGCTGATATAGTAACTCAGAGTTATGACTACCTCTATAATGATGGAGAAAGTTATTTTTTTATGAACAGAGAGAGCTATGAGCAAGTAGAGTTGCCTCTTGAGCGACTTGATGGCGCTGAGTTATTTCTTACTGAGGGGGATAAGGTTATGCTTCAAGAGTTTAACGGGCAAGCTATCAATATTGCTTTAGAGCCGAGCTGTATCCTTGTTGTTGAAGATACTCCTCCTGGAGAAAAATGAGATACCGCAACAGGCTGAAGAAAACCAGCTACATGTATTACTGGCCTTGTTGTACAAGTTCCATTATTTGTAAATATTTGAGATAAAATTAAGGTTGATACACGTACACGGGAGTATCAATCACGAGCGTAAAAGAGTATTTGCTTTTTTTGAAAAAAAGTATATTCTGCTGGTAAATTTATTTTGTCATACTGTATTTTGTACCCATTTTTCGAACCATTTTCTTGAGTTTTTATATATACTTTTTGACTGAGTCTCAGTGTATGTTTTTTTGTCTTTCTTTTTCTGCTACATAGAAATGCAACAAAATTTTGATATGATTTCACTTTTTTCACTCATAATATTATTTGGTTTTTCCTTTCAACCTTCTTCTTCTCACGCCTTTTTTACGTTATATCAAATTGGTATGACCAGAGATTTATATGGGAGAAGCCACTTCAATTTTTTATAATGAGTGACTTTAATTTTTCACTTTTTTGAGCTATATTTGGTTTTTTACTTGTATATAAGGCGCTTTCCTATATTGAGAAAAGAAATTTTGATAGATATATAGATTGAGTAGTTATTGCGTTTTTCTGAGTACTCGTGATTTGATTTTTTGGTGCGTTTTTATGATGACAAGTATATGGAAGGGAAACTAATTTTTGAATAGAAATACTGTATAATATGCATACACGTAGTCCTATACCATTCCAAGTACCTATTTTTCCACTCCCTATAGTGTATGCCCTCATGTCACTTTTTATAGGAGTCTGACTATATATGCTCTCACTTTTTGTGCATATTCGAGCTTTTGTATGATATATAGGTATACTTTTGTTTTCTGCTATGATACTTGTATGAGAATTTTTTTCCTGAAAGCAGGATATTTTCAGTACTCATAGTTTTATAAATTTTCCACAATTTTTTGCAGCAATACTTGCTTTATGGGCGGGATATAATCTTTTTAAGATTGCTCGTTACCCAAAAGACACTCTCAGCGATACTTCTCAAAATATTGTTTATACTGATGTATAGTAGTTTGCAATGATATTTCCTTGTAGTATGTGTAAGTTTCCTATGATGACTTGCACTTTTTTTATTGATACAGGATATCTTTTTATTCTTTTTATTGATTCTATTTTTCACTATTATTAGTTATTTGTTTTATAAACAGAGAACATCACTTTTTTCTTTTTATATAACACTTATAATCTTTAGTATCATATGATGAGTGTATTGATATAAATATCAGCAATCGGTAGATGAACGTTATAATCTTATAATTTCATATCAAGATCTTTATACAGAGTATAGATGAGTAGTATATAAGGTCCAGAAGCGAGCAGAGTATTATGATGAATATATTATGCAACTAAAGTATATTTGAAATACAGATATCAAGAATACTCAAAATATATATCATATACTCAGAGTGCCAAAAAACTTTGTTCTACTTTATTGAGAAACTTACAGTTATTCCTGAGTGTTACGCATTCCTCAGGATTTCAATAATTTTTCATATACTCAGTTTCTCCAGTCCCGATCTATTTATTTTCGTACAAATATTACTACACTTCAGAAGTTAGAAGAGAGCCCTAGGGGTATATTTTTTATGCTTTTTACCCTCAGAGAACATCTTGTGGCAAGATCTGAGATATTATTTCCTTATAGAGAATCACTTTTTTTATCTGGTATACTTTTTTGAGCAAGAGAGCACCTTCCTCAAGATATCCGTACACAGTTTAATAACTCTTGACTTACTCATTTTATTACAACAAGTGGATTTCATGTTTCCCTCGTAATACTTTTTCTTTCCTCGATTTTTATAGTATTTCCACCATATGTCCGCGTAGTCTTTGTTACCTTCTGAGTCATTTCTTTTGCACTTTTTGTATGATATGGAGCCCCAGTAATTCGAGCTTCTATTATGTGAATACTTTGATATATTCTATTGCAATGAGGATCAAATACGAGAAATTTGATTCTTATCGTTTTTACACTTACTCTTATGGTATGAGTAAGTCCTCTCGCACTTCTTTATGATGTAAGTCTACAATTGAGTTTCCTTGCAGTACTTGGTATCCTCTTTACGCAAAATTTCTTTAAAAAAATATTTTCTTTTCTCCCAAATTTCCTTTCCTTGAGAGATGCTTGTGTTCTTACTTTTTCAGCTTTTTCATGACTTTTCCCAGTGCTTTTTTTCCAATTCTGACAAATATCACTTCTCACCCCATTGGCAAATATGCTCGTTGCATGGACAATACCACTTGCGATGCTCTGAGGAGCTCTTATATTGCTTATAGATGCTTTTTCTCCCTCTGTAGCGAGTTTTTTAAGTTTTCCACTTTGGATACTCCTTCGTTTTGATATGCTTGTAGTAGAGCTTATAGGAACGCAAGATTGGGCTTTGGTTAAAAGTAATTTCTGAGCATATAGTACTCAACTTCAGATTCTCTATCTCTTACTTTTATGATATATACTTACATATTATTACCTTAAAAAAATAAAAAGCCTGTAGGCTTTTTATGTAATATGTGTATCTTCATTTGTATCTGATCATATATCAACTTCTCATCCTCAGAGTGCACGTAAATCTCATACTTCAACTCAGGCATTTGCTGCTATTTCAGCAATTTGAGATTCTGCAGCATCTATTTGAGCTTGTTCATTTGCTTGCTGTGCTGTTATTAAAGCTTGCTGTGCATCTTGAAATTCTCTTGACCTATTGACTTGTGCTATTGTATTTTGCATACGAGTCCTTTCGTTCGCTTTTCTTACAGTACTTCATTTTCATCCCTGATCTGTATTTATAACTGCAAGTAACTCTGTAAATGCTTGTAGTCTGTCATTAATATTTAAATCAGGATTTTTTACTTCTGATAATCTTTTATAAAAATATTCTGTTCT
This sequence comes from Candidatus Altimarinota bacterium, assembly GCA_022565555.1. Taxonomy (GTDB): domain Bacteria; phylum Patescibacteriota; class Gracilibacteria; order BD1-5; family UBA6164; genus JAACSU01. The sequence goes on from JAIUMN010000010.1 coordinate 24,445, forward strand.
TGGAAAATGTTTTCACTGAATTTCTCAATTAACAGCAGTTCAGAAAGCCATATTAACCGCTTTTTCTCTATCTATATCATTATCTGACTCACCAATCATATATTTACTTGCTACGAGATTATATGCATCTTGTTTTAATCATGAATTAAATACTCAATCGCTTCTATCTGTAAGGCTGTTTCAGTAATCTCTTTCAAAATCTTGAGATAATTCCTCAGCTCAATGTTCGCTATTCATCATTCACCATCTATCAATTATTGCTTGCTTATTTGCTGATGAGAGCTTATCTGAGTTAATGTTATTAATGATATCAAGAAAATATCCTCAATTTAATAATTCTTTCTGAATCACATCGCCCGTCTCTCTATTAATAACTTTATCATTTATGAGCCTTTCTATAAATGGAGTATCAACAAGTTCTTGTACTTCTTCTGATATATTTTCAATTCATGATTCATGTTCTCAGCTTCAGTCAAGCTGAGAAAGTATTAAGTCAGGATTTTCTCAGCTTCATTCTTCTTCTCTTCTAATAGCTTCGGCTCTGCTCAATCCATCATCAATCGGGAGGTTTCATATACCTCATAGTGCATTCGCTACATCTTTTGCTCATTCTTCAAAATTTGCTGTTTCTCATAATAGTGCAAATCTTGCATCTGCTTCCTCCTGAGCACGTCTTTGCTCAGGAGTTTCAGGGATTCATCAAACTGGTGGTAAACTCATAGCTTTAATATTATAATATATCCCTTATATACTATCATATAAGGGATATATTATGCAAATTACAAGTTATTTTTATACCTTATATTTTTTAGGTATCATTTGAGACCTCCAGTTAGTGGTTTGTTCATACACTTGCGCAATCTCAAAAAGTCTTTGTTCATGAAATTGAGGCGTGAGAATCTGAAGCCCTACTGGAAGAAGCTCTTTTTCTTCATCTTCACTATACGCGAATCAGCAAGGAAGGGAAATACCCGGAATTCCTGCAAGGGAAGCTGGTATAGTGAAAGCGTCAGCAAGATACATCTTAAGAGGATCTTCTGATTTCTCTCCAAGCTTCCACGCAACACTTGGACTTACTGGAGAGATAATAGCGTCAACACTTTCAAAAGCTTTTTTAAAATCTTCTATGATGAGGGTGCGTATCTGAGCTGCTTTTTTAAAATAGGCATCATAAAATCCAGCAGAAAGTACATAACTTCCAAGTATGCTTCGACGTTGTGGCTCACTTCCAAGTCCTTGTCCTCTATTTTGAAGATAGATATCCTCTAGACTTTCCCTTGAGTCTTCAGAATTAAATCCATAACGAATTCCATCAAGTCTCGCGAGATTAGTACAAACTTCCGCAGGACAGATTATATAATATGCAGCAATAGCATATTTCGTCATAGGAAGACTTACATCCACTATTTCAGCCCCGAGGGCTTTCATCTTCTCTGCAGCTTCAAGTATTTTTTCTTTCACTCAGATATCTATTCCTTCAGACATATATTCTTTTGGGAGTCAAATTTTATATCATTGTAAGTCCTGTGTTTTCCAGATTTTTTCATCTATTTCATCATGACCCGGAAGAGAAGTCCCTTCTTTTTTATCATATCCATTCATAATCTCATAGAGAAGCGATGCGTCACGAACTGTATAGGTAAAAGTTCCAGGACAGTCAAGACTTGAAGCCATTGGCATTACTCCATATCGAGAGTTACGTCCATAGCTTGGTTTAAAACCAACAATACCACACATGCTTGCTGGTTGCCTAATAGATCCTCCTGTATCGGTTCCAAGGCTTGCTGGAATAAGTCATGCCGCTACTGCTGCTGCAGAACCCGAGCTTGATCCTCCTGGAATACGATTTGTTCCGTGTGGATTCTTTGTCATAGAGAAAGCAGAGTTTTCTCCAGAAGACCCCATTGCAAATTCATCCATATTACATTTTCCAAAACTGAGAGCTCCTGCTGCTTTGAGCCTGTGAGTTATAGTTGATTCATAAGGGGGAATGAAATTTTCCAACATTTTTGATGCACCTGAAGTTGGAATACCAGCTTCGCAAAAAATATCTTTTATCCCAAGTGGAATACTTGCAAGTGGTCAGTTAGTATCTTTATAGTCTCAGAGTGTATTCAAAAATGCTCAGATTTCTTTATTATACCTCTTATTTCTTTCTAAAAAATATTCCCAAATTTCTTTTCCTGTTATTTCTCAAGACTCCATCATTTCACGAAGTTCAAGTATACTTTTATAGGCAAGCTCCATATATATCGCTTAATAACTAAATATAATACTATTATATAAAAATTTTTCATGCTTCCAACTGAAACTTCGGGATTTTTTATTTTCTTTCTTACTTTATTTTTATATACTTCTCATATGTTTGAAATATTATTTATTAATTTTTTTATATGAGAGCAAGTCTTATGGCATCTACAATGTTTTTTCTTATAGTTTTTGCATCTTGTTCATCTTGAATAAGCGAAAACCAAGAGGAACAAATAGTTCTTAATATTCCCGACAATTATACTGTTTTTGAAGTTCCAGATTCTATAACAGTTCAAGGAGGGGGAGTAAATCTCGCATGAGAACTCCTTATGGTATGAGATGTTCTTGAGGATGTTATTCTTGATAAGCGTGCTGATTACTTTGATGAAGTTGATTCTACAAGGCTTTCTGATTATGCTTGAATAAAGCTTATTCAAACGGTACCATCCCTTGATACTCCTGTATGTACACTTCAAACAAAACAACTTGAGGCTGCTGCAGAGAAATTTTCAGATACCCAGTTTATTACTATTTCTAACGATACTCCTTTTGCTCTTCAGCGTTTTTGCAGCGCAAATAAAATAGATAATCTTGTAACCCTCAGTGATGCGCGAACAAGAGAATTTTGACAGGAAAATAGTTTTTTACTTCCTGAGTATGGACTTTTAACTCGCGCTATTATGATAGTTGATGAAAGTCTTGAAATACTCTATATTGAGTATGCTGAAGAAGTAACACATGAATTGAATCTTGAGAATGCACTTGCATTTTTACAATCACTTTAGGAGATAAATAATAAAAATAAGGATTTGAAAAATCCTTATTTTTATTATAACAATAATATTACGCCTTTACTTCTTCCGAATTCTCACTTACTCCTTCGTCAGTAATAACTTTTTGAGTCTCTGTGCTAGTAGTTGAGTAACTTACAGTTGGGAGGACTCTAGGTATATTAAGTTCATCTTTTTTTATTCCAACTTCTTTAAGTCGAGCAGCTTTACCAGTAAGATCACGTATAAACTTAATAGATTTCCTACGTACTTTAAATTGTCTGAGTACTTCTATCTTTTCTATACTAGGTGCATGAACTGCAAATATCTTTTCTACTCCAAATGCACCAACTTTTCTTCGTACTGTAATAGTCTTTTCAAGCTCCGACTTTCCAGATACCTGTATGATTATCCCTTTAAATCTTTGTATGCGCTCCTTGTTTCCTTCTTTTATTATCTGATGTACTTCAACCTCCATACCAGTTCGAAACTCTGGTCTCCCTTCTTGTAAAAATTCACTTTGTGCTTTACGAACGATATCTACATTTGTCATAACGCTTATATTAATAAATAAATTTAAGAACCATCTCCCTAAAAACGAGCATATCATAAAAAATAATCTCAAAAAAGCAAATTTATTTTTAATCTTTTTGCAATCAATCCTAAAAAAGTGTATAATGTAAGAGATAACCTATAATTATATAAAATGGATTTTGCAAAAATAACTCAAAAAGCAAAAGAGCTCTGAAAAAAATCTGTCGAAAGTTCAAAAAGTCTTTCAAAAAAAGGCATTGCAGTTTCAAAAAAGGCAAAAAATGATGTTTTGAGCTTTACAGAAGACAAACTTCGTGATTCAAGATACATTATCAAGGATGCCGATGCTCTTAAAAAGCTTATAGACACATCTCAAGAAAAAAAATTTACTGAGAAGAAAACATGAATAAGTAAAACTTTTATTTGAAGAGCTGTTCTTTTTGTTTGTGAGGATGAAGCGGAGTTTACGACAAAACTTCTCTATAAACTCCCAATGATACTTGCAAAATCATTTTCACAAAATATATACTTTTGAGTTCTTATTTGAGATAGTGAACATATCGATATATCAAAGTTTAAAATAAAAAGCAAGCCAACACTCCTTCTTTTTGAAAATATGAAAATTAAAAAGCAGATAGTTTGAGAAGAAAATATACAAAAAGTTGTAAATTCGTTGAATCTGAATATAAATAAGACTATAGATGAACTATAATTTTTATGTATGATCACACTTTCTCTGCTTGAACTTCTCTATCTCGTTTTGATATTTTTTTGAGTTATAATCTGAACTCTTATCACACTTATACTTATACGTATACTTAAAATACTTTGAGTAGTATCAGAAATCGTAGGGTATTATTACACGCTCAAAAAATATTAATTCTATGCATTACAGTGAATGAAAATGTATGCTAGGAAAAAAGATGAGGTGTATTAGGAACCAAAAAATCCAGTACTATAGTACTGGATTTTTTGGTTCCTTTTTTATCTATATACCCAAGGGGCAAGAGTATTGAGTATCCATCCTGACATAAGAAGAAGTATAAGTCATATCAGTGTTTTCATAATACGATCTTTTGCTGCACTTTTGAGTCAATCATTGAGTCCTGCCATCGAGTACATGATACCATTTATAACGATAAAAAGAACTGCTCCGAGAAGTGCGATAAAAGTAAAATATTTAATCATTTCTCAAAAAACTCATGAAACTGCTCAAAAGCCTGTAGGTATATGACATGTAATAACTCCATCACCATCTGCTCCTCAACAATTAGCTCCAGGGACACGTTCTGTAACTTTTACCTCAACTGCTCAAACTTTTGCTATAATGATATATGCAAAAGCAAGTATAAGAGATATTTTTATATATTTCATAAAATAGTGTTATAAAAAAGTAGATAGTTCAAGTAAAAATGTATACGATGCAAGTAATATAAGTGTTGCAATAAAAGTATTTATCACAATACTTTTTGCTTTCTTTGCACGCTCTTCATCACCGTTAGATGTAATATAGTAATATCCTGCAAGAGTTAGGAAAAATATTGCTACAGGCGCTGCAAAGAAAAGTGCAAGATTTGCAAGACTTTCAAAAAGATTTCGCCCATCGCTCAAACTTCCACCAAAAGCAATTGCTTTCCATGCCTCTATAAGACCAACAAATATGAGTGCAAGAATAGAGTAGAGGATCTTATTTTTTGCTTCTGTAACCCTTTCTTCCCTTCATCTTGAGACTAATAATTGTATTCAGGTGAGGGTAATCATAAATACTGCTGCTGCAAATATCATTATTTCCATAAAAAATATAACATTTGTAGTAACGCTTTCAAAAACTCAATAATTAAAGAATATATTTGAAGATGTACTTTCGCTTTCAAAACTCCCTCAAGTTATATTTCCACCTACTGTTCAAGCATTTCCACCACGAAAAAAAGCATTAAATAACACCATTGGAATATTAATAAATACGAGTGCAACTATCATATACCAAAGTTGACGTTTTGCCGCTGATAACTTTTCCTCATCCGATCACATTGAGATAATCATTTGTATCCCTATATATACTATAAAGATTACTATTACTCCCATAAGTATACGTTTTACCGTTTCCAAGATAGAGAATCATACATAAGTGATACTTCAGCTGATATCACTACTTACTGGAGTTGTAAGAGAAACTTGTGTAATATTTTCTGTTCCAGGTATATTTATATTTACAGCAAAAGACTGTCCTATAGTGATAATGGTAACCACAAGGATACTTATTATGATGAATAGTATTTTTTTCATAGTGCATATTAAATAATAGATTCTGGCCTGAGAAAAAATGTAAGAATTAAGAAATTGGCAATTAATATAAATATACCAATCGCGATATACACAAGCGAATTTTTAGATTTTTTGAGTTTCTCCTCATCTCAAGCTGAAAGAAGAATTTGAGCACCAGCATAGAGTATCATAAGCACAACTACAATCGCTACAAATGCCTTGAGCCAATTTATAATACTTATAATTATTTGTACTCCAGATGAAAGATTTTGTATATTTCTACATGCTCACTCAAAAACAATAGTTCAAAGAGTATAGGGTTCACAATTAATTCTTCCATAAA
>JAIUMN010000011.1 GCA_022565555.1 Candidatus Altimarinota bacterium
ATTATCTTCTGTGATTTCAATCACCTCAGAACTCTGACACTGTGCAAGAAAAAATGCTTTTTTTACTCAAAAGTCTTGTTCAAGTTTTCAGACATTTTCTTGTAAGTTAATACTCTCTTCATGAAATTGTCTTGGTCGCATGAATAAATCTCGTGTTCAGACATAGCTCACAAGTTTAGGGAAGCGCGAAAATATTTTTGGTCTTGAAAACATGCAACTACTCTTCCTTTTTACGATAACTGAAAGCCTCAAGTATATGGCTTGTAAGAATCATATCAGAATTTTCGAGATCTGCAATTGTTCTTGAAAGTTTCAGTATACGGTAATACGCCCTCGCTGAAAGCTTCATGCTTGAAACTGCTTGCATGAGTATAGATTCACCCTCTGGATCAATAATGCAGTATTTCTTAATATCAGAAGTTCGCATCTCAGAGTTAGATTTTAGAGGAGTGCCTATAAATCTACGGAGTTGTATATCACGTGCAAATTGCACTCTATTTTTAATATTTTCAGAAGTCTCTTCTTGAGTGAGATTCTTATCCTGAAAATCTTTTGTCGGGACTTTTGGGACTTCAATATACATATCTATCCTATCAATAAGGGGTCCGGAGAGGCGACCTCGATAGTTTGTTACTTGAGTGGGGGTGCAGATACAATCTCTATCAGGGTCTGTAAGATATCCGCATGGACATGGATTCATCGCTCATACAAGGGAAAATTTCGCAGGATATTCGTAGCTTGCATTCACTCTTGTTACAGTAATACATCCATCTTCAAGTGGTTGTCTGAGAACTTCTAGTACCTGTTTCGGAAACTCAAGTATCTCATCGAGAAACAATACTCACTTATGTGATAGTGATATCTCTCAAGGGCGAGCATTCCTTCCTCATCCTATGATAGAAGTACCGCTTGCAGTATGATGCACACTCCGAAATGGGCGCTTCGTGATAAGAGGAACCTCATTTGAAAGAAGTCATGATATTGAATATATTTTAGATATTTCAATTGCTTCTTCTATACTGAGATTGGGGAGAATAGTAGCAAATGCTTTTGCAAGCATCGTCTTTCCACTTCATGGAGGTCATTCCATGAGTATATTATGTCACCCCGCAGCAGCGATTTCAAGAGCTCTTTTAGCAAAAGATTGTCATACTATATGCGAAAAGTCATACTGAGACGAAAATATATCATCACCTTCTACATCTTTCATACTTAGTACTTGTTCTGGGGTATATATGACATCTTCATTAAGGATATCAATAAGTTCACTGAGATTATGTATTTTTATAGCTTCAATATCAGGGATAATGGAAGCCTCTTTTGTGTTCTCAGCAGGAATAAAAATACGTTTAAATCATTTTTCTTTTGCTCAAATAGTTGCAGGAAGAACGCTAGGGATATGACGGAGACTTCAATCAAGAGAAAGTTCTCAAAGAAATATACTATCTTTTATAAGTGTATTATCTTTAATGTATCATTCATCAAGAAGTATTCAGACAGCAATCCCAAGATCAAAACTGGGTCAAGATTTTTTAATATTTGCTGGTGCAAGATTTACGGTGATACGAGTAGTAGGAAGCTTTGCTCCACTCGACTTCAGAGCAGAACGAAGACGCTCCTTACTTTCCTGAACTCATTGATCAGGAAGTCATACGATTGTAAAAGCAGGGAGTCACTGATTAATATCTACCTCAATATCTACAATCGTAGAATCGAGACCATTTACTGTAATAGAGTGTACAAGAGAAATCATACTCACAACGTTACGGATAAAAAATACTCTGTATATATATCTTGAGTAAAATAAGTATATACACTACATATACGAAAGCAAATAAAAAACTTCTAGTTTCCTAGAAGTTTTTTAGATTTATTTTATTATATACTATTTATACTTACTATAATCAAACATCTTCATCTCTCAGTCGACCCTTCTAATTAAATCAAGAATAACCGCAACGATAATTATAAGACCTGCACCGTCAATAATAAAAGTAACGGATTGCCCAAGAAATTTCCCCATTACAAATGGTAACACAGCAATGAGAGCCAAGAAGGAACCTCAAAATACATTGAGTCTATTTGATACTCATTGGAGGTAATTTGCAGTCTCTTCACCTGGACGAATACCAGGAATATATCCTCCTCTCTTTTGTATATTTTCAGCTACTTGTTCTGTATTAAATGTAATAGATACATAGAAAAATGAAAACGCGACAACAAGTAAGAAATATATTAATATAAACAACCATGAAGGATTCTGCATAGAGAAGTTTTCAAGCATGAAAGACCCAACTCTTGATGCAGTTTGACCATTAGAATTTGCTAGAACTTGGCCAATAATAGCAGGGAAAGTTACCAGTGATACCGCAAATATAATAGGTATCATACCAGCTTGATTGATTTTAATTGGAAAAAATGACTTCTCTTCTCCTCAAGTTTTAGCATAAATAATTGGTATACGTCTATGTCACTCAGTGAACTTCACTATAATATATATAATAGCAAGTGTTATCAGTATAATAGAGGCAAAAAGTGTATAATTAGAGCTTGCAACATACTCCATAATAGCAGATGGTGCCATAGAGAGAACTCAAGCCATAATTATGAGAGAAATACCATTAGAAATACCATACTCAGTCATTACTTCTCAGAGCCACATAAGGAAAATAGTACCTGCAGTTGCTATAGTCATTGCAGTAAGCATGACTGTAAAATTATTAGTATCTATAATAGAATTACTTGCAAGTGAATTAAGGAGAACTATCATACCATAACTTTGAAGAAAAGCGAGTGGGAGGGTAAGCCAACGCGTATAGCGAGTTATTACCTTTTGTCATTGTTCTCATTCTTTTTGAAGCTGTCAAATTTTTGGAACTATAACTCAAAGAAGTTGTATAATAATCACAGCATTAATATACGGTGAGAGACCCATAAGTATTACAGAAAAATTCTCTAACCCTCCCCCCATAAGGGCAGAAAAAAACGCAAGTCATCTTTGTCATTCTATAATAGCAGATAATCAAGCAGTATTAACTCCTGGAATAGGAACTACAGCAAGAAATCTATATACAAGTATGAGGAGAAGTACCGCTATGATCTTTTTGCGAAGATCACGTATGTTATAAATCGATTGTAAGGTAGAGAGAATCATAGAAAAAATCTAGAATATAAATGAATAAAAGCTCAAAATAATTCTGAGCTTAATACTTACGATGCCTCCTGAATAAGTGTCAAAGTACCTCATGCATCGCTTACTGCTTTTGTAGCAGATTGAGAAGCTAAATCAACATGTATCTCAACACTTGAAGAAAGTTTTCAAGATCAAAGAAGTTTAACAGGAAGTTTCTTTCTTCTAATAACTTTTGCATCAAGAAGTACTTGTTTATCTATCTTAGTAATACCAAGAGTAACAAGCCTTTCAATGTCTTCAAGGTTTATAATATTATAATGCGTAGTAAATACTGCATTAGAAAAACCTCTCATTTTTGGCATACGTCGAAAAAGTGGGGTTTGTCCTCACTCAAACCAATCAGGAACACCTCATCATGAGCGAGCATTTTGCCCCTTACAACCTCTTCCTGAAAATGTTCCTTTTCAAGATGAATTACCTCTTCAAAGTCTCTTTGCTTTTCTGCGTGCTCAAATTGGTGATTTTAAAGTATCTAGCGTTAACATAGGGAAAGATATTATATAAATATTACTTAAAAGAAAGAAGTGCTTTCATTGTAGCTTTAGCATTATTAATGAGATTTCATGAACCGTATCGCTTTGCAAGAACATCATGGTATCATGCTACAGCAAGTATTTTACGTGCTGAACCTCAAGCGATAATCCCTGTACCAGCAGAAGCAGGATGAACCATAACTTTTGCTGCCTTAAACTTTGCCGTGACATTATATGGAACAGTACCATTTTCAATTTTAACCGTTACAAGTCTCTTTTTAGCATCAGAAATAGCTTTTGCTATAGCATCAACTACTTCCCAACTTTTTCAAGTTCACAAAGCAACTTTTCATTTTCCATCTCATATAACCATAACAGCTCGGAATCGGAGTTGTCTTCAACCAGCAGTAACACGAGTTACTCTATCTATACTGAGTAATTCCTCACGAAACTCTTTTGGAGCTTGTTTTGTGTTTCTCCTGTTATTAGGTTTATTTCTTTGCTCAGACATAAAGATTATATTATATATTTAAAATTTTAATCAAGCGTCCCTTGCTGCATCAGCAAGTACTTTAACTCTCCCATGGTATAAAAAACCATTTCTATCAAATACAACTTCAGATATATTCTTCTCTCATGCAAGTTTTGCTATTTGAGTTCCAACTTCCTTTGCTCGTTCCACTTTAGTTCCTCATTTTATCTTCAAGTCAGAAGATGATAAGAGTGTTGTTGCAGTTGTATCATCAATAATTTGAGCATAAATATGAGTGTTTGATCGGAATACAGAGAGTCTTGGTCGTGTAGGAGTACCAGTAATGGTAGAACCAACACGAATTTTTCTTCTCAGTCTATTAGCTTGCTTTTGTAACATAATGCTATGTATAAAGATATAATATTACTTTTTACCGGATTTACCAGCTTTTCTACGTATTTTTTCTCATTGGTACTTGATACCCTTTCATTTATATGGTTCAGGTTTTTTAATCATCTTTACTTGAGATGCAAACTGACCCACTTTTTGTTTATCGATTCATGAAATATGTATCACGTTTTTAGCTTTTTCATCAAAAGATACATCTATACCTTGTGGGATATCTTTTTCAACTTTATGTGAAAATCATACGGAAAGAATAAGTTTTTGACCTTGGATTTCAAACTTATATCATACTCAGTTAATTTCAAGAGATTTTTTATATCCTTCAGTTACTCAAGTTACTAGATTTGCAATTATTGCACGTGTAGTACCCCAGTGATCTTGAGCGTTTTCATTAACGAGTTTTACAGTTATTGTAGTATCCTCAATTTTAACTGAAACATCAGTAACAAACTTAAATGAAAGAGATCATTTTGGTCAAGTAATTGTGATTACTTGGTTGTCTAATTTAGCTGTTACTCAAGTCGGGAGAATAATAGGAAGTTTTCAAATACGTGACATAGAATTTATATAAAAAAGTAATTACGGTACGCGGGTAGTACCTGCATTATTGGGAGACTAGTATACTTCACAAAGGAGTTCACCTCACACCTTAAGTGAGAAAGCTTCATATCAAGTAATAACTCATTTAGGGGTAGAAATAATATAAATTCACTTTCCATTTCTCGATTTAGTTATATCACGAGAACCGAGGTAAATGCGTTGTCATGGTCTTGATATCCTTCGGAAAGTTGGAATATAAAGTGTTTTACGTACATTATTAAGGCTCACCTTAAGCTCTTTTTTAGAAGTTGAGTTCTCAATAAGTTCAAAATCAGCAATATATTTATTCTTTTTAAGAATATGAAGAATATCTTGTTTTAAACGTGAATATGGGACAGTTACTACTTCATTACGTGCAAGATATGCATTACGTAAACGAGTAAGTAGATCTGCTATAGGATCCATCATCATAGTAGGGGAAATTACAAAACTAAATTAAAGGGATTTTACCAACTTGACTTTCTTACACCAGGAAGTTCTCAAGCATTCGCTTTTTCTCGAAATACAATTCGGCTTACTCAAAATTTACCGAGGTATCATCGAGTTCGTCCAGTGACTGAACAAACATTAAATACTTTTGTTGCAAATTTTGGTTTTCTTCCTTGCGCTAAAGCTTCAAGATATTTTCTTTGGAGTTTTGCAGCTTTTGCGATTTTTGATTTTCTAGCCATAAGTTTGTTGTATTAAAATAAATTATTTAGAAAAAGGGAAACCAGAGAGAGTCAGGAGTTCTTTTCAAGCTTCTTTTGTTTTTGCAGTTGTCTTTATAGTAATCTGTATACCATGATTCTTTACAACGTCGTCTTGTGGTACTTCAGGAAAAATAGTATGTTCCTTTATTCAAAAGTTATAATTTCCTTCAGAATCAAAGCTTTTAGAGCTAATACCGCGGAAATCTCTCACACGTGGAAGTACAACATTTACAAGTTTATCAAGAAAGTTATACATAGTATCTCATCTGAGTGTAACAGTAAGACCAACTGGCATACCTTCACGGAGCTTAAAATTAGAGATAGATTTCTTTGCGAGCTTAACAACAGGGGCCTGACCTGATATAAGTGCGAGATGATCTCTAAGTACTGAATAGTCCTTATTACCTGTACGTATATAAGTACCTATTCACATATTCAGAACTACTTTTTCAAACTTAGGAACTTCCATTACATTTTTACACGCAAGTGTTTCCATAAGTTTTGGTGAAATTTCTTTAGTGTATGTTTCTTTTAGAGACATAAGGATAAAATTATTTAATAATACAATCTTGAGGTTTTTTTGCAGTTTCTTTTACAGCAATTTTCGAATAACGGAACTTTTTATTAGTGCCTTTTTCTTCTATCATAACATATCAAATACGTGTAGGTTTTTGTGTATGAGGGCAAACAAGCATAACATTAGAAACATCTATAGATTTTTCCATCTTAACGATTTGACCTGGAGTAGTTCCTTGTTTTTTTAAATGTCTTGTAACAATATTTACACCTTCAACGAGTACTCTTCAAGTTTCTTTATAAACTTTTAAGACTTTTGCTTGTGTTCATCTATATTTTCTAGAACCAGTTATGACTTGTACAGTATCTCAAGTACGAATTTTCATAAAAACAATAATTAATATTTATAATACCTCAGGGGCAAGTGATACAATTTTATTATATCCTTTTGCTTTTAACTCTCTTGCTACTGGTCAAAATATACGTGTAGATTTAGGGTTATTATCATCACCAATGATAACACATGCATTATCATCAAATCGTACATAGCTCCCATCGCTTCTTTTAATTTCTTTTGTCGTTCGTACTACTACAGCACGTACTACTTTTTTCTTTTTGATATTTCAATCTGGAGCAGCTTTTTTCACTGAACCTATAATAATATCTCATATTGAGGCATACCTTCTTTTCGAACCTCAGAGGACTTTAATACACAGAAGCTCTTTAGCTCCAGAGTTATCAGTAACAGCGAGTCGTGATTCTGTTTGTATCATAATAAAATTCTGTTGTAATAATAAGTAAGATTAAGACACTAAAGTCCATCTTTTAAGCTTTGATAGGGGGCGTGTTTCTGAAATAGTTACTCTATCACCAGCTTGAGCCTTGCTCTCTTCGTCATGGGCATAAAACTTCTTAGTCACCTTATATCGCTTATGATATTTTGGATGATTTTTATATGTATCTGTTGATACAACGATTGTTTTATCCATTTTAGTACTTACCACCGTTCCAGTTATAGTTCTCATAGTAGAAAAAAGAGTTAAATATTAGCGCTTTAAGTTTATAAGTGTATGAAGATATGCAACATAACGGCGCATTGGCTTCATAAGATGTGTTTGCTTTAGTTCTCATAGAGCAAGTTTCATCGTCATAGTATAGAGTCTTTTCTTACTATCATTCAACTCTTGCTTTAATCATGCTGAGTCCATTTGTGTAAGAGTGTCATCTGCTTTCAATTGTAATTCTTTGATTGGTTTCATAAAAAACTATTAATCAACTATAATTTTTGTCTTTACTGGAAGCTTATAAGAAGCTAACGTAAAAGCCTCTCTTGCAACTTCTGGGGAAACTCATGTTATTTCAAAGAGTATTCTACCAGGTTTTACAGGAGCACGATACATTTCAACTGAACCTTTTCCTCAACCCATTGGAACTTCAAGAGGTTTTGTTGTATATGCCTTATCAGGAAATATACGTATCCAAATTTTACCTCATCTTTTGATGTAACGAACCATAGCACGGCGTGCTGATTCTATCTGTCTCGAAGTAATAAATCATCGAGTTGTAGCTTTTATTGCGTAATCTCAGAAAGCGATTTCGCTTCACCTTGTTGCTACACCTTTGAGTCGTCCTCGTTGAGGTTTTCTGTATTTTGTTCTTTTTGGTTGTAACATTTGAGCCTAATTAGTATATAAATTTTTATTAAGAGTCAAGTTTTTTTGATTTTTTATATATATCCCCTTTATATATCCATACTTTAATACCGATAGTACCATATATCGTCTCAGCTCGAGCAGTAGTATAGTCTATATGAGAACGCATAGTCTGGAGAGGTATTGCACCATCTTTAAAGGTTTCTTTACGAGCAATCTCAGCTCCATTAAGTCTTCCACCTACTTTGACTTTTATTCCAAGAGCTCCTTTTTCCATTGCTTTTGCAACTGCCTGTTTAATAGCTCTTTTATATGGCATTCGTTTTTCAATTTGATTTGCAATACTATAAGCTACGATTTTAGCATTTGTATCTGGTTGTTTGATTTCTTTTACATTGATAGCAAATTTACCACCAAGTTTGTTCTGTAATTTTGTTTTGATTCTCTCAACATTTTCACCAGTTTTTCCTAGTACAAGTGAAGCTTTTGAAGTAAAAATATCAATAATTACCTGATCATGAGTTTTCGAAATAAGTATATCACCAAGTGGAATACCTTTGAGTTCATTATTAAGAATCTCGCGAGTTTGGATATCAACATGAATCATATCCTTGTAGTTCTTTTTATCTCCATACCATGAAGACTTCCAAGTCATTATATATGGAATTCTGAATGCAATTGGACTAACTTTATGTCACATAGGGTAAAAATTATAGTTTATAAATTCTTTAAAGAGGTCTAGAAAAGTTTCCGGATAACTCTGAGCTATATTTATTTTACTTGAAGTTCTAAACGTATGTTAGAAGTTCTTTTTAGGATTGGGTGCATTCTCCCACGAGACACTGGTCTTCCTCTCTTGTATACTATACCTTTTGTTATTACAAGTGTATCAATATAGAGATCATCTTGAGACTGGTTATCGTTATGTTCTGCGTTACTCACCGCTGAGTTTACTACCTTATAAAGAATAGCTGCTCATTTTGTCGGTGCGAACTTCAAAAACTTTAATGCTTGTCCTGTAGGCATACCTCGTACTACTTCAGCAGTAACTCGAAGTTTTTTTGGTGATATGCGAATATTTTTTCCGTAAGCTTTCATTATATCGAGATAAAAAGAGTTAAAATTATCTATTTCCAGCATGACCCCTGAACGTTCTTGTAAGAGAAAACTCTCCAAGCTTATGTCCAACCATATCTTCAGTTACAAAAACTGGTGTATGAGCTTTTCCATTGTGTACTCAAAAAGTATGACCTACAAATTCTGGGATAATCGTACAATCACGAGACCATGTTTTTATTACAGACTTTTTTCCTGTTTCATTAAGTTTATCAACTTTTTTAACAAGTCTGTCATATATATAAGGTCATTTTTTTAAACTACGTGTCATAAGTGAGAAATAATAGTGATAAATTACATCATAAGTTTTCCTTTCCGAGTCTTGAGTATCCAACGTCCTGTAGATTTTTTTCTACTTCGTGTTTTATATCCAAGAGCTGGGAGTCCCCAAGGAGTCTTTGGAGCCTTCATACCAATAGGAGAGTGTCATTCTCCTCATCCATGCGGATGATCTACTGGGTTCATAGATTTTCATAAGACCGTAGGTCTTTTTCCAAGCCATCTACTTCTTCCAGCCTTACCAATTGTTACTTGATTATGATCTGGGTTAGAAACCTGACCAAGTGTAGCGTAACACTTCTTATGAACAAGGCGTATCTCACCAGATGGGAGTTTAACTTGCGTATATTCTCATTCTTGAGATACAACAGTACCAGCAGAACCAGCAGACCTAATAGAAGAAGCACCTTGTCAAACTATAAGCTCAAGATTATGAACTTGGAGTCCAACTGGGATATTTTCAAGCATCATACGATTTCCAGACTTGAGAGGAGTTTTTTCATCAGTTATAATAGTGTCACCTACTTTTACTTCACTATGGGCAAGTATATATCTTCTTTCTCCATCCTTATAACATATGAGAACAATGAATGCTGATCTATATGGATCATATTCAACAGTCTCAACTTTTGCTGGTATACCCTTCTTATCAGTAAGATAAAAATCTATAAGTCTATATTTCTGAGCATGTCCACCTCCTTGGTGACGAACAGTGATGCGTCCAGTATTATTACGTCCTGAATGTTTTTTCAGTGTTATTGTCAAAGGTTTATAGGGCTTTACTGCAGTAAGCTCAGAGTAATCAATACCTGTCATTCCTCTTCGTCCTGGAGTGGTAGGTTTAAATTTCTTAAGTGCCATTGTGATTAATTTAGAGATATAATGTTATGAAACAATACTTGCATCAATAGTGTCAGTAGTATTTTTGAGAGTAAGGTAAGCTTTTTTCGTCTCTCTTTTTCTAAGTTGCATTCCTCGTTTTTTCCCGTACTTAAACTTCTCTCTAGTGTTTACAATATTTACACTTTCAACATCAACATTGTAAATTTGCTTTACTGCTTTTTTGATATCTATTTTTGTAGCGCTATCATCAACCTCAAAAGCGTAGCAAGATTTCTTTACTGACATATTTGCAGTCTTTTCTGTAACAATAGGTTTGAGAAGTATATTATAAAGTCTCATAATACGTAAAATTAAATAATTAAGAAGCGCTCGCATTTAGATTCTTCACAACATCTTCAGCGAGGATAAGTGTTTCGTACTTGAGAAGATCTGCTATATTAAGATATCCTGATTGAATCATCTTTATATTCTTTATATTATTTGTAGATCTCTCTACTACTTCATCACGAGCTGCAAGTGCAACAAGTGCATTTTTCCCAAGAGGGAGAGCATTATATATCTCAAGAGCTTTGCTCGTTTTAATCTCAGGTAGAGTAATGGTATTTACTACTACAAGTTTTCCATCAGCAAGCTTAGATGAGAGAGTACAAAAAAGTGCTTTTTGTCTTTCTTTTTTATTCATTCCTAATGTGAAGTTTTGATTATTTCTTGGACCAAAAACAACTCAACCACCTTTTCTTACTGGCGATCTATTCCCACCCATACGAGCGCGTCCAGTACCTTTTTGTTTGTATATCTTTCGAGTCGAACCTCTTCTTTCACCTCGTGTTTTTGTATGAGCAAGATTTTGTCTTGCGTTCGCAAGTTGGAGAAGAAGTGCTCTATGAATAAGTCCAGTGTTTACCTCAAGTCCAAAAACTTTTTCATTGAGTTCAACACTTCCTACTTCCTTTCCAGTTTGATCTAATACTTTTGTTTCCATAGATACCACTCCTAGTTATTAAAATATATTTCTACAAGAGAATTTCGTGCTCCTGGAACAGCTCAACGTACTCAAACGATTCCAGCATCTCTATTTACAAGCTCAATCTTCACATCGCTTAATGTTACTCTTTCACAACCCATATGTCCATGCATTTTTTTTCCTTTATGTGTTCGTGTTGGTTTTCTGTTTCAGATAGAACCAAGGGCTCTATGAAACTTAGAACCATGGGTTTTAGGTCCTCCAGAAAAGTTATGGCGCTTCATCGCACCAGCAAATCACTTTCCTTTAGAAATACTTGAAAGAGTTATCTTTTCAACACCCTCTAAATCATCAAATCAGATAAGACTTCAAAGTTCTTTTTTCCCCTCTAGGCTTGCGTCTATAGGAAATTCTCTAATAGTTGTAAACTTGTTTTTAGAAAGAGTCTTCTTTCCATCAGAAGCAGAAACTGCTTCACTAGATATACCTACAATGAGAGCAGAATATCCATCTTTTTCTTGTGTCTTGTAACCTACAACTTGCATATGTGGAAGTGTAAGAAGTGTAATCGGTATAAACTTGTCATCTTTGATAACACGAGTCATCTCGATTTTACGAGCGAGGAGTCCTGCCATAATAGTCGTGTAATTATAAATTAAAGTTAGAGGTTAAACTTCTTTCAACAAAAACGTGAAAGTGTCTAACGTAACCTCTTCTTTTTTCCTGTATTTTGAAGGAAAATAACTTAAAAAGCGGGGGTATTGTATAAAAATCTTTCATCTTGTCAAAAGATTTTTTAAGAATTTTTATCACAAATACAAAGAAATTATATTAATCTTTAGATTTGCAATTTTCCGCCCATACTATAAGATAGGAAAAATATTTTTTATAGGGATAATTATGGATGTAAATCTCACGGAACTAGAAAAAAGATTCCTAAGTGAACTTGAGGTAATAGAAAGCATTGGGGCTCTTGAGCTTCTTGAGGCAGACTATCTTGGAAAAAAATGAAAACTCAAAGCAATACTTTGAGGGATAAAAGATATGAGCATAGAGGAAAAGAAACAGATAGGAGTAAAGGCAAATGAGTTAAAAAATAGTTTTACTGATTTTCTTGTGAGTAAAAAAGAAGCTCTGAAAAAAGCACTTATAGAAAAACGGGTTCAAGAAGAATCGATTGATGTAACACTTTCATATTCTTCTAAGATGCGAGGACATAAGCATCCGATATCTCATACAACAGAACTCCTTGAAGATATATTTATCTCACTTGGATTCAAAATAGAAGATGGTCCACAGATAGAAGATGAGCGTCATAACTTTGATATGCTTAATATTCCAGATAACCACCCAGCACGTGACGTCTGGGATACATTCTGGATAAGCGATGAGATTAATAATCATAAAAATCCTGGGGAAAAACTCTTACTTAGAACACATACTTCCCCTGTACAAATACGTACCATGCTCAGCCAAGATCTCCCTATCAAAGTTATCGTTCCTTGAAGAGTATTTCGCTATGAACAAGAAGATGCACGTCATACCTGTAATTTCTACCAACTTGAGGGGCTCGTAGTTGGTGAAGGAGTAACTTTCTGAGATTTAAAATGGACCCTTGATACTGTAATGAAAGAACTTCTTGGTAAAAAAACAGAACTTCGATTTAGACCAAGTATATTTCCTTTCACAGAACCAAGTGCTGAAGTTGATGTAAGTTGTCAGATATGTGGAGGAACAGGGAGAGTATGAGATAGACGATGTTCAATGTGTTCAGGAACTGGGTGGGTAGAACTTCTTGGGGCAGGTATGGTCCACCCGAAAGTTCTTGAGGGCTGCGGGATAGACCCTATGAAGTACTCAGGATTCGCATTTGGCATGGGAATTGACCGTATCGCAGCACAGCGCTTCTGAGTCTCAAGTTCACGCATGTTTTATCAAAGCAAACTAAAAATGAACGAACAATTTTAAACAAAAGAACAGAATTACTTCTGTTCTTTTTTATAAAAATATACTTGTTCACCTCAATTATAGAGCTTACGACGCTTGTATTTCACCTGCGAGTACGACTCGAATTCTGAATGCGCGGTGATAATTCCTCCTTGCAAATTTTGGTTTTGCTCAAAAAGTTTTGCAATATCTTGATGAATCCTTGGGACATTAGCTTCTTCAAGACGTAAACCATAGGGAGGATTAGAAATAAGCCATCCGCTTATCTCACGTCTCAGATAGGTAGTATAATCTTGGACTCAGAATGTAATACAATCATCGACTCCTGCAAACTTTGCATTACGCCTCGCAAGCTCTATGATATCTTTTCTAATATCTGTAGAGTATATCTTATACTCTCCGCTAAACTCTTTTTCTTTTGCACGTTTTTTCTCACTCTCAAAAATACCTTGAGGTATCCATGACCAAGTTTCACATGCAAATTTTCTCTTCAATCATGGTGCGATATTGCGCGCTATCATTGCGGCTTCTATCCCAATGGTTCCTGATCCACAAAATATATCGTATAGCGGTTCACGAAACTTCCATCCTGAAAGTATTACAAGTGCTGCGGCGATATTTTCCTTGAGTGGAGCATCTCAAGTCATCTCACGATATCCACGCTTATGAAGTCACTCTCCAGAAGTATTGAGAAGTACTCTGAGAGTATTATTTTCCATAAGTATACGTATCTCTATCTTTCAGAGCGTTGGGTTTTCCCGCAAGAGCGCATCTCACACAAGGCTTTTTACTATAGCTTTTTTTGCAAGTCACTGAAGACTTGAGCTTACTCCAAGTTCTGACTTGATACTCGTAGCTTTTACAAGTATCTCATAATCCCTCGGAATATACTTCAGCCAATCAATTTGAGAAATTGCATCAAAATAGCTATCAAAGTCAGTAATATTTTGATATTCTCACGCTATAAAATACACTATATTTCCAAAACGAGACCAAAGATTTATCCGAGCAATTGCGTCTATCTCTCAGTTAAAATATACAGCCTTGTCTTGAACTTCCCTCAACTTATACCCCTGCTTTTCAATGTCTTTTTTTGCAAGAGCTTCAAGTCATAGTGGACAAGTGAGGAGGAAAGAGTACATAGTATAATTTGAGAAAATATTTTCTCAGTGAGTATAGGGATTTTTAGGAGAAAAACAAAAACTTCAGATATAGAAAGTTAAAAAAAATTTTCTATACAACCTTGCAAAATATTTAATAATAGTTATAAATAAAATACATATTTTTTAGATATATTGTAATGGAACCTGTGAAAAACCTTTTACTTGACGAAAGAGATGTAGTAGCGAATGAATATTTACTCATACAAAGATGAATAGATATAGAGATGTGTATTATCTTATTAAGACTTGATGTTGCAAGAAGGGTTACAGAATTATGAATTCTATCATGAGATATTCTCATGCAAGAATTATTTTCTGGCGAGGATATTGAAAATTGGACAAGTCTTGAAACTGCTTGGGCAAATATCCTAAGAAATACAGCAAAAGAAGTTGAACGAAGACTTGATGAAAGAGAAAAACTTTTACTGAAAAAAACAAGTGATATCACTGAGAGAGATGAGAGGAGATATGAAATACTTGAAGAAGAAATATTACAAGAAATACAAGAAGCAATTCAAACTATAGAAAAAACTACTCAGTCAGCTATAGAACCCCTTTTAGAAAAAACAAAGTTAAAATAATCTTTATGTTTGTATAAAAATTAAAACGTCGCAGGATTTGGACTTTGAGCGAAGACATTATCTATTTCTTTTCGAATTTCTTCAGGGATAACTACTTCTGCTGAGGCAATATTTTCTCTGAGTTGTTCTAGAGTCGTTGCTCAGATGATATTAGAGTGAACAAAGGTTCTATCACTTACCCACGCAAGCGCAAGCGTTGTTACGGATATCTCCATTTTTCGTGCTATTTTTTCCATATTTTCTACAAACTTGAGGCTGCGAGCATTGAGGTTTTGAGGCTGTCGCGATTTTCCCCAGAGTGCGTAACGAGAACCTTCAGGAAGGATTCCATGTTTATATTTTCAAGTGAGGACTCATCCAGCAAGTGGAGAATAAGCAAGACACCCTACTCACTCATACATCGAGATTTCAGCCATACCAACTTCATATTGACGTTGCATAAGGCTATAAGGATTTTGTACAGTCTGGATTTCTGGAAGTCACTCACGGCGAGCAAGTTCAAGAAACTTCATTGTTCCCCACGGAGTTTCATTTGAAAGTCCAAGAAATCAAACCTTTCATGCTTTTCTCTCTGTTTCAAATGCTTGAAGAATAGATATTATGTGATGTTCTTCTTCCTCCCTACTTGTAAACATTGACTCATGATAGTTCATCTTTCCCATCTTATTTACCACTCGCTGTGGCCAGTGAAGTTGATACAGATCTATATAGTCGTTCTGAAGTCTCTCAAGACTCGCATCAATCGCTTCTCACATTCTAAGAGAATTGAGTCCTTCACCTCAGCGTATCCACTCTATTCCTGGACCGACGAATTTACTTGCAAGAATGATTTTTTTACGTACTCAAGGATTTTTTGCAAACCAAGTTCCAATGTATTGCTCTGTAAGTCCTTGTATTTCTTTCATAGGAGGAACTGCATATAGTTCTGCGGTATCTATAAAGTTTATACCACACTCATTTATAGCATAATTAAGTTGCTCATGAGCATCTTTTTCATCATTTTGATAGCCCCAAGTCATAGTTCCAAGGCAGATTTTTGTAACATCGAGACCAGTGTTTCCAAGTTGTTTTGTTTGCATAAAAAAATAGCTATAAATAATATTATAGCTACTATGGTGATTTTTTATATGATTGCAAGCTTACTTCACCCACTTTATATCACTTCCCGCAAGTGCTTTTTTTATATCCTCGATAAAATCATCAAGCGGTATAGTAAGTAAGGTCTCACAATTACGAGCTTCATTCCTATCTACTCCTGCAGCAAATGACTTATCTTTGAGTTTTTTCTTGATAGAACTGGTTTTTATTTCCATCACATCCTCACTTGGAATCATACGAAAGTATGCCCAGATAAAACCAGAAAGCTCATCAACGGCGTTGATATATTTTCTTATGAGTGTATCAGGTTTTTCCGTGATACCTGGAAGAAAATGTCCATGACTTCGGATATCAGCAAGGAGTTCATCTGGAGCATCTATCTCTGACATAATCTTCTCAAAATCTTCTTTGAGATGTTTATCTCCATCTTTTTCAACGAAGTCCCAGTCGATATCATGGAGTACTCATACAATCCACCAATAATGCGTATCTTCTCAGAGTTTCTTTGCAAAGTGCTTCATAATTTCTCCGACTTGTAGGAGATGTTGTTTCGTACTTGTAGAGTATTTTTCTATAAGTTCAAGAGTTTGGGTTTCTGTTGGGAGTGTCATAGGAGAGTATTAATTAGTAAGTAAATCTATGATTTCAAGACGCTTTTCAAGTAAATCAGCTTCTTTTTGAAAATGCCTATCGAGTAAAAAACAATGATTCATTTCAAGGAGCGTTCTTCCTATGAAGTTCCTACCGTTTATTTGTATCTCAAAGTCACAATTTCATTCAATGGTATTTTTATCTATTTTTCTTGCAAGATTGAGCGTATCTAATATATCATAAAATAAAAAAGTTTTTGGATTAAATCACCAACTATTATCTCCTCAATCTAATGCTCAATCTTCAATTCATTGATATAATAATAACTTATATTGATGTTCTGATTTGACTCCATTTATCATCATCCCTTCAGTAATATAAAAGTCAGAAATAACTCTTTGAATATGCCCCTGGAATGCTGGTGAAAACTTATCATAATATGACGTAAGGAAATCAAAAAGCATATCTAAAATCTCTATAAGTACAAGATATCATACCACATTATCATCAAGATTTTGTGAAAGCCATGAAAGATATTTGTAGTAAGATATAAAAATAGAGCTCGCTTCACTATTCGAACTATAATACATATAAAAAAGTATTCAACGGGTAAATGCTCGTAATTGTTGATTAAAAATCATTTCTGATCAAATAGCGATTCCTAAATCATCTGACCCATGATAGTTAAGAGTAGAAATGTAGCTGTAGGAAGAGCTGATATATTCAAGTGTTGAAGTAAAGTTTTGGATGAAATCTCAAAACTCACTCATCTTATCGGTATCATTGAGTATTAATTCTAAATATATTACTTTTTCTTGACTCGTTAAATTCTGATCAATATAAGAGCAATCGTCTTCCAAGAAACACTTATAATAAATATCGAACTCTCATATGAGTCCAGTATACTCATCGAGGCACTCAATAAGTTCTTTCCAAGCGTGAAATCCGTTTTGAGGAGAATCAAATCACTCTTCGTGAAATCGCGTATGAAAATATTCTTCAGATATACCATAGTCAGGATATATTGGAAATACATAAAAGTATCCTCAGGCAATAAAAAGAAGTGCTAAAAAGAGTAAAAATATTTTTTTAAACACAGAAATGCTAATAAAAAATTAAATTCAAAATAATCGCTATTTTTCTTCAAGACACTTGGCTTTATATCTTTAATATACCTATAAAATCTTACTGCACTTATAATAAGAGTTAATCAAAAAAATATAATGTATTTTTCATATTTTACTATTTTTTTTAATAATTATACTTTATAAAGTTTCCGAGAAAAATCAAAAAACATTTCTGAAATTGAAAATCGTTCTTATAATATATCTTAATTTCACACTCAGATAAAAATGAGAAAAAAATATATCATTGTAACTGGTGGGGTCATCTCGGGCATCTGAAAAGGTGTGACGACTGCAGCCATCGGTTTTTTTATGGCAGAAAAATATTCTGTTTGCCCTATTAAACTTGATGGATATCTTAATATTGATCCCGGAACTATGAATCCCTTGGAACATGGAGAGGTATTTGTATTAGCTGATGGGGGAGAAGTAGATATGGACTTTGGTCACTATGAACGTTTCCTTGGTATTGAGTGTAGTTCACTCCAATCTATCTCAATGTGAAAAATATACGCTTGAGTCCTTGAAAAAGAACGTCGTGGGGATTTTCTTGGAAAGACAGTACAGATGATTCCACACGTTACTGATCATATTGTCGAACGTATTGAAGAAGTATTTTCTCAAAGTGATGCTGAAATCTGTATGATAGAAGTAGGGTGAACCGTTTGAGATATAGAAGTTGAGCTCTATCTTGAGGCAATTCGTCAAATGAAGCGGAAAAAGAGACAAGAAGATTTTCTCCATATTCATCTTACATATGTCCCTATTCCATGAGGAGTTGGGGAGCAAAAAACAAAACCTACTCAGCAATCTATCAATCTATTACAATCACGCGGACTCTTTCCTGATATCATAATAGCAAGAGGACGTAAAAAACTCACAAAAGAAACACGAGAAAAAATAGCACTTTTTTCAAATCTACGGCAAGAAAAGATTTTCTCTATTCCTGATGTGGAATCTATATATACTATTCCTACTATATTACATAAACAAAAGCTTGATACACTTCTTCACGGGAAACTTAATATAAAACTTTATGAAAGCGGGAGACTTAAGCTTTGGGAGATGATGATATGACAAGAAAAGAAAATGCAGCTCAAAATAGGAATTATCTGAAAATATACCGCTCTTGAGGATTCATACTCAAGTGTTCTCGCAGCACTTGAACATGCATGATACTATACCTGAACCCAACTAGAAATTATATATATAGATGCGCGGAAAACTCAAGGAATACAAGTACTTAAATCTTGTGACGCTTGCATTATACCTTGAGGATTTTGAGACACTGGAATAGAACATATGATAGAGGCTGTACGATTCTTAAGAGTAAACAAAATACCCACACTTGGTATTTGCCTTGGGCTTCAAATAATGATTATAGAATATGCAAGAAATATCCTTAATATCCCTAAAGCAAATAGCTTAGAATTCAATAAAACCTGTGCACCACACGATGTTATCACTCTCCTAGATAGTCAGAAAAATATTATGCAACTCTGAGGTACTATGCGACTATGAAAACAAATTTCTGTTGTGAGAAACTCTGAAATATTGGCATGCTATGAAAAACTCTGAAGGGTTGAATCTAAAAAATTTCTTTCAGAAAAATTTCGCCATCGTTACGAAGTACACCCAGATTTTGCAAAAAAACTTGAATGAAGTTCGCTCAAAATCGTATGAACAAGTAAAAAAGAAGGTATAGTGCAATTTATAGAGATGGATACATCAGAACATCCTTATTATATTGGTACGCAATCACATCCAGAACTTACAACAAAACTAGAAAACCCTGCACCGCTTTTTGTTGGACTACTTGAGGCTACTATAAGAAAAAAAAATAATCCTTTATAATGAAAGAATTATTTTTATACTTTATATAAATAGAGTGTAAATTAAAAAAGTTCGGGATAATTATTCACTCTTTCCTGCTTGCTCAAGTTTCATCTGCTGATCGGCAAGAGCACACGCCTCAATAATAGCCTCAAGTCGCCCTGACATAATCTGGGGAATTCCTGAAAAGTTTTCTCCGATACGATGATCAGTAACTCTATCTTGAGGAAAATTATAGGTACGTATTTTTTCACTTCTATCTCCAGAACCTACTTGTGCAAGCCGGGCTTCTCAGAGTTCTTTTTGACGCTTTTCTTCCTCAAGTGCATAAAGTTTCGCACGCATAATTTGATATGCTTTTTCTTTATTTTTATGTTGAGAACGTCCATCTTGACAAAAAACTGCAATCCCTGTTGGGATATGCACCATGTGTATAGCGGAGTCTGTAGTATTTACATGCTGACCTCAAGCTCCTGATGACTTAGTAGCCTTAATCTCCAAATCTTCGTCCTTGATTTCGATATCAAACTCTTCAACCTCAGGCATGATAGCGACAGTAATAGTACTTGTATGAACTCGTCACTTACTTTCAGTCTCTGGTATTCGTTGAACACGATGAACTCCAGACTCATACTTAAACCAACTATACGCTCACTCACCTCGTACTTCAAATATCATTTCTTTTACTCCTCCGGACTCTGATTCCGACTTTTCAGTTATCTCTACTTTAAAACCTTGTGCTTCTGCAAACATTACATAACTCCTTGCAAGTTCTCCTGCAAAAAGAGCTGCTTCATCTCAACCTGCACCAGCACGTAGCTCTACCATAATATTTTTATCATCATTTGGGTCTTTTGGTAGAAGTGCAACCTTAAGTGCTTCTTCAAGCTCTATAACTCGAGATTCACTTTCTTCAAGCTCAGTTCTAAAAAATTCTTTCATTTCTTCATCTTTTTCTTCCCACATTAAAGTTTTATTTTCTTCAATACTTTTATGGAGATCTCTATATTCTCTATAAAGAGTCACTGCTTCGTCTATCTGTTTTTTACGAGTTGCTACCTCTTTTACCTGCTTCTGATCTTTAAATATTTCTGGATCCATTAACTTTGCCTCAAGCTCAATAAACTCTTTTTCAAGTGCATCTAAGTTAAATTTCATAAATACAAGGTTCAATACTAAAATTGTTGTGAATTGTAACAAGAAGTAATAAAATAGCAAGATAACTACAACTTATACTTCATCTTCTCAAGAGGGATTACTTTTCAAGAAATAAGAATTTTTGGCATAATATCAGGAGTATCATTTCACTCAAAGAAAAAACTATTATCTATATCTTCATCTTTGAGTACTTTCTTTAGTTCCCGCTCAACATCTCTCAATATCCCCATTTTTTCAAATACATCATAGACTCGCATCACTGCCTCATGGTTGTAAAAATCAGTCATACGGACGATTTGTTCAATACGTTTTCCAGTCACATGAAATTCAAGTTCTCAAAGATAAGCAATAGTATATCGCTTTGGGTCTTCATCTATACCTCGTAAGTCATAAACCTTTCTTTCACTCTCCTCATGATTCAAACTTAATTTCTCCTTTTCTTTTTCTTCAGAAAACACTTGCGATAGAGGGGTGATACTTTCTATAAGGTAATCTTTTAATTCCTCAATCCCCTCTCATGTTGCTGCAGAAATCATAAAATATATCTTATCTGGATATTTTTTTTGAAACTCAGTAAATATATACTGCTTCATCTCAGCATCAAGAAGATCCGCCTTTGAAAACACAATAATTTCCTGTTTTTCTAAAAGTTCGGAAGAAAATTTTCAGAGCTCATAACGAATATCTTCATAATCTGAAAATACTTGATCAAGACGATAGAGATCCAAAAGATGAAGAAGCACTCCGGTGCGCTCTATATGCTTCAGGAATTCTATACCTAGTCACTTTCCTTCACTTGCTCCAGGAATAAGCCCCGGAACATCTTCAATCACTAAAGATTTTTCTTTATACTCAAGAACTCAAAGATTTGGAATGAGTGTTGTGAAAGGGTAATCTCCTATCTTAGGTTTTACGTTTGAAAGTTTTGAGATAAGTGTTGACTTTCCAGCACTTGGTATTCCTATAATTCCGATATCAGCTACAAGCTTTAGTTCAAGTGTAATATCTCGCTCTTCTGGTATATCTCCAAGTTCTGCAAATGCAGGAGCTTGACGAGTAGAACTACAAAAGTGGGCATTTCAAAAACCTCCTCTCCCTCATCGTACGATGCGAAGAGTTTTTCATAATGTGTCGAGATCGGTAATAATCTCTCAACTTTCACTATCTTTTATAAGGGTTCAAACAGGAACTTTTAAATAGAGGTCTTCACCATTTTTTCCATGGCAAAGATTTGGCATTCATCCTTCACCATCCTCAGCTTTCAGAACCTTTTTATGTCGGTATTCACTCAAAGTATTAAGATGTTCACTTGTTATGAAATATATATCTCCTCCATTTCCTCCATCTCATCCCCAAGGTCCTCCTTTTGGAATATACTTTTCTCTTCTCCAGGAAACAAGTCCATCTCCTCATTTTCCAGAGATAACTTTTATTTGTACTTCATCGATAAACATATATAGAACTTGATTATTAAAATTTACAAAATTATAAGTATAATTACATCTTTGTAAAAAAGAAAAAAGTTCTTAGCTAATTCCTAAGAACTTTATATATATCTTAAATCTGGTGTCACTAGGTGGATTTGAACCACCGACCTCGGGGATATGAATCCCGCGCTCTAACCAACTGAGCTATAGTGACAAAAAACTGAGAGGCCGAAAACAGCGTCTCAGCTTGAGAAAATCTTCTAATGGTTGCGGAGGTACGAATCGAACGTACGACCTCCAGGTTATGAGCCTGGCGAGATACCACTTCTCCACTCCGCGATATGGTATGGCTACGGAGAATCGAACTCCGGTTGCCTGGATGAAAACCAGGTGTCCTAACCACTAGACGATAGCCACAAATTTTCTTAAGAAAGCTTGCGTATTATATATATTTTTGTGTTCAGTCAAGTTTTTTCTATTGTTTTTCATGATGGATAGTATGTCAATATTGAAATATGTATAAAAATTTGCGTTATTAAGCTTTTTTTATAGTCTATTATGGACAATAAAATTATTATAGACACATTATGTATACCCTTACACGTAGCGAAGCAGCAGAACTCATACAAGTTTCGACTCGAAGTATAGATAGATATATAAAAGCTTGAAAAATACGAACAAAAAAAGAATGAAAAATTATATATCTTCATAAGATAGATGTTGAAAATATATGAGACAATTGAGCTTCTCAGGAACAAGAGGTTATTATACCTCAAGAAAAAACTTGATACACACAGCGTAAACACGCACAAGAGGAAAAGGAAGAATATACGCAAGAAAAATCTTTAAGCCAAGAAAGAAATACGCATCTTGCGCTTGAAAAAATTTATCTTGATCTTAAGCACGAACTCAAAGAGAAAGATAGGACAATCCAAGATCTCTCTTTAAGGCTCTGACAAGCTCAGGAAATAGCAAAAAACTCTGTAAGTATTATAGAGTTTAAGAAATCTCAGTATCTTCTGGAAGAATCAAAAACAACGGTAATACAAGAAGTTGAAAAACTCTCAGAAGAAAAAGAATCTCTCCAAAAAAAACTTAAATATGAGAAGACAACAAACATAGTTCTTATAAGCTTTTGTATTGTTCTCATACTCTCATTAGGGATATTGTGGTTTCTTTCAATCTAAATGAAGTATAATGTCCTCGTAGTTAAGTGGAATAATAAGGCCCTCCTAAGGCCCAGTCACAAGTTCGATTCTTGTCGGGGACACCATATAAAAAAATGAAGTAACAAAAAGTAAAGGCGATTGCATAAAAGCATTTTGGTAAAAGTACTTCTACGAATACAATAATAGAGCTATTTATTATATCCTAACCTAGGAAAAACATGACAGTAAATAATTCTGATGATATAAAAGGAACAGGCTCATCACGAGGAAGAAAACCTCGAGCTCAAGTTCAGAAAAACACTGCTTCTCAAGTAGATGAAAATACACGTCACATAAGTGAGAACGCACAAGATATACAAAATAACACAAAAATGATTCATATACTATATTCTGTAATTATACTCCTCATGGTAATAATTGCATGACTTGCTTTTTGGCTTGGAAGTGTATTCTCTGGATGAAGTTGAAATGGACAAATAAATTCTGGGAATATTAATGGAGAAGCGAATCGGACAGGGAGATGAATTGATGTTACTATTATATGAGATGAACGATGTACAAATTGTATGACAGGTGAAATAATTAGTCAATTTAGAACTTCTGCATTTTTATCTGAAGCTAACTTTATTGAGAAAGATTTTTCAGATGAGGGAGTAAGAGAACTTCTTGAAAGCAATAACATCCAAAGATTACCAGCAATCTTATTTAGTGATAATAATCTTTGGGATGGTGGTCAAATAAGTCCATTCTTAACACTGCTAGCTGATGGGAATTTTCAACTTGAACTCTGAGAGGTAGCATCTTTTGATCCATTTATGGAAAGAAGTGAAAGAGGTTTTCTTACTCTTGACCTTGATATTTTAGAACAAATAAAAGCTAACTCGTATGTAAACGGAGATGAAAATGCTGATATTACATGGATTGAGTATAGTGACTTTGGATGTACATTTTGTGTACGTATGCATGCAGAAGATAAAACTGTTCAATGAGTATTAGAAAACTTTCCATGAGTAGTTAACAATCGTTTTCAGCATATGGCTTTCCGTAATAGAGATGTACCTGAAGCTATAGAATGTATTGCTGAACAAGCATGAGAAGCTGCTTTCAATACACTTGTAAGTAGTAGCTTTGATGCTAGCGCAACATCAAGAAACGATGTTCTAGCTATAGCGGATAGCGAGAATATTAATTTTAATACAACTGAATATGAAAGTTGTATATCTGATGGAAGAATGAAACGAAAAATAGAATCTCATATGGAAGTAGGACAAAATATATTTTGAGTAACTGGAACTCCTTGAAATGTTCTTGTGAACGTGAATACTTGAGAGTTTGAACTTATTTCTGGAGCATATCCACAATCATTTTTTGAAGAAGTTATAGAAAGATTGAGATAAGAAGAGAAAATGTTTCATTAAAAAAAATCTTACTAAAAAGTAAGATTTTTTTTAATGAAACATTTTTTTGAGAAACTTTTCGTCTTTCCGCCAATCTTTTTTTACCTTCACTCTGAGAGCAAGAAATATTTTTGTATCAAGTATTCCTTCTAACTCTTCACGGGCAAGCTTTCACACCCGGGAAAGAAGACTTCATCACTTTCCTATAACTATATACTTCTGTGACTCGGTTTCTGTATAGATATATGCTGAAATCCTCATAAGTCACTCCTGACTAGAGTCATCGATTTCCTCAACATTGACAAATATACTATGAGGGAGCTCCTCTTTAAGTTCATAAAAAAGTTTTTCACGTATAATTTCTGATATACGAAATCATATATCTTGTTTTGTGTAATAATCTTCCGGAAAGAGAAGTGGTCAATCTGGAAGATTATCTTGTATATAAGAAATCACTGCTCAAAAACCATCTCAAGACACACTTGATATAGAAAATGAATTATCTCAAAAAACAAGAGATGGATTAGGAATGAGATCGTTTTTTGTATATACTTTTGCAATAGGGCTCTGAGCATACTCAAGAAGCTTTTCTATCACCTCTTCTTCTGTTCATTTTTTTCGAGTAGAGTCAATAAAATAAAGTATAATATCGGCGTCTCTCAAACTTGATATAGCTTGATTATTAATTTCTTGATTCACAGACTTGGTTGATTCATGTATTCAGGGTGTATCTACAAAGACTATCTGGCTTATATCATCATTATAAATAGCAAGAATCTTATTACGTGTTGTTTGAGGAACATTACTTGTAATAGCTATTTTTTCACCTATAAGTGCATTAATAAAAGTCGACTTTCCTGTATTAGGACGACCAATGATAGCAACATATCATACCTTCTTTTCTTTTAGTTCTGAAGTATTTTTAAGTATATCTTCTAGTTTCAATTCTTTCATATATATGTTTATCGTATAATATAGCTCCCATCTAAGTTATATATCACTTGTGCGATTTCAGTATTTGTTCCTCTTTGGATAAGGGTAAGAGCTATCATATCATTTCTCGTTCTATATTCGAGAAAATATCTATTTTGATCAATAGTAATACGTCCATCTGACATAATAGTCATTACAGCAATTCGGTCATCACTACTTGACCTGTAAATAGATATTGCTCAAGGATTATATGTCGCAGTGAGTGGAACTCTATAACTTGAAAATGATTCTTGTTCAAGAAGTGAAACGTAAACTCATGGATCATTAGGTATCGTACTTGATCTAAGTATCTGAAGTGCTCATATTGGCATTACAATATACTGCCTAAATACTCTATTTCAAAGATAGTCAAGAAGTATCTGAGGATATGCTCAAGTATTATCAGGGTGATTGTTTGGAAGAACAGTTGAAGTAACTCACACATTTTCTATATCTATTCTTCATGTATATTCATCAATACTCGCAAGTGTTACACCACTATATGAAAGGATAAGTCCTTCGGATGACTCACTTGCAGGAAAATCAAAAAGTCATCAGGTTTGTGTCATCACAAAATCAGAACTCTCTTGGGTTTGAAGTCTCTCTATATTACCTCATCTATTTCTATAAAGTCGTATAGTCTCATCAAGAATTCTTTCATTTATTCTTCCGCTTATATCATTTTGTATAATACTATCTATCTTTGGTATTGGGGGGTATACTTCAAAAGGGATATTTCTAGACGCAATATTTCCATTTGTATCCGTAAGTGTAAGACGTATACTCGTATCCATAAGTTCGTCAAATGGTCAAAAATCAGCTGCAATACGTGAAGAAGTCTGTCTTATAGTTACTTCGGTTCGATCACTTCCATCCTGGAGAATGATTTCAGAGTCTGTATCAAAATCGATACGAACAATATCTATTCCATTAATACCGCTATCTTCATAGATATAGGGAGTAAAGTCCACTTCTTGTCTTTGGTATACTGGTATACGTATTTTTTGAGTGAAACCTATTTCGGGAGGATATCTATCAGCCTCTGCTTGAGGCGCAAGGAGTACTTGTTCACTTAAAGTAGAAGATATATTATTTCTGAAAGCCTGTAGGCGAGCGTAGTAAAAATCATTTGGAACATTAAGTCTGATGCGATAAACATCTCATCTATGAACTCATAAATCATAAAGCGTATAACTTGTTAACTCTCGGAAATCAAGCATCAATTGACTTCCATCATAATAACGTAGTTGTGCATTTGCACTTTCAGTAAGTCATACTCAATCACCTTCATAACTCAATATACTATCAGGAAATAGCGGAAGTCAGAGGTGCCTTCTGATATCAGTATCGTACATATCTTCTTTGATTCCAAGCTTCACATATGCATCACCACTTATTGACTCAATTTCTATAAGCTGCCTAAAACTTACTGAGGAGCGTGCTGGTATTCGAAGTGTCTCAACTTCGCTTCATTTCTTATAAGTAATTCTTGCTGATTCAAATCAAGTATAAAGCCTTGTACGTGGAGTAAGAGTAACTTGAGTATTTTCAGAAATATTTTCTCGAATATTTTGCAATTTTTGTGTCGTAAGCTTTAATCATCTTACTGGACCTATATGACTTAAACTTACTGGATGGTCATAAAAAGTATAAGCATCTTCCTGTGTGCGTAAGGTATTACTATCTATATCAGCAAGAGCATCAACGATATGTGTTTGAACGCCTTGAGGGATATATATATCATCATCAAGAGCAAGATACCTATCTACAATTGTATGATAGGTCATACGGAAATTTTTGAGAAGTGGGTTAGTTGGACGCTCAAAAGATACATTTATCGCCCCATTACTTACATTTGCTTCCTGAAAACCATTAATAGCTTCATAATATACTTCTGATTCTCTAAAAAATATATTATCTCTTATCCTGAGAGTAAGTGGTCTCTCAGATATATAACTTTTTACGCGATTTTCTTTTCTATTTTCTTTAAAATAAAGAGTTCCATCCATAAGGTAGAGAACATCATTGTCTCCATCGTTATCTATATCACCAAGATAGGTTTGTTCTTTTCCTCGTAAGAGATCAGTATAATCAAAGAGTCTATAGTTTCTTCCATCTTCAAGAATATAGATACCTTCATATTCATACTGATAATCTCAAGAAATATTACAGCTACTTTGGCTTATATGTGATGTACTTCAGGCAGATATATTTCAAGGTGTTGCAGCAAAGTGATTATATCTTGTTAGTGAGCTATTACTATTATCTCAATAAGAAATGAGTCTATCTCTTACTGTATTCATCATATCTTCTCAATCTTGCTTAAGTTCATCTTCAAACATTTGTTGTTCAGTACTAGGTCCATCAGCAAGAGATATAATAGCGTCGAGAGTTTCTATATTGAATGGCTCCATAAGTTCTCTATATCAATCAAATCGATATACATCAGGAGTAAAGTTTGTTTGAATATAAGAATCGGGAGTAAATCTATTTTTTATAGATTCTTTTTGTTGACGCGTATACTCTATTTCAGATTGAAGGATTGCTTCAAGCGTAGAAAATTTTGAACGATTATATTCTCAGAGATTATCAATAAGCCTTTCCTCATTAGAAAAATTTAGATTAAATACACTCGACCAAATATCTTGTATCTGACGTGTTGATTGATCTTCGTTAAAACTTTCAGAAGTAAGTTGATGTGTTATATACTGCTTAAATTCTGCTGAACTATAAAGTTCATTTTGATTATCTACAAGATAATTAATAAATCTTGCAAAGTAGTTAGCAAAAGCTCCAACAAAAAGTCAAATATATTCTTCTTGTTGATCATGATATCATCATAAATCAGATTCTATGGAACCATCAATTCCTAAGTCTATATTTATTTCGCTTGGAATTGCCTCAGAAAAATCGAGATTTGATATTTGATAATCAAAGAGATTTGCAATATTACTTGTAAATCCATTGATAGGTTCAACTATAGCTCTTGCCATCTCAACAATAAAATCAAACTCAAACTCAAAATTAACATAAGTCGTAACTTTTATTGCTGAAATTGCTGAATAGGAAAATGCCGGTGGTTGAAAATCTATAAAATCAAGACCTGGAATATATCCATTACGCTCGGTTATGAATGCTATCTGGTCCCCGGCTCTCCATTCAGGTACAAAAGGAGAACCTTTTATAATACACATGATCTTAGTAACAAGTTTTCCTATGTTAAGCACTACTTCAACCGCTCCGAAAAGCTTTGGAATCTTTGGTGGCGGTGGAAGATCAGGGAGCTCTGGGATTTCAACAGGAGGGAGAAGTGGGAGTGCAGGAAGTGAGAAGTTAGCGCTTGGAGTAGAAGGAAGTGAGAGTTGTGGTAAATTTGGGAGCACAAGCGGAGTCCAATTTATATCAAAGTCAGGCATATAAATCGTCATTCCAGCACGGATATTATGA
>JAIUMN010000012.1 GCA_022565555.1 Candidatus Altimarinota bacterium
GGTCTCGTCTGAATTTTCTCCCAGCATTCTTCCGCGATATGAGGCGCAAATGGATGAAGAAATTTCAGAAATATTTGTTTCCAATCTTTTTTGAGAGTCTCATCTTGAGGAAGTCAAGTATTGATACATATCATCATCTGTGCAATTGCCGTATTGAACTTATAATTTTCAATATCCTCTGTAACTTTTTTTATCGTTTTATGAAGGGTTCTCATTGCATCTTCGTCTGTTTTTGTGTATTTTTCTTTTATATCTATGTAGAGTGCATGCACTTTATCAAGAAATCTTCGACACCCGATAATTGCTGTGGTATCCCACGGTTTTGAGTCGGCAAAATCCCCCATATACATCTCATAGAGTCTGAGAGTATCCGCTCCGTAAAGCTCAACTATCTCATCTGGATTAATAACATTTTTGAGAGATTTACTCATTTTTGCGGGTATTTTTTGAAGCTCATCTCAAGTCTCAGTGTGAAAAAACTTTCCTCATTCTTCTCGCACCAAATCACTTGCAATCAGTCTTCCGTCAGAAGTCTTATAACTCATCCCGAGTATCATCCCTTGATTACGAAGTCGTTGAAACGGTTCAGTCGTTGAAACCACTCAGATATCGTAGAGAAACTTATGCCAAAAACGAGCATAGAGTAAGTGAAGTACTGCGTGTTCCGCTCCTCATACATAGCTATCTACAGATCCCCAATATTTCTCAGCCTCAGAGGAAACAAGTTCTTCAGGATTTTTTGCATCCATAAATCTGAGATAGTACCAACAACTTCCTCCCCATTGTGGCATTGTATTGGTTTCACGTTTTCCTTTGAGATTTGCTGCGAGCTCAACATTTACAAACTCATCGATATTAGCCAGTGGAGATTGTCCATCACTCGATGGCTCATACTTTTCAACCGGTGGAAGTTTCAGTGGAAGTGAGTAATCACAAACTATTTTGGTATAGAGACCGTCGTATATCTTTGAAAATTCTTTTTCACCTATCATAAGTGTATCTCAGTTCTTCACCCAAGCATCAATACTTGGAACTGTTGGTAATTTTTCCACATCATGTATTTCAAGATGTATCAGAGGAATTGGCTCTCCCCAGTATCTCTGTCTACTAAAAAGCCAGTCTCTCAGTTTATAGTTTACTTTTCTCATCCCAAATCACTCTTTTTTGGCAAGTTCTATAAAAGCTTCTTTTGCTTCCTGTGAAGTCAGACCATCATATTTTCAAGAATTTACGAGTTTTCAATAATCAGTGAAAGCTCTTTGATTGAGAAAATAATCCCATGCATGCTTGTGTCAATTTGACATAAGAGAATCTCATACCTCAGAAAAATCTAACCATGTAAGCTCATGAATTGAAGCTTCTTCTTCTGATATTCATTGAGTTTTAAGACTATTAAGCTTTACATGAAAAAATGGAGTATCGAGTCATTTATCATTTCTGTCTTTTCAAGGTCTATAAGCATATCAGTAAAAAGCGGTATTTGGAATTTGCTTAATTTCTCATAAATCCATAAAACCTGTCTCTTCTTCTATTTCTCTCAAAACTCATTCTAAATATGTCTCATTTTCCTCAAGTCAACCTCAAACAAATTTACTTCACGCCTGCTCTTTTAAAACAAGTATTTTTCAGTTATATTCTATGATTGCATTTATAAATGTTTTTTCACGAAGCGTTTTTCATTCTTGAGGAGCTATTACTCATTTTCATATAATCTCGATAGCAACACTCTGTCTAATCTCCAATCCATACTTCTTTGCAAACTCGAAATCTCGTTCGTCGTGCGCGGGAACTGCCATAACGGCTCAGGTTCCGTAGTTTCCGAGGACATAATCTGCTATCCAGAGAGGAACTTCCTCACCGTTATAGGGATTTATGACGTAACTTCCAGTAAACACTCCGGTTTTTTCTTTATTATCTGCAGTACGTTCTTGATCTGATTCGTTGACAACATTTTGTATATACTGCTCACATGCTTGTCTCTCTGAGTCAGTAATAAATTTCTCTACTTCTGGATGATCTGGAGCGATAACAGCGTAAGTCACTCAAAATACGGTATCGATACGAGTCGTATAGACACGAATAGAAGTGCTATCATCTCATGCTTTTTTCATCTCAAACTCACAACCCTCAGACTTTCCTATCCAGTTTCGCTGCATGTCTTTAATCCCCTCAGGCCAGTCAAGATTATCTACACCACCTAAAAGACCTTTTCGAATAAGATTTCCATTTTTATCATACACATCCTCGATATACTTGGTAATCCCCAGTACCCACTGACGAAGCTTTTTTCGCTCGACGGGATGATCTCCTATCTCACTGCGTCCATTTACCACTTCTTCATTAGCAAGCACTGCCTTGAGTGCTGGACACCAGTTAACAGGAAGGTCTTGCTCGTAGGCAAGTCCGTGCTCAAATAACTTTAAAAATATCCACTGTGTCCACTTGTAATACTCTGGATCGGTCGTATCTATCTCACGATTCCAATCATAGGAAAATCCAAGACTTTGGATTTGCCTTTTAAATGTTGCAATATTTTGTTCGGTCGTGATACGTGGATGAACTCAGGTTTTAACGGCGTAGTTTTCCGCTGGAAGACCAAAAGCGTCCCAACCCATTGGATGTAGAACATTGAACCCACAAGCATGTTTATATCTCGCTACGATATCATTTGCAGTATATCCTTCAGGATGACCCACATGAAGTCCTGCTCCACTTGGATAAGGAAACATATCAAGTACGTAAAACTTTGAAAGCTCAGAAGCTTTTCTTCCATCTGAAAGTATTTCGTCTGGATTATAGGTTCTGAAAGTCTGAGATTGTTCCCAGTAGTTTTGCCATTTTTTTTCTATCTCTTTATGATTATACATAGCGTCTTTGTAAGTGTGTAAAACGCTTCTATTGTATAAAAATACATACAAATGTAAAACTAATTATGAGTGTTCAGTTTTTTGATGACTTCATCTGTTTTTTGACTATAACTGAGAACGATCTGAGGGATATTATATATAGATGCGAGGATGATACTATGAAGCCTCATAGAGATAAGTATTTTGCTGTCATTGAGTCCGGACTCCTGAGAGTCCGGACTCTGATTTGCATTGTACCACTCATAGACTTCCCGTAGACTTGATTTAATTTCTCTTCATTCTCTTACAAATTCACTCAAAAATACGTAATCATTTGCTTGGATATCACTAGTATGAAAGCTATGAGGGAGAAATACTACGTTTCATCACTTCTTCTCGATATAAAGACACAGTTCAGAGATAAGAAGCCTCTCGATTTTTGAACTCAGAGATTTTCAGATATATCCACTTCTCAGAGCAAGTCATACTTCTTTTGACTGAAAATCAATTCCTTCAAAATCTCAAAGAGAAAAATTTCGTGAAGAAAGTGTTTTTAGAATCTCTCCTCTTTCATTATTTTCACTCATTACAGGATCATCTAAGAGTTCACTTTGTATCCCCACTTGTTTGAGTTGTTCATATGATTTTATATCTCGTACCGTGATTTTATAGGATTTTTTAAAGATATTTTTTAGGATTTTAAGATTCTCTTCTTGCTTAATATCAATTCACAGCGCATAGAAGTATATTTTTTTTCGAAAAAATCTCGCAACTCTTACTCGAAAGAGCCATTGCCTCAGAGGATTTCAAACAGACTGCACTTCGCTATCATAGATAATTCCCCCTCCTCAGATGACAACAATATCAGACCAAATGACGACTCAGAGAAACTTGAAGAAATTTTTGATATTTCGAGATATATTTTTAGGATTCTTACTTTCTATCGGAAAATACTCAAAATACTCTGTATCAGCTATTTTAAATGCTGGATGTTGTGAATCATAGGAAGCTACTTGAAAGCTCATTGGTACCGGTACTGAGGTACCGGTACCAAATTCTTGTCTCAGAAGCTCAATCTCATTTTTGAGTATCAGCTCATCTCAAAGGTTTTGGCATCATATAGATGCAAAGATAGATATATTCATACTACAATTCTCGTATCATAAATGGAAGTATTTCCTCAAGGCTTGTATAATTTTCAGGGAGAATCTGAAGTACGCGCTCGATATCACGGTTCTGATATCCCATATTTTGAAGGGTTGTTTTAATATTTTCCAAAATAGTTGGGGGAAGGGAAAGTTGCTTTGCAGAAGTTTTTTCTGTCGAAACTCAGCTGTAATTTTTTACAAAATCCTTATCTTTAAGCTCTAAAATAAT
This sequence comes from Candidatus Altimarinota bacterium, assembly GCA_022565555.1. Lineage (GTDB taxonomy): Bacteria > Patescibacteriota > Gracilibacteria > BD1-5 > UBA6164 > JAACSU01. The sequence goes on from JAIUMN010000012.1 coordinate 4,224, forward strand.
TTTTTCCGCCATTTTTTTCCCTATCCCTTTAATGCTTTCTATAGTCTTACCATCATCACCTTGTACTGCCTCTATAAGTCGTTCTTTCCCAAGCATCAGTATCTGCAGTCATGCCTTTCCTCCTATTCCAGAGATTTTGAGAAGTTCCGTGAAGAGTTTTTTTTCTTCAAGCGTAAGAAATCAAAACAGTGTCTGGTGTCACTCGGTAATATGATGATAGAGATATAGTTCGGTTTCTTCTTTGACTGCGAGCTTTGAAAAACTAAGTTCATTTATGAGTATCTCGTATCAGAGTCAAGACTCTGTGAGTATAAGAATAGAATTTTCATTGATTTCAAGTATTTTTCAGGAGATATATCCAAGCATTGTAATGAGATTATTTTTATATATACTCAAGTATAGTGATTTTAGTGAAAAATAAAACTCTAATGAAAAAACTCAATCTACTTCAAAAAATACTTATATACCTCGTAGAATTTTATCAGCGATATATCTCGCCTGATCATTCGTTTTGGGCAAAAGGGATGAACAAAACACCATTTTGTAAACATACCCCCAGTTGTAGTGACTATGCTAAAGAAGCTATAGAAAAAAAATGAGCACTTCGCGGAACGCTCAAAGCAGTCTGGAGAGTTCTCAATTGTATGCCTTGGAATAAAGGATGATATGACCCGGTTGAGAAGGAGAGGAAATAACTATGAAATAATCTTCATTATACCATCAATGTCTTTTTGAGAAATTCAGGTAAGGGGTAAGGCAAGATGATAACCTGAAGTTTTGTGATTAAAATTATATTTCATCAGCTGAAATAGAGAAAGACCTTCTTTTTGAAGTTTTGTCATTTTAAACTCAATTCTCAATATAAAAAAATTTCAGAGTGGAAAAAGATGAGCTCTTCTAATATCTCCTATCTCAAAACAGAGATTCTTATAATAGAGAATTCATGAATCTATTTTCATAATAGGTCACTTCCAAAATATAGAGCCTAGTGTTCAGTATCAAATATATATTCATAGAATTCATAAGACTATCGCGAAAAAATAATCAAGACCTACAGAAAAGAAAAAGCTTTCTCAAGTACTACGTAGCTCCCATAACATATAGAGTGAAAGGAGTATAATACATACAGCTCCAAAAAATGGGAGCATAAAGTATTTTTTCTTGAGATATATATTCATAATATTTGAGATAGAAATAATCTAAATAAAGTATATATCAAGACAGGGATAATAAAAATCTAATTTAAAAAAATAATGTTTAAAAAGGATTAAGAAAAATAAAAATTCTCAACTATATACCCTAGAGTAAGGGGGTATATAATCCAGTTGGAAAGAAAAAAAGTAAAGGCTCGCCCCTTTTTTGGGTCGAGCCTAGTTTTCTTTTGACATTGACGCTAGATCAATCAGATCAATGTCTCTTTTGAATTATTTTTCGGTTTCGCCAAAGAAATCACCTCCTTTCTAGTTGATTCTTAAAAAATCCGTAAAATTACTTTACATACAAATATTATTTTTGCAAGGAAAAATGTCTTTTCCTCATTAAAACTTGCATTTCTAGTATTTTTCATATAATCAGAGAGCCTTGCAAAAGGAAGTCTAGGACTAGATTTGAGTTTTACGGCTCAGATGAGAGAAAAGACGTTCGTACCTTTTATTTTTTTATATATCTATTATGGCTGGAAAGAAGTACAAAAAAGCTATGGAGTTCCTCAAAGAAGGAATGACTTATAGCGTAGAAGAAGCGGTTGAGCTTCTTGAACAAACAAATACGGTAAAGTTTGATCCTACAGTAGAGATTCACTTCAACTTGAATCTTGACCCAAAGCATGTAGATCAAATGATCCGTACAACTGGGAAGCTTCCACACGGAACTGGAAAAACTCCACGTATCTGTGCATTTTCAGATACTGTATCAGCTGCTGATCTCAAAAAGGCTGGAGCTATAGCTGCTGGAGGTGAAGATCTTGTTGCTGAGATAGCTTCTGGAGAAGTAGCACTTGATTTTGATGTCTGTGTTGCAACTCCTGCGATGATGCGACAACTTGGGAAAATAGCTCGAGTTCTTGGACCAAAAGGACTTATGCCAAATCCAAAAACTGGGACTGTTGGTGAAGACCTTGTTGCAGTAGTAAAAGATATTGCTGGTGGTAAGTTTGAATTCAAAACAGATAAACAAGGGAATGTTCACTCAGTATTTGGGAAACTTTCATTCGGAAAAGATAAACTTACAGAAAACCTCAAAGCTTTTTTACAACTTGTACAAGATGTAAAACCAAGTGGAGCGAAAGGTAAATATATCAATTCAGTAGTTGTTTGTAATGCTATGGGTCCTGGTATCAAACTTGATATGACCGTTGATAAGAAGTAATTACTATCTACTAAAATAACCCTATCTTGAATTCTTTCCCTAATATTAGAGAAAGAAGCTGCATTCTTGTAGCCCTTCTCCCTGATATCAGGGAGAAGATTCAGATGAGGGTTATTTTTTTATTATCTTATCAATCGTTTGCATCTTCAGAAGTGAATGCATGCCACGCTGAAGATTTGAGAGTATATGTGTACTGTAGCAATTTTGCATCCTCTCACAATGAGTTCATCGCGTACAATCAACAATTCCAAGTTCTTCTCATACTGCAAGAAGTACGTCATAAATTGATATTTGACTTGGCTTTTTTATAAGAAATACTCCTCCTCATCTTCACTGCTTTGTCTCAATAATACGTGCTTTTGCAAGATCAGCTATAATAAGACGGAGGCACGATTCACTCACTCCATGGTGTTGTGCGATATCACGTATTTGCACGACTTGGGGAGTATGCTCTGCGATGTAACAAAGGGCATTCAAAGCATCGTCACCAGTTTGTGAGAGTTTAAGCATATTTTTATAATATTAATACATCATCAAAAGTATCATGTTTTTCATCTTGTAAATACTGATGAAGAGCATTTCGAGTCGTAAGAAGTCCGAGTACTGATGCCTGTTTTCGTCTCTCAGATATCGGCATACCTATGAGTTCTTCGATATACTTGTATCAGAGTTTAAAGATTTCTTCCGCTTTCAGCCCTATAATACTTTCTCAAAAAATACTCGCGCAAGCGGTTGTAATAATCGCGGTATCACCCTCAAAAGACCATTTTTCTATGACTCAATCTTTGAGCTGTATATACACTTTGAGATCATCGCCACATGTACGGTTTTCCTCCCAAAAACTAATATCATACTCTGGAAGTACTCATTTATTTGGTGGGGTTTTCGAGTAAAATGTAATTGTTTCGTTATACATTAGCTGAGTTCAGTTATAGCTTGTTTTAATATCTCAAAAAAACTATCGATATCTTCTTTCGTATTATAGAGATGGAGACTCATACGACAAGTATGAGTGTATCATAGTTCTCTCATAAGTGGTTCAGCGCAATGTTGTCCAGCCCTGATACAGATATCATGTTCAGCAAGATAGTCAGAAATATCAAAACTATGAATTCCCTCAACTACAAAAGTAAAGACTCAAAGACGGTTTTCTATAGACGTACTTCAGATAAGTTTTAGAGCTGAGATATTTTTAAATTTTTCAAGCGTATATGCTGTCAGCTCTTTTTCTCTCGCTTCAAGCACTTCATATCATCAAATACTCCCCAGATATTCAAAAGCTTTCAGTAAACTCACTGCTCAATTCAGGTTTGGTGTTCCAGGCTCGAACTTATCTGGAAGCATGGTACTATGAGTGAAGCTTTCTTTTGAAACCTCTCCAATAGCTCCTCCTCAAGAAAATATTGGCTTCAGAGTTTGGAGGAGTTCTTCTCGCGCCCACAGAACTCATATACCTGAGTCAGCAAATATTTTATGTCCCGTAAAAAACATGGCATCACATCATAATTTTCTGACATCTATAGAAAAGTGAGGAACACTCTGTGAACCGTCAATTATAAGAAGTGGTTTTTGTTTTCCATATCTCACTGAGAGAAGTGAAGCTACGTTTGAAATATCAAATATTTGCCCTGTTGTGTTACTCACATGAGTGAGCGCTACTATCTTTACCTTACTTGTGAGCTTATCACGGAAGTCATTGTAGTCGAGATCAAAGTTTTCTGTCACTCATACAAACTCTACATTGATACCATAATCTTCTTTCAGTATGAGCCAAGGGACAATATTGGCATGATGTTCCACCACACTTACCAATACAGTATCTCATGCCTTGAGAAGACCTGTTCTCCAGATACTTTGTGCGAGAAGATTAAGTGCATAGGTAGAGTTAGAAGTGTAGATTATTTCTCTCCAACTCTCAGCTCCTATATGCTTTGTAACGATTTTTTTACTATCTTCATAGAGTTTTTCAGAGATTTCTGAGAGCTCATAGCTTCCACGATGGATATTAGCGTATCCAGTTCTCAGATACTCTGCTACTCCATCGATAACATACGCTGGTTTTTGCGTTGTAGCAGTATTATCCAGATACACCAAGTTTGGATGGTTCTCAAATATCGGAAAGTCTTTTTTAAAATCAGTCATTATCTGAGTTTTGCAAGTATTTTTTCTTCAAGCTCATTATACATATCTTCGTTATTTTCACGAATTTTTCCAAATATTTTGGCAATATAACTCTGGAGGAGAAGTACTGTTGCATCTTCTTTTGGGAGCCCTCGACTTCGGAGATAGTAGAGTGTTTCATCTGGTATGCGTTGCATATTACAGGCATGTGCTGCTTTTACGTCGTTTGAATGCACCTTGAGTGTTGGGATTCCTCGGACTTTTCCCGTACTTCCGAGAAATATATTTTCCTCACTCAGATAGCCCTCGACTTTTTCTACTCAACTTGTAATCTCTACCGCACCATCGAGATCAATATCTCATAAGTCAGAAACAAAACTTACGATATGCATATCAAGATAGGAATAACTTGAAGCAAGTTCTCCATAGATTTGTGCCTTGATTTTTTCTCCCCGTGATGAGAGAATCGCATAGATTTCACAGCTATTTTCTCCTCCATTTATGAGAAAATGTTTCTTCAAAATATCTTCCTCTGAGAAATATCCACAATATGTAAGCTTTGCTCACACTCAAAAAGTAACTTTTTCGAGTATATTTTTTTCATCAAATATCAAAACTTCAACTCCATCAGCAAGATGAATATTTATTTCGAGCTCATTACTCAAATAAAGTCGTGACTCTGTAAGTGTTTTCATAGTTTTAAATAGTTATTGTAACCCTATCTTGAATTCTTTCCCTAATATTAAGGAAAGAAGCTACATTCTTTTGAAGCCCTTCTCCCTGATATCAGGGAGAAGATTCAGATGTGGGTTACTTATTAAAATTCGCCTTCATATTTTTAAGCTTTTCAAAGTCTATCTTAGGTTTCTTTTTTTCAAAGGCAAAACTTGTTCCACAACCACAGCGATCTTGTATTTCTTCGCTTGTGAAGATATAGCGTATCTTTTCTTTTCCTGTATGGTCTGCTTTTGAAGTTCGTGTGAGTCTTCCATTTTCTAGATACACCCTGTCTGTATGAGGAATAAATATTTGAGAAAAATTAGACTCAAGAATCTCGAGATCTTCATCTATATCAAACTCTGCTTCAACTCATACTTTTTTTCACGAACATCCAGCTTCATAGAGAAAGACCTTGAGTTTTTCAACTCAAGATTCTTCTAGTTCGGCAAGAAATTTTTTATCAAGTTGTAGCATATATATAGTTTACCCAATACTTCCTTCCATCTCCATCGAAATTAGGACATTAAGCTCGCTGGCATACTCAAGTGGAAGCTCTTTCACGATTGGGGAGATAAATCCATTTACAATCATTGCAGCGGCTTGCTCTTCATCGATTCCTCGAGACTGGAGATAAAAGAGATCATCTTCGTTTATCTTTCCAGCACTTGCTTCATGCGCCACGATGCTTTCAGTATTTCCAACCCGTATATCTGGAATCGTATCTGATCCTGAGAAATTATCAAGCAGAAGTGCGTCACACTCTATCTTTGTTACTGCTCAGGTTGCTCCAGGTTTGATATCTACGAGTCCTCTGTAAGTAGAAAGTCCTCCTCACTTTGAGATAGACTTTGAGACAATCGAGCTGGAAGTATTTTTCCCGATATGAATCACTTTTGCTCCGGTATCTTGATTTTGACCAGCATTTGCAAAAGCTATTCCAAGATGATCGGCGCGACTATTATCTCAGATGAGCACAGAACAAGGATAGAGCATCGTTGTATTTGAACCAAGATTTCCACCCACCCATTCCATGTATCCGGCCTCCTGAACGAGTGCTCTTTTTGTATTGAGATTATAGGTATCAAGTGACCAGTTTTCTACGGAACTATAACGCATCGTTGCATTTTTCCCAACAAATATCTCAACTCATCCAGCGTGAAGCGAGTTTTCATCATATTTTGGTGCGCTACATCCCTCGATATAGTGAGCTTCAGCATCTTCTTCAATAATAATAAGTGTATGTTCAAACTGTCCTCATTTTTTTACATTCATACGGAAGTATGATTGGAGTGGTTCGGATATTTTTACTCACTTTGGAACATAGAGAAACGTCCCTCAGCTCCATACGGCGTAGTGAAGCATAGCAAACTTATGATCAGCAAGAGGAATAGATTTTGAAAAATATTTTTTAATAAGCTCTTCGTACTGAGATTGTCTGAGGGCATTTGAAAGATCATCAAAAATTACACCCTGATTGGCTATCTCTTGTTTCAAGCTATGATACACTGTTTCAGAGTCATACTGCGCCCCTACTCCTGCAAGCGCTTTTTTTTCTGCTTCAGGGATACCAAGTCTATCAAAGGTTTTTTTAATGTTTTCAGGAACATCATCCCAGCTTTTATTATTTCACGCACCTTCTGGACGGCGAAAATAATATATAGAATCAAGGTCAAGTTTTGATAAATCTGGTCACCAAGTTGGCATTTCTCGTGCCTCATAGAGTTTCAAAGCCTTGAGTCGAAGCTCTAGCATCCATACTGGTTCTTCATTTTCAGCTGAGATTTGTCTGACTACTGTTTCATTAATCCCTGCAACCGCTTCTCAAATATAACTCACGTCATCATGAAAGCCCCATGTATTTTCAATACTGATCGATTGTGTGGACATAGTATTATATTAATTTAATATTTTCTCAAAACCCTTCTCTTGCACTTCTGCTGCAAGTTCTTTTCCTCCTTGCTTCACAACCTCCCCGTCTTTCATTACATATACGCTATCAACATCTATATACTCAAGAATCGTAAAATAGTGAGTTATGATAATAATTGAGTTTTCAGGAGAACTCAGCGAACGTAACATAGTGGCAACTGTTTTAAATGCATCAAGATCGAGTCAACTATCTATCTCATCAAGAATAATATATTTCGGTCAGATAAGCTTCATCTGAAGGATTTCTATCTTTCGCTTCTCTCCTCCACTAAATCAAACATTGAGATCTCTTTCCAAAAACACTTCATCAATATGAAGTTCTTCAAGATACTTTTTTATGTATCTCTTGAAAAGAAAGGGGGAAATATCTTTAAAATCAGGATTCCTTCCCTTTTCAGCTATATTAAAAATAGTTCTGAGGTACTCAGAGAGTTTTACTCATTTAATTTCGGGAATATTTTGAAAACTTAGAAATATTCCTGCGGCACTTCGCTCATTTGGTTCCATCTCTATAAGATCTTCTCAATCAAGTGTAATCTCTCAGGTAGTAATTTCATATGATGGGTGTCACATCAAAACACTTGAGAGGGTTGATTTCCCACTTCAATTTTTTCCAAGAATACAATAATTTTTTCCAAGCTCAAACTTAAGGGATACTCACTTCAATATAGATTCATCTCATACGGATACTTCTAAGTTTTTTATATTAATCATACAATATTTATTACTTTAGTTAAAACTCTCTCAATTCTCTCTTTGCAAGAGAAAGGATTTAGGAAAAAGTCATATTTAATTAAACGTTAGTAGTTTACTAATGTTTTAAATATATCAAGGTAAAATTCAACTTTTTTTGTATATATATTTTATACACTTTGCTTATCTTTTCGGGAATGTGAAGAAAATGTGAAGAACCTAGTTTTCTTGGCTTTGCAAAGAGAACATAAAAATCGTATATTTGTCTAGTCGATTATATAAAAGTACTTTGACAGGAAAAGTAAAACACATATAACTTATATAGAACTTCTGTATTTTCTGAGAAGAAAAATGAGATATTCACAAATTTTTAACAAAACCTAGATATGCAAGTGCGAGTTGATGAGAATATTCATACTTCGGTATTACTTGAAGAACTCGTTTCCTGACTTGATATCTCTCAAACACAAACAAATATCATTGTCGATTGTACTCTTGGACTTGGTTGACATGCTTCATTAGTACTCTCAAAACTCAAGGCTTGAGATATATTTATTGGCTTTGATGCTGACTCAAGAAACCTTAGTCTTGCAAAAGCACAACTTGAGATACTCAACTCTCAGGCACAAATAATCCTTATAGAAAGTAACTTTCGATATCTTCGGGAAGAGCTTCAAAAAAGAGATATATATATATGTTCGTGAATATATTATGACCTCTGAGTATCTTCTCTTCATTTTGATGAAGCTGAAAGAGGTTTTAGCCTTAGGCTTAACGGACCGCTCGATATGCGTTTCGATACTCGTAACTGAAAAACTGCTGCAGATATCCTAAACTACAGAGAAGAAAAAGATATTTTTTATATATTGAAGAACTATGGAGAGGAGCCTTATGCACGAAAAATTGCAGCTCGAATTATAGAAGAGCGGAAAAAGAAAAAATTTGAAACAACTTTTGAACTGACAGATTTTTTAGAAAAGCATATAAATAAACATATAAAAACAAAAATGCGGGTCTTTCAAGCACTTCGCATCGCAGTAAATGAAGAACTCACAACATTGGAAGAAAGTCTTGAACAAGCTCGGAGTCTCCTCTCAGTTTGAGGAAAAATTGCGGCTATCAGCTTTCACTCACTTGAGGATCGCATCGTGAAACATTTTTTAAAAAAATATGCTCGTGATACTGATTATGATGAAATAAGAAGAGAATATAAACAAAAAAAAGAGTTTCAGATATGCACAAAAAAACCTATACTCCCAAGTGAACAGGAGCAAAAAAATAATCCTCGGAGTAGAAGTGCCAAACTTAGAATTGCAGAAAAAATTTAATTTTTAAACCTCAACTACACGTGAACCCTAGAATCATCCACACAGAGTACGAAAAATGAACATTTTTTTCACATCGTAAAAAAGAAAAGGAACAATTTCAATTAGGATTTTCTAAAACGTACTGAGTTATCATGTGAGTCATTGCATGCCTATTCTTCTATTATGTATGGGTACTTAATGCAAATGCAACCCAAGGTTATACCATTCAACAACTTAAGCAAACACAAACAGAACTACAGGTTCAACTTGAAAGACTTAATATCAGAATAGCTGAAATATCAAGTATAGAAGCAATAAGTAATGAAGAAGTACTGCGGGATATGATAGAAATCTGAACTCCAGAATACCTTGTGATACGTGAAAATGTCCAATATGTATATAACTACTAAAAACGAGCCTCTTGGCTTGTTTTTTTTTATTTTCTCAATACTATTTAAGAAAAGTATTTAACAAAAATTATCAGAGAAAAAAATATGCCTGAAGCTCTTAAAAGACTTATACAAACTATATCACTTCTTCCAGGTATTGGGGAAAATAGAGCTACCAAGCTCGCATTTTTTTTACTCTCTGCGAACTCAAGATTTAGTGAAGAATTTGCTCGTAATATCACCGAACTACGAGGAAAAACTTGAAAATGCAATATATGTGGAGCACTCACTGATGCACCTAAAAATATTTGTAATATTTGTGAAGATAGGACGCGTAATCATAAGATTCTTTGCGTTGTAGAAGAATATCTCGATTTACTCACTATCGAACAGGCTTGAGGTTACGATGGAGTCTATCATATACTATGAGGAGCTATTTCTCCAGTAAATGGAGTATTCGTATGAGATTTAAATATTACTTCACTTTTTAAGCGTATACAGGAAGAGGAAGGAAAAATAGAGATTATCATTGCTACAAATCCAAACTTAGAGGGAGAAGCAACTTCAAGTTTTATTATAGAAGAAATCGAAAAACGAAAACTGAGGCATAAAGTTCGTATTACACGACTTTCACGTGGACTTTCATCTGGATATATAGAGTATGCAGACTCACTCAGTCTTATTTCAGCTCTTAGAGAACGTAAAGAAGTATAAGATAAAATATATTTAATAAACGAGATATTATGACAGAATACGCACCACCGCCTCCAAAAGTACGAGTTACTAAGGCACAACTCAAGCAAGTGCAAGAAAACTACCGCAAGGCTCAAGAGCTTGCTGAGGATTTAAGTGAAGAAGAAAAAAAAATACGAGAAAGGGAGTTGAAGAAAGTTGAGAAAAAATTAGAAGATGTTCTTTAAGTATCAAGAAAAACTTCTAGATTCAAACAACTCAAGGAAGATATATATTTATCAGTAGGTGAGATATGATGAAGAGAAGAGTTTTTATTTTATCCATCCACGACAGATATCTATAAGTGTCGCTGCAAGTTTTTTTGGATCATGACGTACTACATCTGATTCATTCACAAAATCTCGTTCTATAATCTTAAATCTACGAGATGAGAAATCCATTTCATCTTTTAGTTTTACTGGTTTTTTTCCCTCTTCTTCACGATATTTTTGTACAAGCTCTTCTGAAATATTTCCAGAATTTACAAGCACATAATCTACAACTGGTCCTGCATATTTTTCAATATTTTCTATAAAGTCAGTGAGTTCATAATGTGTTGTTTCTCCTCTATCCGCCATAATATTGACAACATACACTATCTTAGCTGAACTTTTCTTTAATGCTTCCCTCATACCTTTAGATAAGAGGTTTGGTATTACTGAGGTATAAAAATCTCCAGGACCGATAACAATAAGATCAGAATGCATAATTGCATCTTTTGCACGTGGATTTAGATTTCATTCTCATCCCACAAGAAATGCATTTTTTATATTTTGATTCGCATTATGATTTTTTTCTCAGGGATTTTTATCAGAAACATCGATATTTTTTTCTCCAATAACTTCTGTACCATCTTCCATGTGAACTCAAAGTTGTACGTCCTCAAGCGTTACGGGAATTACTTTTCCATGAACATCAAACATCTTACACATCTCATCAAGTCATTTTTCAAAATCTCCTGTAATATCAGCAAGTGCTGTAAGGAGTATATTTCACATTTTATTTCCCCCAATTACTCCCTCTTCTCAGTGAAACTTATATTCAAACAGCTGTCTTACAAGTCATGTATCACGCGCAAGTGCTGCGATACCTCGTCTGAGATCTCAAGGCGGAAGTACTCCATATTTATCTCGTATCTGCCCTGTTGTTCCACCAGAATCTGTCATTGCGATAATTGCAGCAAGATTTTTCTTCTCTGTAAGAGAATCATCATGATAGGTCTTGAGTCCATAGAGAACATTAAATGTTCCACTTCCTCCTCCAATCACGGTGATATTAAAAGTATGTTCTGGCATATATTTTTGAAAATTTTAGTATAAAGATTGTATTTATTTTTGTTTTAAAGTAAAATGAAGAGAATATAATTTATTTTTACATAATGTCGAAAATTATTACTTTCCCCTCTCATGGAGAAGTTCCAACAGAAACTCGAGCAGAAACAATAACTCCGCCAAACTTTATGGTGATTATTATGGCCGATAAAGATTTAGCATCATCTTTGAGAGTGCTTCAAGTAATAATAAATAACTCTGGTGAAAATTTTGAGTGAGATTTTAAACAATTTCTTGCGTTTCGGGAGAAAAAATCTCCCGAGATACAAAGAAAACTTTTGAAGCATATATATAGTGTACTTCTCTACCTCTGAAAGATTTCCCCAGCTTCAAGCACATGAGAAATTGAAGCTGAAACTGAAAGCTTCTTAGTTAATTTTTCAGCATCATGAATATTACAATTCCCAGATAAAAAAGAGACATAAAAAGAAGTCTCTTTTTTAAAATTATAAAAAAAGTTTGACGGAATATATTTTTTTTATACATTATACCTTGTATTACAAAGTAATCTAAAAAAATGGAGAAGATTTCAACGCAGATGCGGAAATGAATTCTAGAATATATTATTCTCTGAATTATTCAGAAGTGAGATATCTATGGAGCAGAGATTATAGAAATTTTAAAATCCTGAAATCTTATAGTTGCTGAAGGAACTATATATCCTCTACTATCTCGATTGAAATCAGACAATCTGATTCAATACTACTGGATTGAATCAGATTCTTGACACCCGAGGAAGTATTACACTCTCACTTCCGAGTGACATGACATGTTGATAATTATGGAAAAAAACTGGCTTGATATAAAGCAGTCTATTAAAAAAATTTTACAAAAATAATCTTTAATATTTACCTTATGAACACTTCTCAAAAATACCCTGTTTCACTCCCTAAAAAGGAGGAAGAATTAGTTTGAAACTATCTCAAAAGGATAGAAATATTTATAGACCAGCACCATATAGATCATGAACTCTATAGTGATATAGAAGAAATGGTATTTGAAAAATTAAAAAACGAAGAAAAAATAAATCAGATTAATATTACTCGCATCCTTAAAGAGGTATGAGAACCAGAAGTGATATTTTCTGATTATATTACAGAAAAAGAGTCATGAGTAGCGAGTGAAAAAGAAGGAAAGAAACAAGATATCCCTTTATATGATCGTCTCAAAAAGCAAGAATGGATCAGGAGTAATGATGATGCGTATATTCTCTGAATCTCACATACACTCTCGAAAAAATCCTGACTTTCAGTTTGAGTCATACGACTTTTCCTACTTCTGCTTATATTTTTTTGAGGTATTAGTATATGGATATATATTATCGCAGGACTGATTCTTCCTATACAATGAAAGCAATATACATGACTCAGCTCATGGTGATATATGAGAGTACAAGTTCTTTCTCTTATTGCTGATATATTTTCTAACTCCATCGCAAGCCTCTATCAAGTATCCAAGTATCTCTTACAAAAGATATTTCAAATAGGATGAGTGGTCAAAAAATATATATTTCCGTGTGTAAGAATAATATTTTTCTGAATACTTTCTATTTTTATATTTATACTTCTTCTAGGACTCTTGACGCTTGCAGCTATTTATTTTTCCGGATTTAGTATAGAAAATATTGATATTGCATCACTTTTTTCTACTTATAGTGTTTGATGAGTTCTCACATGAATCATCGCAACTTCTCTTCTCCTGTTCTCTACAATTGTATTTGGTGTATGATGAAAAAAAATATCTTCTCTCACTTTAATAGTAACTGGTATATCTATACTTCTTACTCTCTTTTTTGGAATTACGAGTATCTTAGATCTTGTAAAAACATATTCTGCTCAAGGAAACTTTACACAAGAAATACAAGGAAATTTAGATGTTTTAGACTCTGAAGTAAGCCAATATCATATTAATCTGGATTTTTTAAACACACAAAGCTTCCTACATCATCTCCTATCTCGACCGGGTGTACGGATACAAACATCAAATAGTGATGGTATCAGTATGCAGATTCACTATACTGTTGCTGGTGAGAAACATGTGAGTGATAAAATTTTTACAGGGCTCAGTCCATTAGAAATAAATATATCTGGAAAAGAAATACGATTTTCATATAAAAATTGAATACTCTTTCAGGAAAAAGTTCCGTTTTCATATATCAAAAGAGAGATAGTGCTTTTTATTCCTGAAAATATAGCCTTCTCACTTTCCCCATATCATTCCTATTATTTTGAGAATGTTCATCATTCAGAAGAATACGAAACATACAGAAATTATCTCCCATTTTCTTGTGAGAGATCTCTTATCTCATATTCCCCTGAAGAGGATAGATTTGTATGTTATCCTTCTGAAGAAGAACTGGAAGACGCAAAAAAACTCTTTCTTCAAAACTATATTATACAGAATTTTGAAAGTATTTCCCCTCTACTTCATAAAGAAGAATATAAGCGAAATTACTATAGCGGATATAATCAAGTAAGTGATTGGAAGTTTACGAATTTCTCCTTTCTTGACGAAGAAACTCTTAGAATACGTTTTTGAGATATGAGTCTTGATATCGACGCAGTTATGCGAGTAGAAGAAAGCACAGAAGGTTTTCTTATCTCTAACTTTGTTATTGAACATGTAGATGTTGGTCCTACTTTTCATGAAAAATACTATCTCAACATCGAGAGTATAAAAACTTTTCTTGATAAAGATACACAAAATGACGAGTAAAAAATAAAAAAGCTACTACGGTAGCTTTTTTATTTTTTACTTCACCAGTACAGCTTTTATCCTCCTCACCCCTCTTGAGCTCGCTTCTTCTTTTTGAATCTTGAACTTTCCAAGTGTGGAAGAGTTTGTTGCGTGTGGACCTCAACAAAGCTCAATGGAAAATACCTCATCTCAGGACTTCATTGTGTAGACTTTTACAATATCAGGGTATTTTTCCCAAAAACTTCCGACTACTCCCATATCAAGCGCTTCTTGTTTTGGCATCTCGGTCATGGTAACGTCAAAGTTAGTAGAGATAGCATAGTTTACAAAATCCTCTACTTGTTGAAGTTCTTCAGCTGTTACTTTTTCCTCATGAGAAAAGTCAAAACGAAGTCGTTCCGGGGTGATGTTTGACCCTTTTTGAAAGACATGCGTACCAAGAACTTTTCGAAGTCCAGCCAGCAAAAGATGTGTTGCGGTATGCAGCTCAGTTGTAGCCTCTGAGTCATCAGCGAGTCCACCCTTAAATTTCCCCGCACTCGCAGTTCGAGACTTTTCTTGATGCTCTGCAAATGCTTGATTGAATCATTCAACATCAACTTTGAGTCATTTTTCAGAAGCAAGTTCTTGAGTCATCTCAATAGGAAATCAATAGGTGTCATAGAGCTTAAAAGCTTTATCTCAAGATATAGTATCAATAATTTTTCAAGTTTTCTCAAGTGCGATATTAAATCACAGTAATAATTTATCAAACTCTTTTAAACCCTTTTCTAGAGCTTCTCAGAATTGTTTTTCTTCTTTTTGAATTTCATCTATTATCTCAGATTTCTTTTCTAGCATATGTGGATACGCTATTCAAAGTTTCTCAATTACTACCTCAGATACTTGGTAGAGGAACTCTCACTTATATCCGAGTTTGTATGCTTGCCTGATAGCTATTCTTATCAGTTTTCTCAGGATGTATCACTGATCTACATTACTTGGAAGAACTCAGTCACTTATCATAACCGCTGCGGTTCTTGAATGATCCGCGATAATTCGAATAGACTTTTGCGTTTGAGGTCATTTTTCTACACCAAGTACTCCTACTATTTTAGTTATAATATCTGAAAATATATCAGTATGATAGACCGTTTTTACTCCATTTATCGTTGCGGTAATGCGTTCTAACCCCATACCAGTATCAACATTTTGAGCTGGAAGTTTTGTGAGACTTCCATTTGGGAGCTTATTATACTCCATAAAAACATTATTCCATATCTCCATCCAGTTGTCTTCGTCATTTGCAACATTTGATCCTTCTGGCGGAAACTCACTCTCTCCTACCCAGTAAAATATCTCTGTATCTGGACCACAAGGACCAGTATCACCAGCAGCCCACCAGTTTTCTGATTTTGGAAGGTAGGAAATTCTATCCTCGGGAACTCAAACTTGTTTCCAGATAGTTGCTGATTCTTCATCACGAGGCGCATCATTATCTCACTCAAATACGGTAACCGCAATCATTTTTGGATCAAGACCAAGCCACTCAGGACTTGTTAAAAATTCCCACGAATACGCAATAGACTCTTTCTTAAAATAATCTCAAAGTGACCAGTTTCCAAGCATCTCAAAAAATGTAAGATGAGAGTTGTCTCCTACTTCGTCGATATCATTAGTTCGTATACATTTCTGACTATCAGCAAGTCTCTTTCAGAGCGGATGAGCTTCTCCAAGGAGATATGGAACGAGTGGTTGCATACCAGCAGTATTGAAAAGCACAGTAGGGTCATTTTCAGGAACTACTGGGGCTGAAGGGATAATGGCATGTCACTTTGACTTCATAAATTCGAGGAACTTTTTCCTGATTTCATTACTTGATATATATGTCATAATCTAATGTTTTAAGAGATATGTAGGGAACGATTATAATCGTTCCCTACAAGAATTTATACCATAGAGTATACAGATTTTTTCTTGACTTCAAGGGATTTTTTCCCTATTTGACTTGAGTGGAAATATATATCTTAATCGTCAAGAGAAAATAGTAGGCACTTGAGGTAAAATATGGTATTTTTAATATAATATTTTATTTTGCAAGTTCAAGTCAATGGCACAAGGAATTCCTGAAAATCTTTCATGAGAACAACTTCCGATACCAGATCCGATAAGATATGAAACTCATAGTCTTCTTTGAGATGCTCAAGAAACAATTACAACTACTCAATGTAGTGCTGACCTATATAATGAGAGTACCATAAATTTTGAACAAGGGAGAGAGGAATGTAAACAAGAAAGTTGTGAAGCAAGAGCAGAACTTATGCACGATATAGGAATAACTGGGAGACTACAAAATAGATGAAGAGAGTTGCTATTGAGGATGCAATATTGAAGAGAGCTTATTGATAATGGTTATACTGAGACTCATCTTCTTTGATATAATAATATAGATTGAAATTATGCTATTGAGGTGCAAGACTTTGAAAATATCTTACAAGGTACACCCCCTGAAGATTGGAATTCACTTGCATTAGTAAATTATTTTAAGTTGCTTGATGCAGGAGATAATTTTAGTATATGAAATCTTATAAATAAACTCTGAGCTTCACAAATTATTGCTCTAGGTGAACTTTGGAAAACTCAACCAAATGGTCCAGCTATGAGATATTTCCAAGAAAATTCGGAGCTTTCTTGGATATTGTGAGAAAATTGAGTTAGTAGAATTGATTTTGCAACATATATTGATGAGGGAAATATTTGAGATATAACAAATATTTTAAGACTTATAGACCATAGTAGTGAACAGCAAAGTGAAACGCAACAAGTTATATTTTATGCATTATTTGATTTATTTAACACAATAGATTTTGATGAACCTCAGGAAGGTAAACTACAAACACTTAATCAGCTATCAAATCTTTCATGAGATGATTCATCTATGATTCAATATTTAAAAAATACCGCAAGAACTATGGTTGTGGCAGTTGATTTAATTAGAAATACATATAACGAATATAGTAAAGTGGAACAATATGGTGATCCAAAGCCTGATATATACGTTCTTGAAGCTCTCATAAAAACTATTTTACAGGGTACTATTATAGAAGAAGATTCAGAAGAAACCTTAGAGCATTGGTTATGAAGTCTCAATGAAATAATTATTCATCACAATACGGAACATAATACTATTTATCCCACTTTTGATGATTCACTTATAGAAAATTTTTTACACGTACGTTTTGCAACTGAAGATACAAGAAAACTTAGCGACTTACAAATTCGAATCGAAAGGATAGATTGAGAAATGGATTGATTATTAGAGGCGTGAATGGGTACCTCTGAAAGATATCGAGTCCTAAGTATCGAAAAATCTCACCTACAGAGAACTATAAGCAATCTAAATGCGAGATATGAGTCTAGAGTTTCTGATATTCAGGCTTCGGTAAATTTATTTGCAGAAGGAAGAGAGTTATCAGCAGGAGATATTAGGTATATATTAGAAAATCCTCTAGCAAGAATTAGTAGGGTTAAAAACACAGCGCAGTTATTAGATATTTTTCGTAATCCTCAAGTTGATTTAACACATTTGAAACTAGAAAATATAAATCCTTTTGCGAGACGAAACCCGGAGATAATTATTCATTTTCCTTGATTACTGAATTTTAGTTCTCCTTGATTGCTAGAACCTCAGGTTCTAGCAAATAAAGATGTACTTGAAAAATTTCTTTCTTCGAGAGTGTATTTCATTGGTCCAATTATACAAAAAATGTCTGGTATACAAGGAACAAATATTGAAGATATGTTTTATTCTTCACTTGAAGAACTAAGTCAAGATTATCCAATTCCAAGTATGTATAGAAATTCACTATTGAGAGATGATGAATTTAATATAAATTATTCTGAAGATGAGGCAAGAAGATACGAAACAAGTAACTCTACTTACAGCGAGTCTGAGGCTATACAAGACTTAGAAACACTTACAGTTAATTCAAGTGAGGAAATTATTACAAAGATACAAAACTTTATCAGATTTAGACGCCCTAATTCAGATTTATTTAAAGATACTATCTTAAATCTTGTAAATAGAGATGTAGAATTATACAAAATAGTACTTTGACCAAGAGAAAGATTACGCATCAATTATCAAGATGCTGATCTTATAGCACTACTGGAAAGTCCAGAATATTTTTTACAACTCCCATTGAACTTACGTTGAGATAGTTGATATATTGATGCCTTAATAGACGGGATCAATAATACTGATTCTGGAGAAATAGGTGAAAAAATATATCTACTTTCAGAAATAAATTTTTCTAGCTGGAGTGTGGTAGTTCAGGTATTTAAGAGAATATGAAGTAGTGAACTCATGAGGGAAATACAGGCAAATGTAGATGGTAATACGCTAAATGGATTTATCACTAACGCTCTCTATGCCTTTGATATGCTTTCACCTGATAGACAATTTGCAGCAATGCAGCAAGATGATGAAGTAGAAATAATAAATATGCTTCAATGATTTCAGGAACTTCAGTGAGATATTGAAAAAATTAGGGTAAAAAATAGAAATATTGCTGATATAGCAGAGGAGGTAAATATAGATTTTACCTATCCAGCTACATTAAGTTTTATAAATAATAGTTTTGATTCAGATACTGACAGAGCTGAAATAATGTCAATATTTAGAGAGCATAACTGAAATGACGTACAATTTTCAAATAAATTTATGGAATTTTTGTTATCAAAAAATTTAGGACGTTTTGAAGTAGAAGCCTTATTTGAAGGTATATTAGAAGCACAAGAGGAAGATTTAGCAAATTTACAAGATAATATCGTCTTTGATAATGAAGAAACTTTATGAGAAGAATATACTTGATTACTGGAAAGATGAGAAGATGGAGAAACTAGAATATCTGATGAATTTTGAGAAATATGGCATCAGTTTCGTGAGGAAAGATGAGAAGAGCTTACTGAAATGACAGATAATGAGATAATCGAACTTTTTTTTGAGAGTCGTAATATTTCCCAGATGATAATAATGCCCAGGCAATAAGAGAATATCTAAATATTGATAGAAGTAGAGCTAGACTAAGACAAACAAGAGAAAATATTCCGGAATATATTGCTGCAGTAGAGTCAGGTAATACAGAAAGTTTCTGGAGAGAGATAGATAGACAATATAATCGTTGAGAAATTTCTTCAAATTTTACAAGTTGAGAAAATATAAGAAATAATCAAAATACCCCACTCCCAGAAAACTTCTCATCTCAAAATCCTGAATTCCGCACTTTTCAACGTCAAATAGGTGCTGAGATGTGACTCGCAAGATATGAAAGTGAAACTCTCTCGCCTCAAGAGATACAAATACTTGGAAATAGTGAAACAGCAAGGGAGAGATTTCTAGATCTGAGAGAAAAGCTGAAAGAAGCAAAAATGGAAAAAATATTTCTTCACAGAAATAGTATCATGCAAGTAATATGAAACGTTCACGGAATTGCTTTTACACTATGAGAAAATGATTATTTATCAGATGCTGAGATGATGAGATTTATATGAGAGACAGTATACGCGACTCTCTGAGAAGAGGCACAACACTTAAGACAAACTTATAGTACAACAGATGAAATGATAGAACAAGTTATTTCACTAAATAATGAATCATCAAGTTGATGAATATTTAATGTAAATCAGGAGGATGTAAACCTCTTCTGAGATAGTCATATTGAAGCACAATTTATAAATAAATTTGCACCAAGGGGGCAACTATATTTTAATTTATTTGCATTTGAAGAGGCGATTCGTAATTAAAAAAATCCCTAACGGGATTTTTTACTTATAGACTATGTATTTTTTTCTTCCTCTTCCTCTTCTGCTTCCCTAATAACACTTGCTCTCACAATCATATCAGTTTTATCTTTAAGTTTTGTAAGTATGACTCATTGTGTTACACGTGAAGTCATTCTCATAGAAGCAAGACTCAGACGAATAGTTTGACCATTTTTAGATATAAGAAGAACATCTGATGCTTTCTTTTCTTCCTCTGAAAGTATCTTTGCAGATACAAGTTTTCCAGTTTTTGCAGTAACTGCCATAGCTTTTACTCCAGCTCATCCACGTTTTTGATCACGATACTCTGAAATATCTGTCATTTTTCCAAGTCCGTTTTCTGTTACGATAAAGACATACTTGTTTTCATCCCAAACAATACTTGACTCTATAACATAGTCGGCTCCCTTAAGGTTTATCCCTCGTACTCAAGAAGCAGCTCTTCACATAGCACGGACATCTTCTTCATGAAATTGTATCGCTTTTCCTTCATGTGTTGCGATAAATATATTATCGTCCCCAGAAGTAGTTTTTACGTATCTTAGGGCATCTCCTTCTTTTACTTTGAGTACATTAAGTCCATTGCTTCGTATGTTTCGCACCTCACTCATATCGAGCTTTTTTACTGTTCCTTTGTCTGTAACGAAAAATAAAAACTTTTTCTTTTCTCTTGTGATATCTACAATAGCTGCAATTTCTTCGTCTTTTTGAAGGTTGAGAAGATTAACAATTGCTTGTCATTTCGCAATACGAGTAGTTTCAGGTATCTCATATGCTGGGAGAGTAAATACTCGTCATTGTGTCGTAAAATATAGAAGATCGGAATGATTACTCGTAGGAGTTACGAGAAATATCTCATCATCTTCTTTCGTTGCAGTCGTAATTCATTTTCCTCAACGTTTCTGAGTCCGAAAAGCAGAAGATTTTAAACGTTTTACATAGCTATTTTTTGTAAGGACTACAACTACATCTTCATTTGGTATAGTGTCTTTTGCAGAAAATTCTCAGACTTTTCCTGAATGTACTTGAGTACGACGATCATCGCCATATGACTCACTAATAACATCAAGCTCACTATCGATAATCGCTACTACTCGCTCTGGTTTTACAAGTATGTCTCTGAGATCATCTATGAGTGCGATTTTTTCAGCAAGTTCATCTTCAACTTTTTGGCGTTCAAGTCCTGCAAGCTTTTGAAGTCTCATCTCTAAAATAGCATCAGCCTGGAGTCCTGAGAGATTAAATTGCCCTACAAGATTTACTTTCGCTTCTTCTTTTGTATCACTAGCACGTATACATTTAATGATAGCATCAATATGATCGAGTGCTATTTTAAGTCCTTCAAGTATATGAGCACGTGCTTCAGCAAGTCTCAGTTCATACTGAGTACGTCTTGTGATAACTTCTTTTCTATGAGCAATAAACTCAAGAAGTATTTCTTTAAGATTATAAAGTCTTGGCTGAATTCCTTTTTCACCTAAAGCAATCATATTATATCCAAAGCTGGTTTGAAGTGGGGTAAGCTTATAGAGTTGATTGAGTATTTTTTTTGGAAATGCATCTTTTTTTATCTCAACAATAACTCGAACTCATTCTTTATTAGACTCATCACGGATATCAGAAATCCCTACTATCTTTTTATCTCGCACCAAGTCTGCTACTTTCTCAATAAAATTTGCTTTATTCATCCCATATGGAACTTCAGATATACGGATATGATCTCGTCATTTTTTATTTTGTTCTACTACCGCTACTCAACGGACTACAACTGACCCTCGTCCAGTAGAATAAGCAGTAAGTAAAGCATCTCTATCATATACTATACCTCCAGTTGGAAAATCTGGCCCCTTAATAAATTGCATAAGCTCTTCTATTGTTACCTCATCTACTTCTGGATTGAGAAGAAGATGCTTTATTCCCTGGATTAACTCAGTAAGATTATGTGGTGGAATATTTGTTGCCATACCAACTGCAATACCCATCACTCCATTCATAAGGAGATTTGGGAGTCGAGTCGGAAGCACTGTAGGTTCTTTTTTAGTTGCGTCATAGTTATCTCTCCAAGTAACAGTATCCTTATCTATATCAGCAAGCATCTGCTCAGCTATCTTGGACATCTTTGCTTCTGTATACCTCATCGCGGCTGCACCATCTCCATCCATCGAACCAAAGTTTCATTGACCATCAACCATAGGATATCGCATTGCAAAGTCTTGAGCCATACGAACCATTGCTTCATATACAGAACTATCACCATGAGGGTGGTACTTTCAGAGTACATCTCAGACTACTGCAGCAGATTTTCGATACTTTGCACTCGGTCTAAGTCCAAGCTCATGCATCACATAGTTTATCCTTCTATGAACCGGCTTAAATCCATCCCGGACATCTGGGAGAGCTCGTGAAACTATAACACTCATTGCATACTCCATATAACAGCTCTCCATTTCATCTTTAATACTTCTATCTGAATCTCCTTCATATACAATACCCTTCGGTATAATTCAAGTTACTTGTTCAGTATTTTCTTCATCAGAATCTGAAAGGATACCATCTTGTGCTTCGGACATATTTTTTAGAGTTTAATAATAAAAATACTTGTAATTACATTACTAAAAATATATCTATTTTTTGGCTTTTTGCAAAGGAAAAGCGAGGTTTTTAATGATTTTTAATGGAATTTATTTGACAAATATAATTATTTGACTATCTTAGAAAATACCCAGACTGACTAGAATACAATTTATACTTACTTATGAGATTAAAATCTCTTATTTGATCGTGAGTAGTAACCTTATGATTAAGTTGAGTTGCAATAGCGGATGAATGATTATGAGAAAGATTTTGCACTATAGAAAGAGTAGATAATGAAACTATTACTCACACGTCTATTGAAGTTCAGGAAGCAATTGTAAGATGCTTATGAAATTACCCAATACCTGGAACTGAAAGCATGAAATGTGAATTAGTTGAATGGCAACCTTGAGAATTTTTTATTTTAGACACTTATACTGAGTGTAAGCCCTCTTCCTCACAAGTAATGAGTTAGCAATATAATATCTTGCCCTATAATACTTTCTCTCTATACTGAGAGAAAGTATTTTTTATATTTTATAAGGATGAAAATATGAAAGCAATCATACTCGCAGCTGGAGAAGGAACAAGACTTCGTCCGTTGACACTAGAAGTTCCAAAAGCAATGGTAGAAATCTTTGGAAAACCACTCCTTGCTCATAACATGGATAAGCTTCTTTCACACGTCGATGAGTTTACAATTGTTGTAAAATATAAGGAAGAAATAGTACGAGAATATTTTTGAAAAAGTTATAAATGAATTCCTATAAAATATCATACTCAAAAAGATAAAAAATGAACTGCTTGAGCACTTGAAGGAATTAATATAAAGTGAGATTGCTTTATACTTGCAAGTGATGCGATTTTTTATCAAAGTGATATTGATAGACTTATGGGCTTACAGGGCTATGGAGTTCTTGCAAAGCAAGTTGCTGATCCACAGAAATATGGGATATTTCAAATAAATACCTATAATATACTTCAAAAAGTGATAGAAAAACCGCAAGAAAATATATGAAACCTTGCAAGCCTCTTTTACTTTAAAGTTAACTCTGAAATTATTAGATATACTGAAAAGATTAAGAAATCAGAGAGAGGAGAATATGAGCTAACTGACGCTCTTAATCTTTTTGTAGCAAAATATGAAGTATTCGTACAAGAAATACAAAA
>JAIUMN010000013.1 GCA_022565555.1 Candidatus Altimarinota bacterium
AAAAAGCTATTTTTTGATATCAGCGACTTTTGATTTATCTAAACGTATAGAAAAATACAGCTCATCTGTCGATAATATATACTTTCGTGAACATCAACAACCAAAATGAAACTCTTGTGGAAGCTTCTTTAAAAATCCGGTAATAGACAGGGAATTTTTTCTAAAACAATTTCCTCAGTTGATAGATTCTTGTCCAAAGAAGATTTCAGCATGATACCTTCTTGAGCAATCAGGATTAAAAGGATTTTCATACTGAGGAGCATATTTTTCAGAAAAGCATACAAACTTCTTAATGCATAATTGACAAGGAAAATGGACAGATATGATATATCTTATACAGTATGCTCAAGAAAAAGTATATGAGAAATTCTGAGTTAATTTAGAAAATGAAGTTCAAATCATAACCCCCTAATAACCTAAGTATGGCTGAAATAATGAGACTTCAAAAATATCTCTCACAAACGTGAGTATGCTCTAGGCGAAAAGCTGAAGAGTATATAGAAGCATGAGAGGTTTTTATAAATGGACAAGTGGCAAGTCTTTGAATGTCTATAAATCCAGATGTTGATAGCGTTACACTATGAAATAAAGCAATAGAGCAACAAAAACAATTCGCCTATTATAAATTTCATAAACCACGAGGTATAGAAACAACATGTGCTCAAAGATGATGAAAGTCTATAATAGACATAATTAATACTCCTGAAAGAGTCTTTCCTGTCTGACGTCTTGATAAAGATTCCACATGACTTATACTTTTAACGAGTGATGGAAGAATGACAAACTATTTAACACATCCTCGTTATGGACACGAAAAAGAATATGTTGTAGAAACTTTTTGAGCTATCACTGATGATGCTTTATACAGAATTTCACAATGAATTCCAATACTTTGAAAGTTGACACTCCCTTGTCCAGTTGAAAGGATTTCAACTTGAACATTTCGCATTACACTTCGTGAGTGAAGAAATAGGCAAATACGTAGAATGGTTGAATATGTGTGATGAAAAGTAAAGAAACTAAAGCGTATACGTATTGAGAATATTGAACTTTGAAACCTTCTCCCGGGTGAAATACAGAAATTAAGCTGAGAAGAAAAAAAGAAACTTTTTGAGTCTATTGGTATTTAGTTCTCGTTTTTCTTAAAAATATTACATCTTCACGTATTGATTGTATTAAGGTCCTAAGATACTCCTGCAACTCTTCAGTATTTTTGTATACTTTTGTATTATAAGCTAAGAGTTCTTGATTCTTTCTCCTGAGTGTTATGATAACTCTCATAGCTTCCCTATCACTTGTACTGAGTGTTTCTTGATTTAGATAGTATATGCTATGTATGTCTATAATACGTGCACTTATGTTATGTATTTTTATAATACTATCCTGATACCTTTGTATTCATCGATCTAGCTTCTCTCTTTCTTGTCTTTGTATATTCTTTGTAGTGTTTTGTAGTTCTGTATTAATCTGCTTCATATAGCGTATTACTCATTCAAGTATCAGCTCTGTTCTAGATATACTGTATATCCCTTTTTGTATGTTATCGAGTTCTATAAGTATATGTTCGATGTTTTGTAAAATCTCTTCAATATAATTTGAATCTATAGTAGGAAATTGATTTTCAAGTGAACGTATACGGATTATATATCGTGTTATGTATTGTTCTAGTAGTCTTGCTTCACTTACTTTCGTTTCTGCAATACTGAACGGAGTATCAATAGCCTGAGTATAATTTGCACTTGCATAGATGCAAAAAGAACATAGTATACAAAGCGAAACAATTTTTTTCATATAGGTATATTATTATGAATTGTATTATATTCTCTTTTATTTGATTGTAAATTATTTATGAGTGTATTTGTGGCTCTTGATCTTGAAACAACGTGAGTCAATCACTCAAGCGATGCTATACTTGAATATGCCTTTGTGAAGTTTGATGCAAAGACTTTCGAAGAACTTGATACTTTTTCGTGATTTATACATCCTTGAAGACCTATTCCCGACATTATACAGGAGCTTACAGGTATAGAAGAAAGTGATATTATTTGAGCGCCAAGCATAGCTGATATTAAAAATGATATTGAATCTTTTATTTGATGATCTACACTTGTATGACACAATATAGAATTTGATATATGATTTCTGAAAGCCGCAGGTATTAATATATCTCAGAATCCCACTATAGATACTTTCCCACTTGCAAACAGTATTTGTTCACATTGTGTTTCCTTAATCCTTTCTTCACTTTGTGAATATTTTGATATAGATCTTCTGTCAGCTCATAGAGCTCTTGATGATACAAGGGCAACATATAAGCTTTTTGAGAAACTCACATATGTTCTTGAAGATTATGTGAAGCAATATCCTGATATATTAGGTTATCTTTACTCTCAAACAGAGAATATATGAGATGGACTTATCTATACGATGTATATAAAGCCTCATCTTTCACCATTTCAAACTCCCCTAGAAGACATACGTTGAGATCATATAATGCAAATAAGAAGGCGGCAAATTCTTCCAAAAAGCACTCAGACAGACAAGACAAAGCTTCATGTATCATCATTTGAAATACTAAAAAGCCTCCCGAAGTTTGAATATAGGGAAAGCCAAAAAATGATGTGCGACATCGTCGACACAATGTATACATGAGAGTCAAAAATCGCAGTTGAAGCCCCTACGTGAACCTGAAAAACTTTTGCCTATTTAATAGGGGCTCTTCTTCACGCAAAACGTACATGACTCCAAACTTGTATCGCAACAAGTACTAAGTTACTTCAAGATCAGATATGTGAAGAAGATATGAAGTATCTTCAAAAACATCTTCCTTTTCCATTTACCTATACAAAGATTACAGGAAAGAAAAATTATTTTTCACTTCATAACTTTTATCAGTTTCTTGGTCTTCACAAAACCTTTTCAAGGCCTCAATTGAGTTTTTTTATAAAGCTCTATCTTTGGAGTCTTTCTACACCTTACTGAGAACTCAGAGAGCTCGAGTTTTATGGTGACGAATATAAATATCTCCCTTCTATAGACGCATCTAATCTTGCTTATGATACTGCAAGAGATGATGAGGATGACGGGGAATTTTATAAATATACGCAAAAAAAGGCTGAGTTATCAGATATTGTAATAACGAATGCATATGTACTTCTTCAAGATATCAATAGTGCTTCAGGATTATTTTCGCGTGTCGATACCCTTATATGTGACGAGGCTCATAGCTTAGAGGATGTTGTGAGTAGTAGTTCTTTTGTGAAGATTTCTTCACAAACACTACATCAGTTATTTGGACTGAGTGAAAGAAAAGTCCAGAAATATAAACTTGATTGCGACTTAGATGATATAAAATCGGAGCTTGAATATTGACTGTGAGATATATTTCATGAGGTATGAAAGATTATTTGATCCCAATTTTTTTATAACGCTCGTTATAAAAAATATCTCTTTCAGCAGAGCGATATAGTATCAAATACCTTTCTAGTACAATCAGGAAGCCAACTCATAGTGAAACTTCAGAAGTTAGAGTTACTTTTACGAGATGTAAAACACAAAAAATACTTTCTTAAAGAACTCCAGCTCATAGATGATATAAAACTTTTCCTTCACACATTCTTCACACATACTGATAGTAAAAAATATATCTATATATGAGAATTATTAGAAAATGGAAATATCGAACTTTCCTATACTATTCTTAATACCTGAGAGTATTTAAAAAATACCCTATGGCAATCAAACAAGCGAATACTTCTTACGAGTGCTACTCTTTTTATACCTTGAAAAGAATTATATAGTAACAAAGTACTTGGTATAGATGATTTTGATCAACATACACTCCCCCCTGTGTTTGATTACAGAAAACAGTCTTATATTTTTATCCCAAATAACCTTACAAACTCACGAAGCCTGTGTGATGACACACGTGATTTTTTAAAATCTTTCTTTAAGATTGTATCATGAAAGACACTTATGCTTTGTACTTCCTATGCTGCAATAAAGGAGTTGTATATTTCTCTTCATGGAGCTCTCAAGAAAGAATGAATACATCTCATAGCTCAATGATTTGCTGGAGGAAAAAATAAACACCTTGAGAGTTATATGAAAGATCCAAATAACTCTATCCTTATCTGAACAGATTCTTTTTGGCAATGAGTTGATATATCATGAGATGCACTTCAATATCTTGTAATACACAAACTTCCCTTTACTCCCCCATCTGACCCTATATTTTTAGCTCGTTCTTCACTTTTTGAAGATTCATTTTACGACTATGCCATACCAAAAACAAGTATAAAACTTCGCCAATGACTCTGAAGACTTATACGCTCTCATACTGATACTGGTATGATACTTTTTCTTGATGATAGAGTTATATCGCAAAAGTGGTGAAAGTACTTTCTTGATATATTTCCTCGTGATATTAAAATTTTTAAAAATCCAAGCGATACTCTCATACAACTCCTTTCAAAAGAGTAAATAATAGATTATAAAAAATGTAAAGAGTAATTCTTTGCATTTTTTTATTTATTTTGGTACTATAAAGGTATATTTATTTATAGATTCCACAATTATGCCAGAAGAAAAAAAATCTCCTCCAGAAGTTGGTAACATCTTTGATGATTTTGTTATAGACGAATGACTCAAAAAAGAGGTAGAAAAGGAAGAACAGGCCTCAAAGAAAGATGTTTTCTATTTTATTACAAAGGGAAATATCATATTCTCTACTATAAATATTATTCTGCTTCTCTTCGTAGTTCTTGTGTTTGGGTACATTTTTGTACAAAAATCAGAAGAAGCCGGAATATACTCCTTTCTTGAACCTTTCTGTACCGCATTTGTAGGTAGAGGAGACATATATAGTTCTGGATGTTCATCAGTAACATATACTTCAATGCAATACAAGCAGCTCATAGAGAGGGAAGAGGGGGCACAAATTGATCTTCTCGCACCTCTCCTTGCGGATGTATATAGTCTTGAAGACTTTTTCTCTTCTCGGAGAGTAGACTTCACGCTCGATACTTCATTTTCACGCTTGCGTCCTCTTGAGATACTAGAGGAGTTTGACTCGCTTCAAGCACAGTTCGCACCTATTGATAAACTGGAAGTATACTGTCCAGATATCTCTATGGATAGTGATCTACGTATAGAGTTAAGCTGTATTTCTTACTCTTCAGATTGGGATCGTAGTTTGAGTAGACTTGAAGATGGAATACTGCGACAAACTGACAATATAGGTTGAACTTCAATCTCAAAAGCTGCAAACTTCATAGATTTTATAGAAAATACACCATGAAGTCGATTTCGTATCGTTGATAGGCCAACTACCTTTAGTTCAATAACTACACAGTTTTGACAATATACAAAGAGAACTAATTTTCGATTTGTAGTCGAGTATCAAAGTGAGGCATTAATTTATTAAATATAAAGTATTATGAAGTTAACGAGTAGAATGAAATTTGCCTTAGTCCAAAGGCTTGTAATAAATTTTGTATTTTTAGTATTTCTCAGCTGAATCATGTACTTTTATCTCTATCAAGAGATACAAGGATTTGAAGAAATAAAGACTGAGCTAAGTGAAGATTTCGATTATTATAAAAATATACAAAAAAATGGAGTGGAGTTTTGAAGAGTATCACGACTCATGAGTGACTCTGGGAAGCTGCAAGATAGTTACCTCCGTAATATATTTACACAACTTACCCCAGCATTTTACACACAACACTTTAGAAATACTACATCTGAATCATTTCGTGATTTTCTTGTGGAAAAAGGGGGAGAGATAGATGCAATAAAATCAACTGATGAATATAGGAGTCGATATGAGATGCTTGATGCTATCCTCCCAATCTATTCGCCTGATATTCGTATTACTCAAGATGATATGAGTAATGCCGAGTTTATTAACAATGTTGAGAATCTCTTATACAGCTTTAATCTTACACATAGAGGTGAGATAGGGGTGAGGAGTTTATCATTGGTAAGTAGAACAGAAAACCCATGAAATAATCAAAACAATGAGGAAGATAATCTGAGTGAAAATATCTTTATGATTCCTCTTGATCTCACTATAGAATGAATGAAATGAAATATCGTAAACTTTATACATTACTTGAGTCATGTTTGATCAGTAACAGCAGACCTTACAAATAACTCTCTTATACCGTATAATGATAGCTTTCTTGGTTGATCTCAAGAAACAGGACTCTTTAGTGAATCACGATACTTGAGGCAAATCGCAACAATTGAGGAAATAAACTTCTCAGATTATATTGATTCTTCACCAACCCAGTCAAGTGAAGATTTCACTTCAAGAATAAGAAGTGCGAGTCAATTTAGAGAAAGATATCAAGTTCGTATGACTGTAAATTTTTATGTTGCATGATATCCTCAGTTTAGGATTAATGAAGCTATAGATGATTTTATTGCAGCTATAGATGCTGGACTCAAGGAGATGGACGAATCACTCAAGAAGGCATCAGAAGCATTTGAGCAAAACGATACTCAAAAAAAATCAGATCATAGAATACTCGCAAGAACTCTCAGTCGACTCCAAGATGCATTTACTCCACTGAGATGACAAGATGTCACTCGAATGTGACAAAGTGAAGTTATAGAGCTCTTTAATGAACTACAACAAATTAAGACACTCAAAGATCTTACAAGAGAAAATTATAATAATTTTATACAATAATATGCAGTATTCTGAGATACTAGATGAACTGAAAAACCTCGTTTATAAGGGTGAGAATATACAAAAAATATGTGACTCTATTATAAACGCTGCAGTTGTATGATGAGCCTCAGATATCCATGTTGAACCGCTGAGTGGTTTTGTACGCCTACGCTATCGTATAGATGGAGAGCTGAGAGAGATACTCGAGTATCAAAACTTTATGCATACAGGTATCATCGCTCGTTTTAAGATACTTTCTGAACTTAAGATAGATGAAGCTCGTAAACCTCAAGATGGACGTATCAGTAAGACAATCGACAATAAACCTCTTGATCTCCGTGTTTCAACACTTCCAACAGTACATGGAGAAAAGATAGTTATGCGTATCGTAGACAAGAGTAAAAAAATACCAGAACTCGATCAGCTCGGGATAGAGTGACAAAATCTACGACTTCTCAAAAAAGCTATTGCACTTCCAAATGGAGTTATGCTAACGAGTGGTCCAACAGGTTCTTGAAAGTCGACAACACTTTATAGTATCCTTACTATACTCAATGAGCCTAATGTTAATATCATGACACTTGAAGATCCTGTCGAAAATCAAGTAGATGGAATTAGTCAATCGCAAGTAAAGCCTGATATAGGATATACTTTTGCAAATGGTCTCAGAACTGCACTTCGTCAGGATCCAGATATTATCATGGTAGGGGAGATGCGTGATAAAGAAACAGTAGATATTGCGATTGAAGCATCTTTGACAGGTCACTTGGTACTGTCAACTATCCATACAAACAACGCTGCCGAAACTATTACGCGTATCATAAATATGTGAGTACAGCCCTTCCTTATACCTGCTTCACTCAATATAGTCATTGCCCAGAGGCTCATAAGGCGACTTTGTCCACATTGTAAGGAGCAGATACAGGTGACGGACCTTGATAAAGAAACTCGAAAAAATATACAAAATTCACTCTCGATTACTTCAAAGTCTGAGCTTACTGAGCGAGTACCTCTTGATATACTTAAAAGCCCAGTATTTTATAAAGCAGTTGGATGTCCTGAGTGTGATGATACTTGATATAAGGGGAGAGTCTGAATCTATGAAATGCTTGAGATAACTCCATGAGTAAAAGAAATGATACTTCGTGGTGATTCTGCATTTAATATAAATAGACAAGCAATTAAAGACGGGATGATATCACTTGAACAAGATGGTATCATAAAAGCCCTCCAAGGCTTCACGAGTCTTGAGGAGGTATATAAGGCATCTCGAACACAAAGTGAATCATAATTTTTAACAGTTCTTACTATGGATGATATAATAATTCTCTCTTCTGAAGAAGATAAAGTAACAAAAAACACATCTCCTTGAGATCATCTCAAGAAAGACAAGAAAGATATCATGGCAAAACTCAACGACTTTGTTGCGTGATTTGGAAAAGTAAAAACAAAAGAAAAAGTAATACTTTACCGTCTACTTGCAACAATGCTCAATGCAGGTATGCCACTTATAAAGTCTATATGAGTTCTTGAAAAACAAGAAAAAAACCCAGTACTGAAAAATATACTTTGATGAGCTCTTATATGACTCAAAGAGTGAAAGAGTCTTTCAGAGTGTTTAGATGAACATCATAAATCATTCGCAGCTGCTGAAATAGGTATTATACGATCTGGTGAAAAAACCTGACAGCTTGATCTCGTTATGATTTCTCTTGCTGATCAGGTAGAAAAAGTATCTTCTATCACATGAAAACTTAAATCCGCTCTTATATATCCAGCGATGATTATGCTCGTCGTAGTGTGAGTTATAGGGGTTATGATGACGATGGTAGTTCCAAACCTTCTTGATATATTTGATGATCAGTCTCAGCTTCCACCTTCGACACAGATACTTATAGCGATGTCTGACTTTACTGTAAACTATTGGTTTCTTATGATACCTATGTGATTTGCAGCAGTTATATGAATAGGGTACTGGAAAAAAACACCAGCATGAAAGTATAATTATGACAGCCTTCTCTTAAAGCTCCCAGTCTTTTGACAGATAGTACAAAAAGTTACACTTTCTAAGTTTTCACGCGTATTTGCTGGACTCCTTGCTGCGGGTGTGTCGATTGTCGAGTCTCTCAATATCGTATCTGATGCTGTTTGAAACGAGGTTTATAGACAGCGTATCCTTCTTCTTTTGGAGGATGTTCGACAATGACTTAAGATACATGAGTCACTTGATGGAGATACACTCTTTCCTGATATCATGGTACAGATGATAGAGGTAGGGGAACAAACTGCCAATCTCGACAAGACAATTATTAAAGTAGCAGACTTTTATGATGAACAAGTCGACAACCTTGCTGGAACGATTAATAAACTTCTTGAACCATTTATCATCGTATTTCTTGCGGTAGTAGTTGGGTTTATCGCGATTGCGATTATGCAACCGATTATGGAACTTGCTGATACGGTAGCAGGTACATAGTACTGTGTACTTAACCTTCGTACCGATACCCTTCTGGGTATCGGTACTTTTTTATATCCTTATGTTCGAACTATATAGGGAGCTTATCAAGTCCGAGACTTCTCTTCGAGTTAAGAAACTTATCAAGTCCGGACTTGAGAGAATAAGGCAACGCGGAATGACTCTCACTTACTTTGAGCTCTAAAGC
Organism: Candidatus Altimarinota bacterium; assembly: GCA_022565555.1. Taxonomy (GTDB): domain Bacteria; phylum Patescibacteriota; class Gracilibacteria; order BD1-5; family UBA6164; genus JAACSU01. The sequence goes on from JAIUMN010000013.1 coordinate 9,343, forward strand.
CGTTTCCTATATTATGATTTGTGAAGACTCTGTGAAGAGTGTGAAGATAGGGTGAAATAGCATTTAAAAGCTTGATTTTAGATTGGAATAGTATATTATGTGCTCGTTCTTATTTTTGGTCTTTAACATGACCTGACTTTCAAAGCTTTCAATTTCCTGAGCCGTGGCTACGACTAGGGAGAAAAGTATTTTTAGTTAAAACCTCTCTCAATTCTCTCCTTCAAGAAGAGTTGAGGTTCAAATAAAAATATTGTTCTCCCTAGTTGTGCGCATAACAACTCAGGGTTAAGGCTTTAACCGTGTATAGAGTTTGGTATTTTTCTTAAAAATACTTTGTTACAATGTTTTTACTTTATAACTCGTATAACCTATGAGTACTTTTGCTAAAAAAGCTACTTCTGCAGTTGCTGCGTTATCTATAGTTTTTTCTATAGTTGCACCTGCTGCTGGAGTGTCTGCTTCATTCACTTCGCTTGAAGCAGCTAATAAGCTAGCAGAGATGGGTGTTATCGTTGATCAATCAGCAAATCCTGCTGATTACAGACTCGGTGATACTATCTCAAGAAGAGAAGCTACGAAAGTAATGATACTTTCTTCTGATCTTATGCTAGATGAATCATGTACTGGTCAATTTGCTGACCTTTCTGCATCTGATTGGGGATGTAAGTACGCTGAAACTGCACTCGCTGCAGGAATGGTAGCTGCTAACCCTAATTTCAGACCAGACGCTAATATCTCTAAGATAGAAGCTCTTAAAATGGCTTTCCAAGCTCGTGATATCGAAAGATATGAAAACGCTGACTGGAGAGTTGGATACGTAGAAGCTGCAGTTGATATGGGGCTTTCTGCTTCATTCACTGACTTTGATACTGCTGCTACTCGTGGTGAAGTTTTCATCATGATGGCTAATGCTATCGACGCTACTATGTTAGATGACGATGATGATCTTGATGATCTTCTTTGTGCTATCCTCGGTACGTGTGACGATGATGATGATGTAGTTGATCCTACTGATCCTACTGACCCTATCGTTGTAGTTGGAGGTGATGTTATGGTTTCTTTAAACCCTATGTCTCCTGCTGCTCAAACTGTTCCTAACTCTGGACTTGTTCCTTTTGGAAAGTTTGACGTAACTGCTGGTGACTCTGACACTTCTATCTCTTCTATAACTCTTACTCGTGAAGGTCTTTCTCAAAGATCTGATGTACGTAGAGTTTACTTCGAAAGAAATGGAGTTCGAGTTTCTAACAGAGCTGGTGTAACTATCGATGATAAGGCTCTTATCTCTTTCTCTCCTGCTCTTGTTGTACAAGCTGGACAAACTGTAACTCTTGACCTTGTAGTTGAGCTTAATACTGGTGCTGATACAGGAGCTGAGCATAGATTTGCTCTTCTTTCTGCTGGAGACATCGCTGCTTCTGGTAATGTACAAGGTACATACCCAGTAAGAACAGCAACTATGAGACTTGGTTCTTATACTGTTGCTGGTGTTGATGTTGATGTTGTATCTGCTACTGGTTCAACTCTTACTGTTGGTGAAACTAACAGAAGCTTTGGTGAATTAAGTGTTCAAACTTCTGGTGATGAAAATACTATCGTTAAGTCTGTAACTTTCAGAAATGAAGGAACAGGTGATGTAGCTTCTTCACTTTCTAATGTTGGACTTTACTCAGATGGACAAAAAGTTTCTACTAATGTAGAGATGTCTGGAAGAGATGTTACTTTCACTCTTAACTTCCCAATCGAAAATGGACAAAGTGAAAACTTCGACCTTCGAGCAGATGTTACTGGTGCTGAAAGAACTTCTGAAACTTATGACTTTAGAGTGAGAAATGAAACTGATATCACTGTAGTAGAAGCTCGAACAGGGTTCTCTGCTCCTATCACTTTCCTTACAAATCCTCTTAGTCTTGGTCGAGTAACTGTTGAAGGTGGTGATCTTATCCTCTCACGAGATAGCTCATTTACTCTTAATCAAACAGTTGCAAAAAACTCTACAAATGTTGCTCTTTGGGCTGCAAACCTTTCAGTTGATGAGGCTATTACTGTAGAAGATGTAACTATTACATTTACTAACTCTGGTTCAAGTGCTGTAGGACTTGGTTCTATATCTTCACTTCGACTTGTTGTTGGTGGTTCTACTGTTGCAACTATCTCACCAGCTAATAATGCTAGTTCAACACAAACATTTGAGTCTTCATTTACTGTAAACTCAAATACTCCTATTCGTATTGAAGCAAACTTTAGAAATTCTGCTGAAGGTACGTATACTATAGGTACAGTTTCTTTTGATGAAGTACGTTACGTTGCTAATGACGAACTTACTACTATCGCAGGTTCTGCCACTGGTATATCTACTCTAGTAGATGATGCTACTCTTACTGTTACTCGTAACGATGGAGTAGATAATAACTCTCTTGTACCTGGTGCACGAGATGTAACTCTTCTTGGATTCCAACTTCGTGCAAACGATGTTGCTGATGTTCGTGTTACTGCTGTTAGACCAGTTGTAACTGGAGGTGTTGATATTTCAAATGTAACTAATGTACGACTTTACCAAGGTTCTACACTTCTTGCTACAAGAAATAATTTTGATTTCAGTTCTGTAAATGTAACAGTACCTAAAAATACTTCTATGTCATTTACTATCGTGGCTGACTTCAATAATGCAGTTAATCCACTTGAAACTATCCAACTTACACTTTCAGGAACTAATGTAACTGCTCGTGATGTTTCAAGTAATCAAACAGTTAATCTTGGTGCTTCTTCTGCTACTTCTGAAAACTTCGTGTTTAATGCAGGTGGTTCAGTTGAAGTAGTTTCTAACTCTTCACAAGCTAATAGATCTATCATCGTTCCATCTACTACTGAAAACTCAGTATTTAGATTTGACGTTGAAGCAGAAGACGATAGAGCTCGTGTAACTGATGTATATGTAACTAGAACTGGTAGTACACTTAATCTCGCACAAGCGGTTCGATCTTCAAGTCTTACTCTTGGAGGAACAACTGTAAGTGGAGTAATTATCTCTAACTCAGTTATTCATTTCCCATTTGGTTCTCAAGGAGTTCTTCTTGAGAGAGATGATAGAAGAGAAGCTGATTTCAGAATCTCATTCTTTGACTCTCAAACAAGAACAAATATCCCATTTAGATTTGATGTTCCTACTGGAGCTGTATCTGGTCAAATAGCTGGAACAGAAAATGGTATGAGAATCATTTCTGATAGTACTGGTCTAGAAATAACTCGAACTGGTGGTGTTATCTCTTCAAGAGAACATTTACTTGCTAGATCTAAGCCAACTGTTGCTCGTCTTGCTGAAGCAGATTCTTCTACAGCTTACAAGTTTACAGTAACTGCTGATCAAAACAGAAGAATTACTCTTGACTCTATGGTATTTAACATACGAGGTATCGCTCAAACTGGAGCTACTTTCGAACTTAGAAGAGATGGATCAAATGATATCATTGCTACTGGAACAGGTAACCTTGTTACTGGTGGTACTAATGTAACTCTTGATTCATTTGCTCTTGATGATGAAGTAGCTGCAAGTGCAACTATGACATATGTTCTTGAAATATCTGGTGTTGATACACAAGCTAATGTTGATAGAACACGTGAAGTACGTCTTACAAATCTTGAGTACTTAGACGATGTAACTAGTGGTGCTACGGCTATAACAACTGCTCCTTACAACGTTCTTCCTACTACTCCTTCTACTTTTAGATACTAGTCATATATATGACTTTTACTCTATAAGTATTAAGAACTTAGGAAACAAAAAACCCCCGCTTAAGCGGGGGTTTTTTGGTGTCTAGATTTTGTAACATAAAGTCCGGACTCCTCTTTGGTGAGTAAAAAAACTAAGGGTTAAGAAATACACTCCGTGGAGGGCGAGTCCGGACTTGAGGGAATATGCTTTGCAATTATAGATGATTTTAATATAATGAGAGTATATTTTTTAAAATATACTCTCTATGGCACAAGTATTAGATAAAGATAACAAAACAGTCCTCCTAAAAGTATCAATGCGTGAATATCAAAATTTGCAGAACGCAGGGCTTTTTGATCCTGATAATCTCGATGATTATGAGTTTGTTTTTGATACTCCTGTAAAAGCTTCAGAACTTCTTAAGACTCTGTAGTATGACGAAATCATGGGAAAAGTATATTGCAAAGTCACAGATGCGAGAACAGCTCAGGGGAGTTATAGGTGATATTGAGAATAATAATCTTGATTGATACCTTGTTATCCCACTTACAGGATATAAAGATCATTATCGCATCAGAAAATGAAAAGTACGTATAGTATTTAAAAAACTGAGTGATGGAAATGAAATTGTTGCTGTTGATACTCGTTGACAGATATATAAAGTTATGTAGAAGAAGCTAAAACCCCCGCTTAAGCGGGGGTTTTTTGGTGTCTAGATTTTGTAACATAAAGTCCGGACTTGAGGGAATATGCTTTGCAATTATAGATGATTTTAATATAATGAGGATAATATTTTGTAATAATTATTTATGAAAACAACTATAGATCTAGAAGCTCTTCAAAAAGCTTGACTGAGTTTTGAGGAAATAGAATCCGTAAAAAGATGACTTGCAGATATAGAGGCGGGACGAGTATATAGTGAAGAAGAGTTTTATATGAATCTCGAAAAGAGATTATTTGATAAAAAAGAAAGTTATGTATAAGGTCATATATTCTAGGGAAGCAGAAGATTGTTTTACTCAGATACATGAATATATTTCTCATGATAGCATATTTCAAACAACAAAAGTAATCCATCATATAAAAACTACGATAGAAATCTTGAAATTATTCCCACTTTCTTGAAACTCATTAGGGTGAGATTTACGTATGATTGTTGATACAAAATATAGGTACAAAATCTTTTATACCTTTTCTAGAAATACTGTTACTATAGTTTCAGTATCAAAATATAAAAATACTTGGGAGTAAAGTAAAGACTGCAAAATCAAAACCCCCGCTTAAGCGGGGGTTTATAATATATTATGTGAAGTAAGTTATATTACTCTTCGATAACATCTATGATAAGAAGTTCACCAAACTGTGTTGGTATTCTCTCTCCAACTTCAAGCTTAAAGCCAGCATTTACAAAGCTTTCAAGCTCTGATTTTGGTACTGTTTCAGTAAGATTTTCATCTCTTTCACCATATGCTTCCTCAGGTGGAAGTACAAGATTTTTAGTTTCTCAGATAGTCATGCCAACAACACCAGCATCAAAACCTGGTATCATCTGAGCTGCTCCAAGTTCAAAATCAAGTGTTTCATTTCTTGGGCGAGAGCTATCAAACTCAGTACCATCTTCAAGAGTTCCTACATAGTGTACTTGAACAGTATCTCCTACCTCTGCAGTGTTTTCTGCAGTATTTCACTCAGCTTTATCAAGTCCTATAAGTTCAACTTCAAAGTTGAGTGTTTCACCTGCAAGTGGATGGTTTGTATCAAGTACAACGCTTCAAGTAAGGTCACTATTTGCCATAGTATCAGTATTAGGATCTAAAGTATCTTCTCCAAAAGACATATCATCAGATGTATTCATAGTAGTATCTTCTGGGAGAGTATCCTCTTGCTCTGTTGGATTCATTATATTACAACTCGCAAGAGTAAAGAGTGTAATAAGCGTGATAAACATAGTATATTTCATAGTGTTATGTTTATAGTGTAAAGTATATGATATCCTCTAGTTTCTTTTACGAAGTATTTTTTTTCATAAAGAGTTTCATCTTCATTTTAGGACATCGAGTAAGTATTGTATGAATAATCTATCAGATGTAAAATGTTTTACCTCTGCACGAAGCCTTTCTGAATTGACAACTTGAAAAAACATTTCTCTATCTTTCTTTAAAAAAGATGTTATCATATCATAACTGACTCAAGAATGAAGGTAAAGTGTATAGTGTTTTCCTAGCTTTTTAACACTCGCTATCATGTAGTCTTTTCAAAGTATTGCGACTTCGGAGAGCAGGAAGATATTTTTAAGTGCTTCTGATTCAGTATGTGATTCTTCTCATATCATAGACTCTCTGAGGATATCTATATCCTCTTTGCTTTCTATACTTTCTACTTCGCGGTAGAAGTTTAATTTATCTGACTCAGAGACAAAGTACTCTTCTGGAAAATACGTATTAAGGGGTATATCTATAGTGCACCGAGGTATTTTTTGTAATTGTTGCTCTCATGCCTTGAGTTGCTCTATCTTATCTTCAAGAAGCTTGAGGAATAAAGACATCCCAATCTCTTTTCCTTGTCCGCTTTGCTTGACTCAGAGTATATCTCCTCATCAGCGTATTTCGAGATCTTTCATAGCAAGTTCAAATCCTGCTCCAAGATAACTGTAATCGACAATAGTTTGTATACGTTTTGCTGACTCAGTATCAAGCTCTTGTTTTTTATAGAGGAGATAGCAGTATGCTTGTTCATCAGAACGTCCAACTCTTCCTCTGAGTTGATGGATTTGAGAGATACCAAATTGTTGGCATTCATTGATAAATATAGTATTGACGTTTGAAAAGTCTATCCCATTTTCTATCACCGTTGTAGAGAGGAGTATGTCGAACTTACGTTCTTTAAAAGCAATTATCCTATCCTCAAGTTCATCTCAAGGAAGTTGTCCATGAGTGATAACAACTTTTTTACGAGGAAATATCTTTTCCAACTCTTGCTTGTATACCTCAAGCGTAGTCACGCGATTATGTATAAAAAATACTTGTCATCAACGGGCGAACTCTCGCTTTCCAGCCTCTTTGATAAGATCGATATTATATCGTGCAACATATGTTTCAATAGCTTTTCTTCCTACTGGAGGTATTTTGAGAAGTGATATATCACGAAGTCCAGAAAGAGCAAGATTGAGACTACGAGGTATAGGGGTTGCTGAAAGTGAGAGTATATCTATATCTGTCCGGAGTTTTTTTATCTTTTCCTTGTCTTGTACTCCAAACTTATGTTCTTCATCTACAATAAGGATTCAAAGATCTTTATAGACAATATCTTCTGAGAGAAGTCTATGAGTTCCTATAACTATATCTACCTCTCAGGTCTTGAGTTCTTTGAGTGTCTGAGTGATTTCTTTTTGACTTTGGAGCCGAGTCATAATTTTTATACTCAATCAATATCAGAGAAATCTCTCAAGAGCCTTATGGAAGTGTTCATGAGCAAGTACAACAAGAGGGGAGATAAAAACTGCCTGCTTTCCTGAAAGTACTGCAGCAAAGGCAGCGATAAAAGCAAGCTCCGTTTTTCAAAATCATACATCTCCTACTATAAGTCTATCCATATTTTTTTCTGAGCTCATATCACCAAGTATATCTTCTATAGCTTGTGTTTGATCAGGTGTATACGTATAAGGGAAGCTAGCGATAAATATATCAAGCTTTTCCATATCATAGCTGAGTCTATTCCCACTTCGAAGTTTTCTTTCGGCAAAGGTCTCAAGAAGCTCTGTTGCTATATCTTCTATATCTTGATGTATTTTTACCATCTTTTTTTGCCAAGACTTTCCTTTGAGTGGATGAACTTTAGGGTTTTCTCCTCCCACATATTTACTTACGCGAGATAGTTCTGCTATCGGAACAAAAAGCTTTTCTTCTTTCTCATAGTGTATCTCAAGGTATTCTTTTATGATAAACTCTCAGTTCGCGAGAGGAAGTTCTTTTTTTGCGATTCACTTATAAATTCATATTCCATGATCGATATGTACAACGTAATCATCTTCGCCTATCTTCAAAAGGAGATCAATATCTTGACTTAACTTTTTCTTCCCACGTTTTCTTATAAAAAGAGGATTGAGGATATCATCACAGAGGATTATGGTATTTCCGTAAGCAAAACTTTCTGTAAGAGGATGTTCTACACTTTTGAGTTGCGTGTGCGTGAGATTATTTAGTGAGAGGAATTCTTCAAGGAGCTTTTTATGTTTTGTGTAGATATATCATGTATGACTTCTATCAGCAAGAAGTTTTGTGAGCTCCTCTAGGTTCTTACATATTGGTCTATGATATGGGAGTTTTTCTACACTTCTTTCGATATTGTACTCTCAGAGTATATCAATACTTGTATATTTTGAAAATATACGAAAGTATGCCTCTCTTTTTTGATAGGAAAGAGTATCTCAGATTATGTGAAGATACTCTTTCTTTGCGAGTATTTCTTGAAGTTCTATATACTTTATGTGTTTACTTTCTACATCAGCTTCAAACTCTTTACGAGAGTAGAGTTGAAGTTCCGGAAGAGATATTTCTCTACTTACTATTTCTTCCAGTTCATCTCCAAAAAACCGCAACTCTATCTTTTGTCAGGAATCTTTCCATATACTAATAGTATCTCAAAGCTTTTTATAGCTTCCTGGAGTTTCAAATTCTGAGTATTCGTATCAGAGTTCAACAAGTTCTATGATAATATGCTCCATACTATAGTGTTTTCCTGTTTCTAGACGAAGCCCATATTCTTGAAACTTTTCTGGAACTCTTCTTTGCAACTCTGACTCTTCTATAATCCAAATCATTGTCTCGTTTTGTGAAGATCCTATATCATCGATATCTTGAAGTTCTTTTAGGGTCTGTATTTTTATATGAAGGGAAGCTGCAAGGGAAGTATATTTTTTGAGATGTTTACGCTCTGTAACTATGAAGAGTATATTTATTTCATACTTTTTACGAGTATATTCAACCAGCAAGAGTTTTGAAAAATAATTTCCAGCGTGAGTGTAGATATTTCAAGTATGAAGAAGAGGGAGTTGCATGATATTTTTTTTAAAAAAAGCAGACGCATTATAAAAAATAAGCGCTTGATTACAAGGAAATATTTTGTATACTTTGCAGAAACATAATATTTGAGCTATGTATAAATTATTTTTAGACGCAGTAAGTACGTGTGGTCGAGTAGTACTTTTAGATGATTGAGTGAAAATTTCTGAGGATATACTATCCCTCAGTGGAAATGAGTCTTCGCTTCTCCCGTCTCGAGTATTTTCTTTTTTAAAAGAAAATACTATTACGGCAAGTGAACTCTCTCATATCTACGTTGTACATGGGCCATGAAGCTTCACAGGAATACGGAGTATTTGTCTTTTTGTAAACACTCTTGCGTATATATATCCTCAGCTCACTTTGACACCTCTATCGTTTTTTGATCTCTTTGCTCATTACCCAATAATAAAGCAGAGCTCTCGTAGAGATGTATTTGTAAAAAAAGAAAAAAATGCTACAATAGATATACTTTCACTGCAAGAGCTTCAAGTCTATCTACAGAATATACCAGAGTGTTACGGAAGTTTTGATGTCACAAGTCTAGAATGAGTACATACAAACTTAGTTCAAAACTACTGAGTAGAGGAAGTAATATCACGCTTAAATAATAAAAGCTTAAAATTTATAGAACCACTCTATATCAAAAACCCTAATATTAGCTAATTATCTACTATGGCAAAGTGTCAATTAAATAATCTTCTCCCTTGAGAAAAAGTAGAGTTTGTGATTCGTAGACATTGGATTGTATTTGTAATGATTGCACTCTATGCTGTATGAGGAGTATTTCTCACTATACTTCTTTATTGGATACTTGGATTTTCTGTGTTTGCACATCTTCTCAATACAGTCTTTTGGATGTATTATCTGATGTTCTTATATGTAAATTGGCTGAACTATGAGCTTGATCTTATAGTAGTTACTGATAGTAGACTTATCGCAGTTGAACAAAAATCTTTTCTCAACCGTGCAGTATGAGAAACGTATCTTGATAAAGTACAAGAAGTATCCTTTCAGCTAAAGTGCCTTCTTGCAACTCTCTTTGATTATGGACCCATACTTCCAAAGACTGCAGGATCTACTTCACGTTTTGATATGACATTTTCCCCAAAACCTATGGAAAATGCACGAAAACTCAATAATGTTATTGATGCCTATAAAGTTCGTAGAGGGATTAAATTAGAGAGACAGGATGGTTTCTAGTAAATCCACATAGCATCCCCATATGAGAAAAATCTATACTCCGAGTCTATCGCATGCTGATAGGCTTTTTTGATATTCTCTTTTTCTGCAAAGCTTGAAACAAGCATTACAAGTGTCGACTTTGGGAGATGAAAGTTGGTGATAATACTATCAACATATTTCCACTTATATTCTGGATAGATAAAGATTTCAGTGTCAATTGTTCCATGTCAAAGTTGTCAACTATTATTAGTAAAGCTCTCAAGAGTCCGTACGCTCGTAGTTCCTACGGCAATAATTCGCTTTCATGCTTCTTTTGCAATATTGAGTCTTTTAGCGACATCCTCCGAGATATATGCTTTCTCAGAGTGCATTTTATGTTTGCGAATATCTTCTACTTCGACATTTGCGAATGTACCAAGTCATACATGGAGGCATACTTTTTCTATCTGTACTCACTTTGTTTGAAGCTTCTCAAGAAGCTCTGGGGTAAAGTGTAGTCAGGCAGTTGGAGCTGCAACGCTTCATGATTTTTGAGAATCATGATAGACTGTTTGATACCGTTTGCTATCGTTTTTATTTTTTTCTTTGATATATGGAGGAAGAGGGACTTCACCGATACGTTCTATAAGGTCTAGAAATTCTTGCCCACTTTTGGAAAATTGTACGATACGTCACTTTTCTGAGATTTCTTTGATTTCAGCGCTGAGTCCGGACTCTTTAGAGTCCGGACTCTGGAATACTACTTTCGTTCATATTTTCAGCTTTCTACCAGGATAAACAAGACAGTCCCAGGTGTTTTCTCTGAGTTGTTTATGAAGAAAGATTTCACAGGGTTTCTGTGAGTTTTGCATAGACCCTTTGAGTCGAGCATTAATAACTTTTGTCTCGTTGACGACTAATATATCATTATCCGTCAGCATATCGACTATATCACAAAATATTTTGTCATGTATCTGTCCACTCTGTCGACAAAGCGTAAGAAGTTTTGCACTATCACGAGGTTCCGCTGGAGTCTGAGCGATACGTTCAGGAGGAAGGTGGTAGTCGAAGTCTGAGAGTTGTAAGGAAGTCATATAAAAATAGTTCAGAAATAATTTCTGAACTATTGTAGGGATTTTTAGTGTTTGTAAAGATATTCCTCTTATACTCCTATTTCTGTTTCTATTTCTTGTTGATTTCTTCCTCTGAGTTCAGATCCGAGTGCATCAAGTGTTTCTCTTGTAATTTCTCACGTTTGTTCGAGCGAGTGAGTTTGTTGAAATCTACGTAAAGCTGCTTGTGTATTTTCTCAAACTATTGCATCTACTGTTCATACGGTATCATATCAAAGCTCTAGAAGTACCGACTGTACTGCATATCATATTTGATAGGTATTTTCATCTGTAATTGTTTCACTTCCTTCTGCTCAGAGTACTTGGAGTATTTCTTCATAACTCGGTGACTCAAGATTTGTAATAGAAAGTCTTTCGAGCTGTGGAAGTATAGCTGAATTATGCCCGAAATCTATAGTACTGAGTACTATATTTCTTTCCTCAGGACTTATAATATCTTCTCTTCCTTCCCCTCTTATATCTGTATTACTATCATCTGTAAGTCTAGAAGCAGCATTATCTATCATTGATTGAAACATTTCTCCAAATACCTTCAAGAGTTCAGCGAGTAACTCAAAGAGGGTTTTTCTCTCACTTTCAGGGGCAGCAGTGATTCTTTGCACATCAGCCAGTGGAGTATCTCATGTAATGATATCTCAGCTTCTATCCTGTGCTTGCATAAGACGAAGTATACTTTCAACAGATTCTCTCGTTTCTCTACTCAGTTCTCAGAGATCAGGTGTTTCAATAGTCTCTTGTGTGTTTGCTCATTCAAGTTCTCGTTCTATTCATGCTGCATCAAGTTCTCAAGCAAGAACCATATTAAAAAAGCTTTTTCCTTCTAGTACATTCATACAAATAGTATTTTGTTCTCAATCTGCCTCAATATTGAGTCTTGCTTGCATATCAATACCTCTATGTCAAACAGTACTGTTTGCAAGTGTTTTGAGTGACTCAAGTCTATCATTTATTTCTACTAAGAACTCTTCTGGATTTTCGAGTAGTTCTACTGGATTTTCCGAAGCATGTATATAGTCTATAAGACTGAGACTGAGGGAGGTAGTGAGATATCTCTGAGGTCTATCACTCAAGTTGAGTCCTGAAAGTACTGCTCACTCTCAAAAAAGAATATTTGCTGCGAGAGTTTCCACTACTTGTATTTGTTCATTTTCTTCACCGAGTATATCAGAGAGAGAAAGGCCAATCTGATTATCTATAAAGGCATCTAATTCTCAAGTCATAGCGTCTCTTACAACTGGACTTATACCAGAGTTTCTTTGTGTTTCTATAATACGAGAAAGCTCAGAAATTTCTTGTCTTGTAAGGTAGAGTATACCTTCTCTATCTTCTCTGAATTGTTCTCTGAGAAGAGTCTTATCTTCTGGTGTAAGAAGTCAGTCATCTATTTGATCCCAAGAGTTTGCATCTGCAAGGTCTATTCGCTGTGGTGCTTCTAGAGTCATAGTCTACAATAAAAAATATATACTACGATTGTAGCATATATTTTAAGGGAGGGCAATTATACAATATTGACAATGTATTAGACTCTAGTAAAGGTATTTCAGCCAGTTTTTGGTATATCAACCTTTCTTGATTTATTATTTCTTCTAAAAAAATTTGTTGTTCATATTCTCCATCTGTGTCCAAGAGTTGGCTTGTCTCTGAGAAGAATCATATCAATGAGGTTATGCATAATAAATCTTACTCATCCAATTGCAATTCAAGCAGCAATAAGTGTCTCTGAAGTTTTATTGAAGAAGTTATTTGTTGCCCGAGCTATATCTATTTGAGATCTTCCATATGCCTGTGCACTCAGGTTATACATAATATTTGCATCTTGTCTTGAGGCGGGTTCTCATCAGAAGTTTTCTCAAATAATACTTTTAATAGGTCAGGTGTTTTCTATTAGAGTTTCCACAAGATGCTTCATATCAACTACCGTTTGACCAACTCATCAAGTAAGTTTTTGTGTTACTGCTCAAAGTATTTCAGGATTTCAAACTACATCTTGTGCTGCAACTTGATATCAAGCATATGCTGCAAGAGTACTTCATACTACTTTACATGTTCATCACACAGTAGTGCGTATAATTGCATCAAAGGTTCAAACTTCTCGTGGAATAACATACCCTTTCAATATATCTCTTGACATATATGATAATTAATTATTAAACATATATAAAATATATAAAAATAAACATATGTCAATACTTTTTAAAAAAATATAAAAGTATTCACCCCCGACTAATGTCGGGGGTGAAATGAATCCTATTCTCGCGAAAGTCTATCTACTTAGCTTTTCAGCCTTTCTTTTTACAGCTTCGCTTGATTTGGACTAGTTTACATTTTGCATCATAGCCAGAGGTTTTCGCTCCATACTCAGAAGCGAGTTTCTGATAGTCAGATCTCGCTCACCTCTTCTCAGATGTGTCATTTTAAAGTTGAACCATGCGACAATCACGAAGCCAATTGCCCAGTCGAGGGGTAAGTAGTTCGAAAATGTCATATAGATATCAACGTGAAACACATAGAGCATTGCCGCTGTAACAATTATTGCCATAAATCCAATTGTCACGAAAACCCAGGAAATCACCAGAAGTGCCTCAAGTGCGAAGTTATCAAGATTGATATCATCTTTACACTCCTGAGTTGTGTTATATGCGGCGCTTTCATTCGCTGTCTTCATTGCCATTGCCCCATATCTAGAGCCTGCGAGCATGGCAAGAGCAAATGAGAACACTATTGTTCCAAATCTGATAATGCCAGTATTTACATATACTCCTCCTTTCTCAAAAAGGATTACAAGCATTTCAGCTGGTATCACAAATAATATTGTGATTGCAACGAAAGTTCCCAGCCAGATGCGAAAACCACGGTCTGCAAAAAGCTTGCTCATTGTGTATTCCTTTCTCCCAGTTCGGGATTTCTGTTGTGAAACCCGAGCCATTCGGGAATCACGAATGATTAAGCTATATATATTATAATTAATATAATATTATATGTCAATATTTATTATAAATGATTAAATTTTCATAAAAAAACACTGTAATATTACAGTGTTTTTTTATGAAATGAAGCTATGATTGTGGGTCTTCTTCTGCTCAAGTAAGAGCATAAGGTACGAGCACAAGATTTGATCCCGGTAATTGCGTCTCAGCTCACCCATATATTCTTAGTACCTCAAGTCTTTCTCAATCTATACCAGATCCAGGAAAACTATCTTGAAATATTGCTCAAATATCTCTTAACTCTATCGTTTCAAAAGATATATTATCTTCTCAAAATATATCACCATAATTTATGCGAATAGAGGTATTTCAACTTTCTCAAATTGCTATATGACTTCAGTCAAATCATGACCATACTGTATTTGTATGTACTTCTCTATTTGGATTAATGTTTTCTATGATACTTCATAATATATCTCAATTTATCTCAGCATCACTGAGAGAGGCGAAAGCCCAAAGCTTTCACTGATACATGATAAATGGATCTTGTCATGGGTAACTAACTACCACGAGTGGCTCACCATTCACTTCATAATTATGAGTCGAATCTTCCATACGAGCAATTACTTCAGCTTGCGTCCATATATCTTCAGCTTCTTCTAAATCTCTATCCATAATAGATCAAGGATAATTATCTCTTTCAAAGTTTTGAAGTTCAAGTGGAAGTGGTTCATCGGTTCTGCTTCCATCTTCATTGAAGTATTTATATATATCTCTTCATGTTAAGCTTAATGCAGAGAATAATATATAAGCTCATATTGACCATATAGTAGCTCAAAATGAAATACGAGTAAGCCCAAATCTAGTAAGCCCGTTTCTGTTCACTCCTGAGAGAATTAAATTTTTTCAAGAAAACATTAATACCCCTCCACCAGCTGCTCAGACTAGATTATTGACTCATAATATATCTCTCCCATATCTATATCTTAAAGTTATGGTATTTATATATCTGTCAACCCAACTTTCTAAAAATGGCCAAAAGTATAACTCAAACGCTCTTTCTTCTTCGGGTGATAAGTTATTTCGAAAAGCTGCTTGTCATAATCTTCTATGAGTTTTTGTTTGGTATCATTCTGCTAATTCACGATTACCACGTAGTACATGTGGTATATATAAAAGTATTCATACACTTCCTGGTCAGAGATTCTCTCAGAGTCTTGCTCATCACATCATATTATAGAGCAATGCAATATGTCTCATATGAAGTGCACTATCAAAAGCTTGTTTTTCTTGAGCTGAGAAATCAAGAAATGTATGATCCAGAAATTCCGGACTGAGTATATAGTTTTTAAATTCCCAAAGTGATGCAAATTCTTCCCGTTCCTCTGGGGTTTCAAGGTGCGATTCAACTTGAGTTCTATAATTATCATTATCGAGAATAGTTCTTCCTCATAGAGTATCTATATCTCGATATTCTCTTTGTATTGCAGCTAAAATACTGGGTGATATGAGTCCTTCAAAATCATCATTTTCAAATTCTGGGAGTCAATTTTCATTATTAATACGAAAAGCTGAAAGTGGAAAGGTTGAAGTATAAAGATAAGATATCTCTCTATATGTAAGTTGTGTATAAGAAAAATTCCCCGACTCTATACTAGTAAGTATTTCATTACTCCTTTGCTCTCCAATAAATGTTCGTATGCGTGATTTTTGAAGAAGTCTTTGAGTTCTCTCTGGAGTGAGAGAAAGAGTGATTACGTCTTGAGTATTGCGTGAACGAGTGCTTTCAAGTATTCTTTCAGCTATACCTCGATAGACAGGATTTGTATCGTATACATCTCAAAATATACGGGTTTTATCTGCGGGAGTAGATATACTTGCAAGCTCAGTAAAAGTAATATCACGTATGTTTCTATATGCACGAGTAAGTAAGTCTCTTTCATTAGTAGGAAGTGAAATATTTCCGAAATGAAATATAAGATCAAGTCATGCATTATAACGAGCTTCCTCTGGGAGTGTAATGATATCATCTCACTCAAGTGGAGCCTGTGTTCATACTTCTCAATCTTCTCCTGAGATGCTTACATCAGGCACAGTGATTTCTGGTATATTGAAGTCACCACTTCTGATACGATCTAAACTTTCACTATGTGCTTCTGTAATCTCCTTTGCCCTTGATCAAAATATCATTGAAGCTAAAATTCATAAAAGTCTCGTCCATATACCTCCCGTAAACCTTTCCCAAGCATTCCCTCATTCTGTATTTGAGCGATTTACTACCTCTTCTGAAAGTGCTTCTGCTATATACTGGCC
>JAIUMN010000014.1 GCA_022565555.1 Candidatus Altimarinota bacterium
CTTCAGCTTGACGCTCGATAGGATACATCTCTGTTGCCTTGATTTCTCAAAGCCCATCAATTGGTCTCCCTAGCGAATCGACAACTCTTCCTACGAGTCAGTCTCAAACTGGTACTTCAAGTGTACGACCTGTAGCTTTTACACTTTCTCACTCCTTAATGGTAGTAAATCCAGAAAGAACCACTACTCAAACGTAGTATTCCTCGAGATTAAGAGCAACTCAAGTAGCTCCAGAGTCAAACTCAAGAACCTCGTTATATGCAACGTTTCTCAATCCAGAAACTTTTGCAACACCGTCTCAGAGATAAAAAACTTCTCCTACATTTTCAACATTTGGATTGAGATTAGTAGAATCAATTTGAGACTCTAAATCTCGTAATATAGACTGTAATGCATCATGTGACATAACTCTAGGGGTAAAAGACTAAGTATTATTTTTGGAATTTCTTCTCAACTCGTTTAAAGCTCATATCAAGTAGGCTATCATCAAAGTACATCTTCATTCCACCTCACAGAGAATCATTCTCTCGTAAGACTATTTCTTCTTTTGAAGGAGTATATCAAAATATCCTCTCATAAAGTTTAAGAGCCTGAGAAAAGGCTTCATTACTTCATAGTGAAGTATGATATTCTACACGGCAAAGATGTGTTCCACTTTGTATACGATGAAAAAGGGAAACTCCTCTTTTTCATAGTTTTTTTTGCATATCATCATATACCCTTAAGGTAGTAAGAAGATTTTTTGCTTCAGAAAGTGTTTTAGGAGAGACTACGATATTCATATATATTACTAAAGACTATCTATATTTTTTTCTATAAAATCCTTTGAGACTTTTTCATTTTTAAAAAGTTTTTCATTGAGTCGTAAGGTAAGATCAAGTATACTTGCCTTCACTTCTGTAAGCATAGATTTTTTTTCTTGCTCTGCTTGTTTTTTACTTGACTCAAGAAGTGCAGCACTTGCCTCTTCAGCCTGCATAAGTATTTTTGCTTCCTTCTTTTTTGCTCGAGCTTCTGCTTCCTCTATAAGAGTATTTCACTTTACACGAGCATCTGCAAGGAGCTTTTCCGCTTCTTTATTTTTTGCTGCTACAAGAGCATCAATATTCTTATAATCATCTTCTACTTTTTTCTGTTTTACTTCCCACTCATCAAGATAGATAAGATATGGTTGGAAGATAAAACGATTTAACACATAAAGTACTACAATTAGTATAATAAATTGTATCACAAACGTTTCAACCGTAACAAAGTAGAGATTCGTAAGTCATTCTGGGGCAGCTGTTTGAGCCATAAAAACCAAATTTCAAAGTAAAAATAAATCTAGAAAAACTTAAAGTACAAAACCGATAATAAGTGCAACAACGAGTGCATATATTGCTATCGCTTCTGCGAATGCAATTGCAAGAATTGCAAGTCATTGAATCTTTCCTGCAGCTTCAGGGTTTCTCCCAAGAGCCTCAAGAGCACCTTTACCAATAAGACCAACACCGATAGCTGGACCAAAACCACCAACAGCAATAGCAATCGCCATAGCTAAATATCTCATTGCTTCTATTTCCATAGTACGTAGAGTTAATAATAAAAATTAAAATTACATTCTCTCAGATATGACTGAGAAAATATCTACCTTAATTTTTAATGGGCTTCTTTTGAGTTTTTAAAATATGCAATCATAAGTCCTGTGAAAACTACTGCTTGTATAAGTGCTACAAAAAGCTCAAAGAACCAAAATGGAATTGCGAACAGTCTCCCTACCTCAAACAGTGAGGCAGATGCCATAGCTCCGAGAAAGGTAATTACTCAAATGAGCACTACTCCAGCAAATATATTTCCAAAAAGTCTTAGTGAAAGAGAGGCGATCATAGCATTTAAACCTATAAGGTGGAGCCAACCAACAAAAACATTTACAAGTTTTTCTCAGATATTCGCTCCTCGAAAGTTCCAAAGATATGATTTTGCAGTATCAAAACCACCGTGAGATTTGATTTGGATAAAAATAACATAGGCAACAACCATAGAACCAAGCACAAGAGTAGTATTAACATCACTATGCATAGGTCTCAAATAGTATAATACTTTTTCAGAAATAGAAAGTCCAACCCAGTCTATAAGAAGTCAAAATAAATTTCCAAAAAATATTATACAAAACATTCCGACGATAAGTGGGAAATATTTTCTTGTAAAAGCTTTATCTCCTCAAAATGCATCACGAAGATAGGTGTCAAAAAAGCTTAGAAAATTTAAAAGTCATGTCTTCAGCTTAGATTTTTTATGAGTCCTTAGGGCTTTATTTGCAAAGTACGCAAGCAATGTAACCAATAAAAGGAATACAAAAAGAGTAACGGTGATATTTGTAATTGGTCACCATACTGTTTCTCATTGTATCAGTGGAATATGTGGTCCATTAGCTGCCATTATTTTCTTCTTTTATATCTTGTATTTGTTTCATCAAGGGAAGTATATGAAAATACATTATGACTCAAAGTACTAAAAATGAAATACCGAGACAAATGAGCTTCCATAATACCTCTCTCTCAAAAATCGCATCGAGTATATGTCAAAGCATTAAAAATGCAAATAAATTTAAAAAAATAATTATCTGAACTCGGAAAAATATTTTTTTCATAGGTATTTTTTAGTGAATATATTATAAAATTTCTTTTTTATAAACTAGCTTTCTCAAAGAGTAACGCTTCCTATTTTATAGGCGCGTTTTAGATATTTTACTTTATAGTAAGCTAATATTCCTATCATTGCAGCATTATCCATACAATATAACTTCTTTTTTGGTGCGAGAAACTTGAGTCACAGCTTCTGGACTTCTTGGTGTATTTTTTCATTGAGATCGTCATTTGCACTGACTCAGCCTGCAAGAAGCAATGTCTGCACTTCTTTTTGTCTCGCTGCCTCCAGAAGCTTAAACGCAAGTACCTCATTAACAGCTGCTTGAAATTCATAGGAGATTTCTTGTACATCATGTATACTAAGTCTGGACTCCTGAGAGCCAAGATTAGACAAGAGTTGTATTCGCTTCTCTATCTCACGTCTCACTGCACTTTTCAGACCTGAAAAACTGAAACCAAACTCAGATTTTTCAAGAAATACTCGAGGAAAGAGAGGTTTTTTTTCAATAGTTTTTCCTTTCTTCCTTTGGGAGGAAGGATGAGATAGAGGCTTATTATACTCCTCTGCAAGCTTAGAAATAATAGGACCTCCAGGATACTCAAGTCACATCATCTTAGCAACTTTATCATAGGCTTCACCTGCAGCATCATCTTGAGTTTGTCCAAGCTTTTCTTTACTCCACATATCTTGCATATACCATATCTCATTATGTCCTCCTGAAACTGTCAGACATACGAGTGGAAAGACTATCTCGCTCTCATCTCGCTCGAGCCAATTAGAAAATATATGTGCCTCTATATGATCTATCGGGATAATAGGAATCTGAAGGGCTTGTGAGAGTGTTGAGGCGACTGTAATCCCTGTGAGAAGTGATGGAACCAGTCCTGGATGCGTCGTAACAGCGATATAATCTATATCCTGCAGCATTACTCACCATTCTTTTAAAACATCATCTAAAACATCAAATATCACATTTGCATGTTCGCGGCTTGCAACCTCAGGGACAACACCTCAAGTTTTATTATGCAACTTGATTTGAGATTTAGTATGCATTGAGACGAGCTTTTCATTTTCGAAAAGCGCAATACTTGTATCGTCACAGGAAGTCTCAAAAGCTAAGATTTTCATAAATTTATCCCTAATATATATTCTAAAGTCTTAAAGAAGTCCTATAAAACTACGATATCTTACTCACAAACTTCTCCATATCCTCCTTGAGCCTCGCTGTGAGATTCATTTTTTTGAGTGTTTTTGGATGCGTAAATACTATCTTCCAGGCGTGAAGCATCTGGCGAGTCACACTATAATTTTTTGCAAAATATCCGTTGAGACGCTTATCTCCATAGGCCTTATCTCCAAGTATCGGATTTCCGATATGAGCAAGATGCACACGTATCTGGTGCATACGCCCCGTTTCAATTACTATTTCAAGTGCTGAAATAATTTGCTCACCCTCTGGAAGCTGTAATCGATATTCTTCTAAAACTTTGTAGTGTGTTATCGCCTCTTGTCACTTTTCAGAAACTTGAACTTTGTTTTCATTTTTTGCATTCTCTATCCTGAGGAGATTTTTTTTAATCGTCCCCTCGCTTCGAGAGAGCTTTCATAAAACTATTGCGTAGTAGGTTTTTTGGAGTGCTTTTTTATTCTTAAAGTCAGCCGCAAGCCTTACAAGGCTTGCCTTATCTTTTGCTATCATAATAATCCCTGAGGTATCTCGATCTATACGGTGTATAAGTGAAGGCTTGAAAGTAAGGCTTGAAAGTTTTTGATATTTAAAGTAATCGTCTACTTGTTGTATTAAAGAAACTTCTTGCGTCTTATGTTCTCATGGATGAACATTAATTCAAGGATTTTTATTTATAACTAAGAGATGATTATCCTCAAAAACAATATCTTTTTTTGAAAGATTCTCATATTCCCCTTTCTTAATAAAAGAAGATATAGAGATAGGTTGAGATAACTCTCATATCTCACTATCACTGAGATATACTTGCACAACTTCTCCTACTTGAAGCTTATACTCATTATCTTGCTTTGTTTTTTTTCAATTCACTCAAAGTATCTTGATTTTGTTTTTCCTATTAAACTTATAAATCAAGCTCTTAAGAGCATTTGGGAAAAGTTTTTTGAGAAATCTATCAAGTCGTTGATCTGCATCATTTTCTTCTATTATATATTCTTTCATGATTATTGAAAAACAGTAAAGTCAAAAGCTGCTGAAGTAGTTGCTTGAGGTACTCGGACATTATACTTTCTACTAAATCAATAAGAGAGTCATGTAACGGAAATATCCGTCACTTGGAAAGGTATATTTCTGTTATTTGTATCTATTTGATATTCAAGATATGGGAGCTCATTTCCTCAAGATTGTGTAAGTCTATTTATAAGAGAGATTCTTATAACACACTCGCTAGAAATACAGTTACTATTATAAAAGTTTGAAAATGGTACTGGAATAGTAAGGTTTTCGATAAGATTTCCTTCTCTACCCCAAATATTTAGAGTACTGATATTTGAATTAGAAGAGATATTATTATAAAGTATCATACCATTTGGTGATGCTGTTAAAGTTGAGCTTTGTGATGATATTTGCCATAAAACAAGTGGCTCAGAACCTCAGATAATACTTTGATTACTTCATCAAAATCGAGGAACACGGAGACGTATATTTAAAATATTATTTATTCTATCATTTCATACTAAAAGTTGTATTGGCTCTGTTTGAGAAAGTCGATTCCAGTTGCTATCAAGTCAGTTTCAGGTTCATTCTCTTGGAATGAGTGATCCATTTCATATTACTTGAAAATCAACAAGACGGAAATCTTCATTCTGAAGTATACCAGAAGTACTATATCATAAGTCTTCTTGAGAAATAGATCGTAAGGATTGTTCAATGCCTGCAAAAGCTTGATATTGGGCAATACTTGCATTTTCAATATTAACAGTACTGCGTGAAAATGGAACAATATACTCCATTAAAAAAAGTCAAATCAAAGCAAAAATAAGACTGAGTCACAGCGCAATTACAATAGAAAAAGCTTTGGGTCAACGATATAACATAGAGGAAAATATTAGAAAATATCAACTTGTGAAAGATGGATAGTAGTTGCAATATCAACAGAAGGAATAACTCATCGTAATCTTTTACGTTCCCTCCAACTAGGCTCAAGTGTAATGTGGAGTTGTAAGTATGGTGCAACCTGTAAGTCAGGTCTTGAATCTGCCCAAGCATAGTCTAAATCTTGATTTGGATAGAGATAAAACTCGGCTTGACTTACATGGATTCTGTTAGAAAAGATATTTTGCCAATACTGGTCAATATCACTACTTGTAGCTAGAGTACGTGAAGTATCAGCAACAAAATCGCTATGGATAATCCATTCGTTTATACTTCCATCACCATTGGTATCCTCTCATTGAAGCTTTAATGTTTGAATAGTCCCAAGACATCAAGTTCCAGAAAGCATCTTTCATCAAGAACTTATTGGACAGCTTGCTCAAGTTGGAGCATCTGGATCAAGGATATATTTCCAACGAAAATATGTTCGTTCGTCTCCTGAAGCATTTATAAGGTATAATTCACCGGCATCATCTCAGAAAGAAAATGTATCAGGACCTCTTCCGAGAAATAAATCATCATCATCTCAAATAAAACTCCCACTCCCATCAGCATCTCAATCGTCATCGTTTGCATCAGAATTATGATCAATGTACTGAAGACGATATTGTCAGTATCGCTGCTGTTGTCATAGATAACTACTTGAAGAAGGGGATGATATCGTTCTATTAAATCATGTGAGACATCAAGACATACCCATTGGGGATCAATCTCAAGAAAGACAGTAATACATAGTTCATTCATTTCAGAATCAACTTGCTACAGAAAAATGTCATCAAATAAATAATCAGGTTCAAATAGCTTGTCTATTCCAATATTCTTCATAATCTATCGTTCCTCATTTTTTAATAAGATCAATAAGTCGCTCACTTGCAAAAAAAGCTTCTTTTTCAATCTGAGACTTTTCCACAAGCCGTATCTTCGCAATTCACACATAACTTAATATCTGAAATGCTGAAATAAATACAAAGGAAAGAATAAGAAGAGATACTATTATTTCAACAAGTGTAAATCCGCTTTTTGAATACTTCATAGCTATATTATTTTTTCAGAAAAGTAAAATGTATAATATCTGCAAAAAATCTTGTGACTTTATAGAAGCTGAACTTCTTTGAAAGATATGTCGGCCAAGTTTGAGATAGAAAATAGAGAAACTGAAAAAAGAAGGTCTGCCCTTGAATTGGAGAATATCTCTTTCAAAAAAAGAAAAATGTAATAGAGCGTACAATAGAAACAAAGAAACTCATCATAAAAAAAATGAATTTTAAAAATACATTATGAATATATATTTTTTCTTGAGTTTTTTTCACTTTTTACTACAGTAAATTTCACGAGCCTTTTAGAGTATAAAGAAAAAAAAGGTCAGTTCAATACTATTTTAACTTTTCTATGCTTCGTAAATATCAAAAAATAAAGAGACGATTCTACTTTTTTATAACTAATATAAGTTCTAAAATAGCTTATAGATATCTAGAACTTGATGCTTGATCAAAAGTAAGCATTTTTTGATTAGGTATTTGTATTACATCACTTTTTTTACCCTGGGTTCAATCTCTTGATAATGTTACACTGCTTCCAAGCTGAAATCTAAGTGAAAATGCCTTTAGTATATTTACTTGATATATATGATATGCTATCATATTGTTATTACTCTTTGTTCTTTTTACACTTCTTTCTGAAAAAAGAAAAGAAAGACTCAAATATTTTTCACTTCTTGATATACCAGAAAGCATACTTGTATTATACACTTCCTCAATTTTATGAATTATTTGTCTTCAATATTTCTTTATTGTATGATGATTTCAAATTATAAGTCAAAACATAATATACTGAACATGACTTATACTCTGTACTACGGGAAGTTTTCTATTGCTTTTTTGATATATATTACTAAAAAAATCAAGAAAAAAACAAAATACTGCAAGTTATTGATATGAATGAAGTGATAGTGCATTTGAAAAAAGACCAAATGATTCGAAAAATATGAAATTACCATTCTAGTTTTTTGACCTTTGTAAAATTTTTTTTTGACTTTCTCGTAAGAACTATTATATTTTGTCTAGAAAGTACTCATAATCTATATCTAAAAGAACTATGGAAACAATACTTAATGAGAAAAAAATAGAAACTTCATTCCTCAAAATGTTGACTGCTCTCTCTGATAAAGAAAAAGTTGTAATCGAAAGAAGAATAGGGATAAGCTGAGATAGACAAACATTACAAAGCATTTGAAATAGCTTTAAACCTAATATTACACGTGAAAGAGTACGTCAAATAGATGATGCTGGGATAAAAAAGCTATGAAGGATTATTAAATCAAGTGAATTATGAGTACTTCAAGATCTTGCTCATAAGAGCTTAGCTCATCATTGATGAGTTCTAACAAGAGATAAACTCATCAATGCTATCGTAAAAGAAATGCAAATTTCTCAAAATATTAATGCTCATATGATTGAAATAATTATTCAATCAGATTTAGAAATAGTAAAATCTAAGCCTCGTCTCTGAACACAAACATATTTTACACTTCCAAATATTGCTAAAAAACTTATTGACGCTTCCTATAAAGAAGCACTCACACTTCTTAAAAGAAAGAAAGATGTTATGGAGCAAAGAGAGTTGTATGAAGAAATACAAACTAGGCTTCATGAGCAATTTTGACATGTAGATATTGTATTTCTTGATTCTGTTATGGATATATTTGATGATATCGTAAAAGGTGAAGAAGTTCTCATTGGACTCACTAGATGGAAAATACTTAACCCAAAAACTCTCAAAGATAAAGCGATTTATGTAATGAAAAAAGAGAAAGTTCCAATGCACTTCATAGATATTGCTAATAAAATTACAGAGTATCTCTGAGAAACAGTAAAAATCAATACGATTCATAATGAACTTATACGTAATGAAGAATTTATACTCATCTGAAGATGAATCTATGCACTCAAGGAATGGGGCTTTAAACCCGGAAATGTTCTTGATGTAATAGTAGATGTACTCCAAAAAAATGCTTGACCACTTTCGACAGAAGAAATAGCAAAACGTGTTCTCAAAGTACGAAATGTGAAAAAAACTACTATATATATGAATCTTCAAAATAAGAAAGCAATAAAAAGAGTTGGACGAAACTTTTACGATCTTCAAGACTAAAAATACACAAGAAAAAACTCATCAAAATTGATGAGTTTTTTCTTGCTTCTTAAGATGATAAAAGTACAATAAAAATACTTATTTTATAGTAAAAAGATGATGAAGATACTTGTTTTCGATACTGAAACGACATGATTTTTCAACAAAAAAGATGCACGTCTTGAAAAACAACCATATATCATACAATTTGCCGGTATACTCTGAGAGCTTGATACAAATAATACATTTACTGAACTAGAAAGGAAAGATATATTTTTTAAGCCTCCTATTTCAATCCCCTATGACTCATCACAAGTGCATCATATCTATGATGTTGATGTACGTGATGCTGATCCTATATCAAAAAAAATTGATATTCTCATGGATTTTATATCAGAAACTGATGTTATTATCGGACATAATATCGAGTTTGATGAAGAAATGCTAAAAATAGAACTTTCACGCGTTCAAAAGCTTCATCTCTATAAGCCAAATCAAGTTATATGTACTATGAAAGAGACGGTAAATTATTGTGCACTTGAAGGAAATGGACAGAGATTTAAGTATCCAAAACTGTGAGAGCTCCATAAAAAACTATTTTGAGAGTATTTTATATGAGCTCATGATGCTATGACTGATGTGGAAGCAACACTTAAATGCTTTCTAGCACTTGAAAAAAAATGAATTATACAACTAAAAAGTCCGACTCAGGAGGTAATGAGCTTATTTTAAGCTTTTAATATTTTAAACATTATTATGACTAATTTTTGAGATCTAATAAATATTGAAGAGTTTTGAGATAAAAGACTTTACTTTTCTGAGGAAAGAGGAGAAGTAACTTTCTATTGTAAAGATTGTAAAGATATCGTAGAAGTAGAAAGACCTCAAGCAGGAGGATATACCTTTATATGTAAGGTTTGTGGTGGAAAAAATATTGCGATTTGAACAAAGCAGTGACTTATAGAGATGTATAAACTAAAAAAATAAAAAATTTGCAATTATACTCATAATATATATACTCTATATACTTACGTAATAAAGTAAGAAATTTTATTAGATAAATATACATCACGTATGGATAAGAAAGAAGCTCTTCAAAATGCACTCGCACAGATAGAAAAACAATTTGGAAAATGATCTATCATGAAGTTATGAGATGACGAAGCACACACCTGAATTCCTACTACCTCATCTGGATCCCTTGGTCTTGATATTGCTTTATGAGGATGATATGCGAAGGGTCGTATCGTTGAAATATATGGGCCAGAATCATCAGGTAAAACTACCCTCACTCTTCATGCTATAGCTGAAGTACAAAAAGCTGGGGGTACTGCTGCTTTTATCGATGCAGAACATGCACTTGATCCTCGTTATGCTGAGAGTGTTGGAGTACGTACGAAAGATCTTATCATCTCACAGCCTGATTACGGAGAGCAAGCACTTGAGATTGTTGAAAAACTTGTAAACTCTTGAGCCGTTGATCTTATTATTGTTGACTCTGTTGCTGCTCTTACTCCAAGAGCTGAGATAGAGTGAGATATGTGAGACTCACACATGGGGCTTCAAGCTCGACTTATGTCACAAGCACTTAGAAAAATAACTGGGGCAATTAATAAAACAAAATGTACAGTTATTTTCATTAATCAAATCCGAATGAAGATAGGAGTTATGTTTGGGAGTCCTGAAACTACGACTTGAGGAAATGCTTTGAAGTTCTATGCCTCTCAACGACTTGATATCAGACGAAAAGATAAAATAGAAAGTGGGACAGGTATGGATAAAGAAATTAATGGGAATAAAACTCGCGTAAAAGTAATAAAAAATAAAATCGCTCCACCTTTTAGAGAAGCTGAGTTTGATGTTATGTATAATGAATGAATATCAAAAGTATGAGAAATCATAGACCTCTGAGCAAGTCTAGAAATTATTAAAAAAGCTGGGGCATTCTACAGTTACGGGGAAACAAAACTTGGTCAAGGAAGAGAAAATGCAAAAAATTTCCTGAAAGAAAATCCTGTAATATCAAATGAGATAGAAGAAGTTATACGAAATAGTATATAAAAAATATAATTAAAAAAATCTTGCTTAAATGCAAGATTTTTTTAATTATATTTTTTAGTTTGTTTCAAGAACAAGTCTGATAAGCCATTGTATAATAGAAGACGCAAGGAAGATTATTACAAGACCTATAAGAGCTTGTATAATAACTGTTTTTCCTTTCTTTACTTTTTCTTCATCACCACCAGCAGTCAAAATATTAAAACCTCCCCAGAGACCATAGAGTACCGCTACTATGTAGAGGAATCCAATTGCTCGAGTAATAAGAGTTTGTACAGCTTGATCAGCTGTTTCTGTAGTACCTCTTACACCATCCTGTACTCTATCCTCTCAGAAACTGATAGCTCAAACAAATTGTGTGTAACTCGCAACTCAAAGAGCAACTGGAGTAAGTAATAATTTCTTCATGTGAAAACTAATAAATAATAAATTACTCATAAATTATAGTAAAATACGGCAATAATTGCAAATTTTTTTTTATTTTTGCTTTATCTGAGCAAAGAAATATCCTTTACAAATATAAAATAAACAAAACAGTACTCTATGACACAGGAAAATAAAGAGGATATTATACATTTTCTAGAACAGTTAAAAATATACGGAGAGTTGAATAATATACCTAATATATCTGAGAAAAATGCAGAATATCTTAAACAGCTTATTAAAAAAAGAAATATACAATCAATTCTTGAAATATGAACTGCAAATGGATACTCTACTCTTCAATTCGCAAGTATACTTCAAGAAATATGAGGGTATGTTACGACTATTGAGTTTTCACAACTCGCATATGAGATGGCGCAAGAAAATATAGAGGCGTCATGACTTTCCCGTAATATAAAGCAATATTATTGAGATGCTCGTGAGATAATTCCTCATCTTACAGAAAGCTATGATATGATATTTATCGATGGACTCAAAAAAGCAAGCCTTCAGTTTTTTCTACTTGCTCAGAAGAAACTAAATACATGAGGAATAATTGTTATTGATGATGTGATAAAGTTTCGTTACAAAATGGAAGATCTATATACTTATCTCGATACAAATCAGATTCCTTATAGGCTTGAACAGATAGATGAGGATGATGGAATCATGATACTTGAAAATAAAAAATAACTCCACATATTTGTGAAGTTATTTTTTTAAATATATAAAGAAAGAATGTTATGAGTTTTTTATGCAAAGAATCCATCTATACATTTTCTGAGTCTCATGCGCCTCTTAAGTTCTTCATAATACCTATTTCCTGGAACATAAAGCTCTTCTAGTCTCTTTAAAACTTCTGCAGACTCATAACGAGTCATAATCTTAGCTATCTCATCTTTCATTTCATCATCAGATACTTCTATAGATTCTTTTTCTACAAGATGTGAAAGGATAAGTTCTCCTTGAAGTCTCTTGAGAGCGACTTCTTTTACGTGTTTCTCTTTATATCATGCTTCATCAAGTCCAAGTGAAGCAAGATAATCTTCCATACGTATTCCATCTTTTACAACATTTTCTGATATCTCACGATATACGATATTTGTCTGTTCAGAGAGGAGTGCATCACCAATCTCAAGTTCACAATGCTTTACAAGCTCTTCAATAAGTACCATCTCTTGTTTCATTTGCTCATTGCTAGTTTTTACATCGAGAAGCTCTTCTCTTACAAGCTCTTTAAATCCAGCAAGATCAAGTTTCTTTCCTCGAAGTTTTTCGATAAATTCCTCTGTAAACTCTGGAACGTGAGAACGCTCTAATTTTTTAGCAGTAACATGAAACTTTGTTTGTTTTCCAGCAAAGTCAGCATTATGATAGTCAGCTGGAAATGTTACATCTAATTCTCGTTTTTCTCAAGCCTTCATACCAACCATATCCTCCTCAAATCCTGGAACAAGTAGATTTGAACCAAGTACAAGTGGATAATCTCTCATCGAAGTACTTGCAAGCATCTTTCCTTCAGTGTCATATCCATCTGTATCTATAGTCACTCTATCCCCCATTTGAGCCGTATACTCAGCATCAGTATCATGAAAATGCGTAAAGCGAGTTTGGATATCTTTAAGAGCTGCATCAACTTCATCATCACTTATACTAAGTTTTTCCTTTGTAAGTTTTACTTTTTTATATGTATCTTTCATCTCGATATGAGGAAATACTTCAACAACTACCTTTACAACTAAAGGGCTCTCAGAAACCACCTCAGATATCTGCGCCTGACTTACTGGCATAAGTTTTTCTGACTTAAGAGTGTCTTTATATATCGCGTCAATCGCTTTTTCTATCGTCATCTGGGCAAGAGATTGTTCTCCTATATGTTTCACAAGTACATCTTCTGGTATAGTAGCTCCTTTTCGAAACCCCTTTACCTGGACATTTTTCGCAGCGTCTTTTAAAACATTTTTTCTATAACTTGCTACTTTTTCACTACTCTCCTCTATCGTAAGTTCAACTCTCGACTTCGGAAGCTTTTTCACCTCTACTTTCATATATTAAACGGTAAGAATATAAACGCGCCAAGTATAAAAAGAAAAATACTTTTTTCAAGTTTGGTTCGAGGTTTTAATCTTGGATTCTATAATTGAAAAAATATATTATCATATTCTGATAATTGTAATTCTCATCAGATTATATCATTTATATCTAAATCAAATAATATATCATGATATCATCTTACTCAAGGATTCATATCACAAGCGATACATCAAACATATCCATCTGGACGACTATCGCTTGAGACTTGAATAGTTGTGCTTGGTTTATATTCGTATCAATCTTTCGTATGTAATATTATTGAATATTCATTCACTGATATAAATCAGACCTTTTTTCAAATATTTTCTCATTTTAACCTTACTATTACAAAATTGTTATTCCCATCATATGTATAAAATCAATCAGAATATTCTCTAGTTTCTAGGTTGATAACATCATGAATATTTACAGATATTTCCATTCATTCATTATTTGTATATATATAGTTATCTCATTTTTTTACTATTATTTTTTCTTCTTTTTTTGTATTATTATCTTTCGGTAATCATATTTTTTCATTAAACTCTTCAAATGTTCAAAAAATAACATTAGGGTACTTTTTTATAATTTCCTCCTCAAATCTCTTCTCGGACATAGTAATAATTTCATCTGATTTTCTATCTTTTTCTTCATCACTCAGACTAGAATCAAACGCAAGAGGTATTATTTCAGAAAAACTTTGACTTATGATATCGTGTCATATTTTTGTAATTTCATCTTGTTTTTCTTGAGGTAATTCAGAAAAATACACTTTATTAGCTCAACATGATGCAAGAAAAACAAGAGATAGAACTATGAGAAATAAAGTTACTTTATTCATGGTATATTTTAAATAGTAAAACACAAAAATAGTATGAATATAGAAAAAATTTACAAATTCTTTTTAATTTTATTTTAAATTTTTTATATAACATATGGTGGCTTGCTAATATTTATTTCATTAGATTTTTTGTATTTTTTTAAAAAGTACTTTCATTTTTCAGTAATAGTGTAAGTATTATGACTTCGTACTTTTCAGTTAGCTGTAACCAGTCAATGTAAATCAATTAACATTTCAAAGTTTGCATCAAATCTTTTACTATGGTTTGATGCTCATATTTCTCAATTATACTCGTATATTAAAGTAGATAATGACTGAAGATAACTCTTTGGTGTAAAATTAATATACTCCTCATCCCATTCTCAAAATTTATTCTTATCTTTCATTTCGTCGATACTTTTTTCTTTTTCTACAACTTTTTCTTCTTTTTTTAATAATCTACTTAATTTATCAATCGAATCTGATTTTTTATCATAGTATGAATTCTTGATATAAATTTCTTTCTCCTCTAATTCGTATTGTTTTCTTAAGAAAAAATGAGTTATAATTTCGGTGATAAAAAATACTACAATATAACTAATAATTCAAGGAATAATAATCCAATTAATGAGTAATCAAAAAAATATAGGTAGGGGTACTGAAAAATCAATTCATAATACAGGAATAAAATATTCATTTAACGAAATAATATAATCTATTTTACTTTTTCAAGTCATTTCCTCACTCACAAAAAAAGTAACATACCAAACTTGCCAGTTCCAAGTAAGCCATCAAACTATAAAACTTCTCCAAAAAGGACTTTTCAGTTTTTCACTTACCGTATCTTTTGTAAACTCAAAGCTTGCATTTATCATATTGTTTGTTTTTCTGAAATATATTAAAACCCACCTTGAAAAGGTGGGTTTTGGGTCTCTACTTTTCTACTTCTCCATCCTGTACTCCATCATCGTTTGCAGAATCATTTGATGATGTATCATTTTCTGTTGCTCCGTCAGCTCCAGAGGCATCTGCTTGCGAGTAGATCTTTTGTCCTACTTGCATAAGAGCATCTTGGAGTGCTTTACTTGGTGCTTCATAGTCTTCTTTGCTTGCATCAGACTTTGCGAGGACATCTCGTACGTCTTTTACCTTATCCTCAAGAAGCTTTTTATCATCTTCGGAGACTTTATCTGCATTGTCTCGAAGCATTTTTTCTGCTTGTGCTACCGCTCCATCAGCTTGATTTCTTGCGTCAGCAAGTTCTTTTTTCTTGCTATCTTCCTCTCGTTTTGCCTCTGCTTCTTTTACAAGTGCGTCAACTTCTTTTTCATCCATTCCAGTTGATCCTTGTATCGTGATTTTTTGCTCTTTTCCTGTTCCTTTATCCTTCGCAGTAACGTGGAGTACCCCATTTGCATCGATATCAAAACTTACTTCAACTTGTGGTACTCATCGAGGAGCTGGAGCAATACCATCAAGCATAAAACGTCCAAGAGATTTATTATCAGCTGCCATTTCTCGTTCTCATTGAAGAACATGTATCTCAACACTTGGTTGATTATCTACTGCTGTAGAGAATGTTTCGGTTTTCTTTGCTGGAATAGTCGTATTACGGGTAATCATTGCTGTTCTTACACCTCACATAGTTTCAATACCAAGCGTAAGTGGCGTTACATCAAGAAGAAGAACATCGGTTACATCCCCACCTATGATACCTGCCTGAACTGCGGCTCCCATTGCAACTGCTTCATCTGGGTTTACAGTTGTATTAGGCTTTCTTCCAAAAAATGCTTCTACTTTTTGTTGCACTAGTGGTACTCGGGTAGATCCCCCGATAAGAAGAACTTGATGAAGATCACTTGCTTTAAGTCCAGCATCTTTAAGAACTGCTTTACATGGAGCAATACTTCGCTCTACTAAATCACCAATGAGTTCTTCAAATTTATTGCGAGTAAGGGTCATCATAAGGTTCTTTGGACCAGAACTATCTACTGTGATATATGGAAGATTAATATCATACTCGGAAGTACTTGAAAGTTCTTTTTTTGCTTTTTCTGCTTCATCACGGACTCTTTGGAGTGCCATTGGATCATTTCTGAGATCTATCGCTTGATCTTTTTTAAATTCATCAATTACCCAATCAGTAATAAGCTTATCAAAGTCATCACCTCCGAGATGTGTATCACCATTAGTTGCTAATACCTCAAAAGTTCCTTCTTCTGAAAGCTCAAGAATTGAGATATCAAAAGTTCCTCCTCAGAAATCATATACTGCTATCTTTTCATTTTTTCCTTTTCAAGCACCATAGGCAAGAGCAGCTGCAGTTGGTTCATTTACGATACGCTTTACTTCAAGTCCTGCTATTTTTCTATCATTAATCGTTGCCTGTCTTTGGTCATCATTAAAGTATGCAGGAACGGTAATAACTGCCTCAGTAACTGTTTGCCCAAGAAATTTTTCAGCATCTGCCTTAATCTTCATAAGAACATGTGCTCAAACTTCTTCTGGGCGCACTTCCTTTCCATCAAACTTTATAAGTGCTGCTCCGTCTTTTCCCTTTACCACTTCGTACGGAACATTTTTTATTTCCTCAAGAACTTCATCATACTTTCGTCCGATAAATCTTTTTGCTGAAAATATTGTTCCTTTAGGATTTGTAATTGCCTGTCTTTTTGCAGGAGTTCAAACAATGATGCTGCCATCTTTATGAGCTACAATACTCGGAGTTGTTCTATTTCCTTCAGCATTTGGAATGATTTTTGCTTCTCATCCTTCCATAAAAGCTACGGCTGAGTTAGTAGTTCCAAGATCGATTCCTATAATTTTTCACATACTAATATATTTAAGAAAATAATCGTCATGTTTTATGACTTATATTTATTTTATTGAAAAATATTCCTGCGTCAAAACTTTTTAGCACTTTTTTATATTATGTGCCAGTTTTGCTAAGTAATTGTATAATCTATAGGGAAATAAGATATTTGCACAGAAAAAATATCTCTGTTATACTAGAAAAAATATATAATAAATTATACTTAATATGGTGGAAATTTGAGAAAGCAATATTCCTCTTATTAAAGACACCAAAAGAAGGAAGGGAGAATTAGATGCACACTTTGAGCCTCAGATTGAAGTACAAAGTAAAGCTTGAAGGGAAGTTTATGAATCAATTAGTTTTTTTCGTAGACAATTTCCTACTATATTTATGACTCCTGCTGAAATCGTGAAACATCTAGAAGTTGTGAGATGAAGAGTAGATGAAATTGAAAAGCAAATCACTTAAGTGATTTGCCAAAAAAAGAACTAATCTTTTACGATTAGTTCTTTACTGTAGAAACAACATTTTTAAACACTGATGGGTGAGAAATAGCCATATTAGAAAGGACTTTCCTATTGAGTTGTACTTTTCCTTTATAAAGCATATTAATAAAAGAAGAATAATTTATCCCTTCAAGGCGTACTGCATTGTTAATACGAGTAGTCCAAAGTCTTCTGAAATCTCTTTTTTTAAGCTTACGTCCGATATATGCATTTACTCCAGCCTTCATCCATGCATTTTTTGCACGTGAAAATACTCGAGAATTAAGCATTCGGTAACCTTTTGTTGCTGCTAAGATTTTTTTATGTCTCTTCTTAGTCATAAGAGCGCGTTTTACACGTACCATAATGATTATGTTTAGGAAATAGTTACTTAAAGGGCGTGAGGAATTTGTCTTAGGATTCTTTTTGTTTCAGAAGCCGAAACTTCAAGACCATATTTATTTCTTCCTTTTGCTTTTTTGCTCTTATTAGAGAGAAGGTGTCTTTTGCAAGCTTTCCCAAGTATAATCTTTCCAGATCCTGTTACCTTAAGACGCTTTGCAACACCACTTCGTGTTTTTAGCATAATAGTATTGTAAAATTATAATTATTTTTTTGGCTTTAACATTGCGTGAAAAGTATTTCACATCCTCTTAACGGGATTATCAAGCTTATATATCTCTTCAATACTTTGTACAAATTTATTTATTTTTTCTGATGCTAAATCTCAATAGTGATTTTCTCTTCATCGCAACATGAGTGTTACTTTTAGAGGATTTCCATCTTCAAAAAATTTTTCTACTTGTTTCTTCTTTACCTCAAGATCATGTTCACCTATCTTATAGGTAAGACGGATTGTTTTCATTTCAGCTGACTTTCCTTTTTGTTTTTGTTTTTGCTCTTGTTTCTTTGTTCTATACAAATGTTTTCCATAGTCAATCATCTTAACAATTACTATGTCTCCATTCTGCCCTATCTCCATAAGATCGAGTTCTTCTTCACGGGCTCTCTCAAGAGCCTCCTTGAAACTCATCTCTCAAAGATTTCATTCACTATCATGAATTACTTGGACCTGGTTAGCTCGAATATCTTCATTAAGTCTTTTTTTCTTTTCTCTCATGTCTATTGTAAGTAACTAAGCTTGTTCAAGAGTTTTCATCATACGTACAAACTTTGATTTCTTTCTTGAAGCATTGTTTGCGTGTATAATATTTTTCTTTACAAGTTTGTCAATAATAGATTGGAGTCCTGACTTATTTCCGGTACCTTCAGTTTTATTTTTATAAATACCTTTTGCTTCATCAAGATTTCCAGCTTTTATAGCTTTTTCAAAGGCAACTCGTGACTCAGTATAAAGTCTTTTATAGTAAGTGTTTCGAGCATTTTTTTTAAGACTCTGTCTCAATTGTTTTTTTGCGGATGCAATAATCGGCATATGAAAGCAATTATAAGTAAAATAAAAATATGTGGGGCTCCTTGAAATACTTGAAGTCAAGGCACTAAGCTCGCAGATTATATAAAAATACTTTGAACTGTCAAAAGATTTTTATCGTAACTTTCATCATGCTTTTTCAACACGTGAAATTATGGCTGCAATAATCTTATTCTTTACACTATCATCGAGTGTTTCGGTGAGTGATTGTATAATTACTGTAAAAGAAAGAGCTCTTTTTCAAGGAAGCTTTTCCTCTGACTCATAGATATCAAATAATTCAACTTTTTGTATGAGTGAATCAGTTTTTCATATAGTGTCTTGTATTTTTTTTCAAGATATATCTTTAGGAACAACAAAAGTCAGATCAAAACTATTAGCTTGAAAGCTTGAAATCTCTTTATAGGCTGGTATCTGATAGAACGCATCTATTATACCTTGTATATCAAGCGTTATAAAACCACAACGTCCAGTAATAGAAAAATTCTCTAATACTTGTGGATGTATTTCTCATACATACCCAACTATTTTTCCTCGAACTATTATTTCTGAAACTCTTCAAGTATGTGCAAAACTTGGGAAATTTTGGGTTTGTTTTAGATCATACTTTGGTACCTGAAGTTTTGAAGTAATATCATCTAGTTCAGCGACTGTAGTATAATAGAGATTCTCACTACTTTTTTTATGTATTAAGACTCAAAGCTCATAATGCTCTAGAACTCCTTCTTCATCGTCTCTCCTAAATACTTTTTCACACTCAAAAAGCTTCAAGTCTTCAAAATCACGCATATTAGACTCAACACTTGAAAGAAGATTTGGGAGTAATGAAGGTCGCATATGACTTAATTCTTCTGAGAGGATATTTTTAAGTCATACTAAACTCTCAGTATCTCCAAGGCATCTTTGCATAAGTTCCTCATTTACAAAAGAATAGGTGTACATCTCATAATATCCTCGCGCAGTGAGAAAGTTTCTAATATCTCGTTTTGCCTTATATAGAGAAGTTTGTGATACCGCTCAGAGTTGTATTCGAGGTACAGTAGTCTCAACGGTATTATAACCACTAATACGGGCTACTTCTTCAGCGATATCAGCAAGCGTTGTAATATCTGTTCTCCAGTGAGGTACAACAAACATTCATTTTTCCCAGATTATTCCGAGTCTTTCAAGGATACTATATACTTCGCCATCAGAGTATGTTGCACCTATGAGACTAGATATATATGGAATATTTTCTGGAATATATACTGTCTCAGGAAGATGAGTATGGACGTCAGAAATAGCTTCAAGCTTCATATCCGGGAAAAGTTTTTGGAGCTCGGAGACAATAAGAGAAAGACCATGAGGTTGAAGATGTAGAGAAATATT
The DNA here is from genome assembly GCA_022565555.1 of Candidatus Altimarinota bacterium. GTDB lineage: Bacteria > Patescibacteriota > Gracilibacteria > BD1-5 > UBA6164 > JAACSU01. The sequence goes on from JAIUMN010000014.1 coordinate 20,353, forward strand.
TTTTTCAAAAATATTTAGAGCATCGGTACGAATTCCGAGTCTTTTTCCTGTTTTTCGCACTACCGACTGATCAAAATGTGCTGACTCAATTATTATACGAGTGGTTTCTTCATTTACTGCAGAATGTTTTCATCCTATAATACCTCAAAGGGCAATAACTCCAGAATCATCAGCAATAACAATATCTTCAGGACTTAAAGTATAGTTTTTATCATTGAGCGCAGTAAATATTTCACCATCCTCAGCGTAGCGAATATGAATATTTCAAACGAGTGCATCAGCATCAAAACAGTGTGCAGGTTGACCATAAAGATAGAGGCTATAATTTGAAATATCAACAAGTACACCTTTTGAAGTAATATCATGACTCTGTAGTACTTCAAGAAGATGGGTAGGGCTCGTGATATTCTTAACTCCAGAAACATAGCAAGCCATATAACGCCTTACAACTTCCGGGATTAAATTTTGAACTCCAGCATCTGAGAGTTTTGAAGTATTGATAAGGCTATATGTATAGTCAAAGTTTTCTCCTGATATTGCAGCAATCTCACGAGCTATACCTATATGACTGAATAAATCAGGACGATGATTAATTGCTTTATTATCTATCTCAAGAATAGTGTCATCTTTTCAGAGGACTTCTGCAAGAGGAGTTCCAGGCTTAACATCTCAATCTGTAATATCAAGAATTTCTTTTTCGTTATTAGCAGGATACTCATTCTCTAAGCCTATTTCTTCACTCGCACATATCATCCCATAGCTTTCGACTCCTCGTATAGATGTTTTTTTCATGATAACAGGATCACCTTGTCCATGCCACAACACACTTGCTCAAATCTTTGCAATAGCAACTCCTTGTCACAAAGTAAGATTAGACCCACCACATACTATCTGTAATGACTCTTTTTCTCATACATCTACTATGCAGACCTTGAGGCTGTCAGCATTTTCATGAGGTTGTACTTCAAGTATTTTCCCATATACTATATGCTCAAATTGAGCTGCTTGATACTCAATAGCCTCGACTTCTGCAGTATGCATTACAAGGTCATACCCAACTTCCTTTACTCACTTAATCTGAGGTACATATTTTTTAAGTACTTTATAAGAAACTTTCACGAGATCATTATTAGAAATGTAAACTTGCCACTAAACATATACAGAAAGTAAAAAAAGGCAAGGAAAAGGATAATAAAACCCCCTCAGATTTAGAGGGGGGTTTACTTCTATGAATATTCAATACTAATTTCATTTAATTACCATCGGATTCGCGTCAGCACAGCCCGCATCTGCAGCTGCTGCTGCAGTTACACAACTAAAAGAATCTATACCTGCAGCAATTCAATCAGAATTCGCAACGATAGTATTATTCCCTGCAACATTTATTCCAAACTCAAGTCTTACTGGATCATCACCACCATCTGTAGCTGCTCTACTCGTAAGATTACCTGCATTTTCAAAGTGAGTAGAAACCTCAAACTCTTGATTTCGTATAGTATTAGCGTCATCGCTTACATTATACAGATAGTCAAAAACCGAAGTACCACTTCATTCAGTACTCTTAGGGTCTGTTGGCATATTAGGAACATAGATAGTAACCTCAGTTTCAAACTGTGTTCACTTGTCTGGATATGAACCAAGTGCTTGATATGCTTGCTCAATACCACCTCGGAGTGCAGTAATGTCAGAAATACGAGTTGCATCACGTGCTTTTTGTATTTGACTTGTAAACACCTGTACCGCACCAGTTGCAAGTATACCAATAATAGTAATAACTACAAGGAGTTCGATAAGCGTAAAACCTTTCTTAATAACTAATTTCATATGTATTGTATTTATAAATTAAAATAATACCCGAGTATTATAGTATATTTTTTTTTAAATCAAAATACTAGACCTGAAAAATCTATTGATTATTATATAATATATGTTTTTATAAGAGATAATCTTATAGCGTAATAAAACAATGTTTTATATGAAGATTTTCTAAAAACTTCTCCACATCAGATAACAACAAAACAACCGTATTATCATTTTGGAGTGGATGAAAGCCAACATATTGCCCTTGAAGTCAACTATCGAAAATCACCTGTATATCACGATCCTCATTATTAATAAGTGCAAATGGGCTCACACTTCAAGGTTTAAGTCATATTTTTTGTATCATAATATCTTCACTTACAAAGCTTAATTTTGTATCGTCAAAATAGTATCTTACAATATTAGCGTCAAGCTTTTTATTATCAGGGAGTACAAGCATATAAAAGTTTGTAGATTTTTTGTTTCGAAGTAAGAGGGATTTTACTCGATATCCAGGAATTTCTATTCCTTTCGCCTCATCGCAGGTAAAGACAGGTTGATGTTCATAATTAGTATATGAAATTTCAAGTGAGTCAAGTATATCAAAGATTTTTTGTTTCATGATGTATATAAATACTATAATGCTATTTTTTTCTCCTCTCCACTTCTCAAATCCTTTACTATAAATTCTCATTTCTTCTGCTCCTCTTCTCAGAATATCACTATATGTGAATAGTTATTTTTCAACGCGTACTTGAGAGCTTTTGGAAGTTTTTTCTCTGCAAGTCAAAGGTTAACTCGTTTTCCTTCAAGCCTTAGTACTTGCGATATTTTTTGAGATTCTCAAAATAAATTATTTGAGAAAAGAGGAAAATAGTATTTTTCGGTATGTGCATTTTTTATAGCCTCAAGAAGTCCGTGTCACTCAAGGAAAAGCTTCATAGTTTCATCTCAAGGAGCAAATCAGACTGCCGGAATTCATTCCTTCACTCAAAAAATATTTGCAAGTCCATTATAACGTCCTCCTCAAAAAAGCGCTCGTGGATTGCCTACATGAGTATCAAACATCTCAAATATCATTCCATCATAGTAATCAAAACCTCTGATAAGACTTCCTGAAAACTCTATTTCATCAGTATATCCAAGCTCCCTCAAACTAGATATAATATACTTAAAATTCTGGAAACTCACGTGAACTGCAAGTGAAATGAAATCTCTTGAGAGATCTTCAATACTCTTTGCTTGCATAAATCTTTGTATAAGCGAGACATCACACTCTGGATCTATTTGATGAAGCTTGAGTTCAAACTCAGAAATAGAAAGTTTTTCATATTTATCCATCAGTCTGATAACATGCTTTTGTTTCTCAACTTCTGTCACTCCTAATACTTCTGAAAGAAATGTTTGAATGAGTGCGCGGTGATTCAGTTTAAGTGTATAACTTCATTTTGGAGGATTAAAAGCACGCATAAGCTCTAAAGCAAGTGAAAGGGTTTCAATATCTGCAGTATAAGATTCTTCTCCAAATATATCAGCATTGAGTTGCCAAAACTCACGATTTCTCCCTTTTTGAGGTTTTTCATTACGATAATAATTCGCGATAGAAAACCATTTTACAGGCTTATCTGTTTCTTTCCATATGCGTGATATCATACGTGTAACTGTAGGGGTCATCTCTGGGCGTATCGCAAGACCATCAAGCTTTCCATCACGATTTGTGATTTGTGTAAGCTCAGAGCCCCCGACATCTTCCCCAGACTTTACTTTCCAAATATCTACTGACTCAACGAGTGGTCAAAGATACTCCTCAAAACCGTAACTCAAACATACTTTTCGCCATGTATCAAAAATATATTTTCTCACCTTGTATTCTTCCGGAAACCAGTCAGCAGTTCATTTTGGCGGAGTGTTTGGAAGTTGCATAGTTTATAAATATTGTAAATAAGAGTAATCCTAGTATAGAGAAAATAAAGTATTCTCAAAAATATTTTTAAAAGAGTTTAGTGTGTTTTTAAGCCTATTCCACAAACAAAGTTCGCTTTTATCCTCTCACGCCTATAAGAAAAATATTTCTCAGAAAGTTTATATGTACACTCATGTGATAGCTCGATATTTTCTCGGAGAACTCAATATGCAAGGGCTTGCCTCAAGTTTTCACCCTTAATATCTAGAAAATATTTTCAATCACTTTGAATTATACTCTCAGAAAAAAGTTCAGCAACTTCACTTCATATCTCATAATATTCTTGGGAAATACTTGGTCAGATAAAAATTATTACATCTTCCATCTTTGAAGTATGAGTCTCTTGTAGAAAAGAAAGTGTTTTTTCTAATATCTTCCCAGCACTTCCTCTCCATCACGCATGTATGACTCAAACTACGTTTTGCACTCTATCATAGAGAAGAATAGGGACACAATCTGCAACTACAACATTGAGAGATATATCGTTTAAGCGAGTAAAGCAGGCATCAGCGTAGAGAGTATCAGAGAGATTATCTTCTGTGATTTCAATCA
>JAIUMN010000015.1 GCA_022565555.1 Candidatus Altimarinota bacterium
AGGATATTCCTTGGATTGATATAATATGATATGAACGCTCACTTCTCATGAGGTGACCTGATTTTTCTCTTGAAGATCTCTATAATATAAAAACCTTAACTGGAGAGTTAGAGAGAAATATTATGGATTTTGAAGTTGTTTCTAAAAAATATTACATAAAAGAGCGAGAACTTCATATACAAGATGCTTCTGGAACTATTTATATGTTTGATCTCACTCATAATATACTTCTTCAAACTGAAAAGCTTACTATTTATTTTACTGAGAGAGGAAAAAATACAAGTGAGCGTGATATGACATATATCGATGTACGCATTCCACGATGAATATTTAAATGTCCTTTTGAGACTGAAACTATATGTATGAGAAACTTGGAAAATATATATGGATCTTGAGCTGGGAGTTTTCATGTCAAAGAGAATCCCGAACAAGAAGATACTAATCAAGAGGAATAAGTTTTTCAAAATATACTTGCACCCCTCAAAGTGATGAAGGGCGAAAATCAAGGAGTTCAACAAGTTGTGATATAATAAGAAAGAGTCATCTTCCCCGTATAGAATGATGTTGAGAGAAGTCTTTATCTCGGAAAGTGCTTTGAAGTTGACGCATTTCTAGATGATTTTTTGAGCCTTGGGCATTTCATGTATCTTCAACGTATCATACGATAAATAAACCTGTACTGCGTTTACTAAGAGAGATATAGCAGATATTTTTATCACTCTTTATGCTTCCATGTTCGATAGCATTATTATTAAGTTCGTCAAATATAAGAACTATGCGAGTCCTCCACTTTGCAGGCATGGTAAATAAATCACAGAACTCATCGATGATTTCTCTCAGTATTTTTGTATTTTCATATCGTGATTCATATTCAATATACAATTCTCCAGAATCACAATTAAGATAATCTTTAAAACATTCATCGCGCAATGTTGCGTCTGAGATATGTGATATATTACACCTTTTTTCCATCTATGTATGGGTATAAAAATAGATATTATCAGTATAACACAGTTCGTGAGTGAAACAAAAAAAAAGACTGTACAAATGTACAGCTTTTTATGTAATATAGAGCTTATCTGATAGATTCTTTAAAAGTCTTTCCAGCTCTAAATACAGGAGATTTCATAGCAGGTATCTTAATAGCTTGACCTGTTCTTGGGTTTACTCCATTTCTTGCAGCTCGAGTAGCAACCTTGTATGCTCCAAATCCAGTAATATTAACTTCACCTCCACTCTTAAGTTGAGTTGTAATAACGTCTATTTGTGCAGCGAGAACCTTAGCAGCAGCATCTTGAGAAAGTCCAGCTTGTGCAGCTACTTCTCTGATAAAATCTTGTTTTTTCATGTTACTGTAGAGTAAAAAAATAAAGTAACATTTCAATTGTAGCTTGAATAAAAGCTTTTTCAAGTTTTTTTTATACTTTTTTCGCTTTGTAGTGTTAACTTCCCTTTGTAATGCTATTCTCAGGAAAAGATAGAATATCTCAAAAGTCCGAGAAATTCAGTATTATCAAGGTGAGTTCTAATGTTTTGCACATAGTTTCACACACGCCCAGAGCTTATAATATCGTGACGTGGAAGGGTGAAATAATCACTTCAACTTGTGAGAGTATAGTTTTGAGGAGTTGCTACAGTATTTACTATAAAAAGATATTTCTCTTCGGGTATTTGTAAGAAAGCATCTAGATTTGTATTCCCCACCAAAAAGTCTCAAGACTCTTCTAGTGACTTTCTTGGAACTTGCTTTTCATGTGATCTAAATTCTCAACTACCAGAAACTCAGACTTCAAGCGCTACAATATTCCAAACTATACTATCTGGTGCATCTAACTCAAGTCCTAATCCAAGATTATGAACAATTCAATCATTTCCTATACCTGTATCCTCTATCCAAAAAAGTGGAATAATATCAACTCAAAATCATGCAAGTTCTCATGTATGTGCTTGAACTCTTCAGAGAAACTCATAGGAAACTTGAGCGATTTTTACATCATCTCAAAGTATATCTCATGAAAAATCATTTTTTTCATAATATCCATATCCCTGCTCCTTTACTTGTAAGAGAGCTGTTTCGAGTCATGCTTCTGCTGCAGCATATGCCTTCAAATAGTTTTGTTTCCCTCTTCCATCAAACATTTCTTGAAGTACGAGATGAAAGCTTCAAGCAGTAAGTACAAGAAGAAATCCTATAAGAAGTACAGCTGATATGATAGCATATCAAGATTTCTGAGTATTTTTATAATAAAGCTTCATAGTATAGTAATATTAATTTTGCTGTATAAAACGTTCAGAAAGCGTGGTTTGTATTGCAATCTCCTGAGATTCAAGAAGATTACTCGCCATACCTTGCATAAGTGCAGGGCGTATACCAAGATTAATCATAATCTTTGGATGCCCAGGGTTTCAAAAAGTAAAATCTAGTCGTGTGATATGACTCATACTATTGGTAAGTGGATACCACTCTCACCCATTTTCTCTCTTTAAGATATGGCATTGACGTACTATATCAGAACAATAATGACTCCCATTTATAATATTCGAACTTGTATCTGATATCTTCTCTCAAAGTCATATTTCTATATTATTCAAAGAACGAGATATACAGAGTACATGAGAGCTTTCTCAATCATTTGTTTGACATGTAAGTCATGCAAACTCACGAACTCAATCTATATTTCATGTTCGTATATCCTCTGAAATAATATCTAAAGCATTTTTTACATTTTCCTGCATATGGCGATTTAGTTCGACCCGTGTAGACATTTGAGATGCGAGATAAAATATAGTCATGACAGAAACCATAATAAGAGAAAATACCGTCAGTGCTACGATAACTTCTATAAGAGTAAATCAAGTTTGTCGAGTATTTGTTTTCATAAAAATATATTAAAGTCTTCTCCAGTCAGTTATAAGGGTGGTAATATCATAATCATGATATCATCTTGAGTACCAAATAACCTTTGACTTCAATCTTAAAGTACTATCTCATATCTCTTCTATAAATAAGTATCTATAAAAAGGTGTTTGCGTATTATTGCTTGAAGTACAATCAAAGGTATATACTCCATTATCATTCATACAAAGTCTATAAGCATCCATATCACTGAGCTTATCTCGTCCTTCTACAAATGATCATATCTCTGTTATTTGTATCTGATTTCATGAAAAATCATTCTCTACTATATAGTATCACTGAGAAAAGCTTGCACTTCATGGTATACTATCCCACCCTCTAAGTGTTTTATAATTTGTATCACGTATATTACGCACTATCTCTATCTGTTCAACAGCAAGTTGAGATGCTATAATAGCGTTTTTATTATACTCGGAAAGGCTCAGGGAGGATATAAGGAGTGCGTAAATTGCAACAAGTCAAAGTGAAAATATAAATATCCCTATCATCACTTCGATGATAGAAAATGCTTGTCTGAACGATGTTGGGGTATCGGTATGCATGTTTTAAAATTCAGTAATGTGAGACTTGGTATAATAATCAAAACTTTCTTGCAAACTCTGAGTGCTTGCTCACATATAAGAAAGTTCAAATATTTCAATTTCTTCTATATCTCATGCAAGAAAATTACCATTGCTTTGTATTTCTCGTTTTATAAGTTCTCACGATATAGCCTCAAAAAAATACTCAATTCATATAAGGCTGCCAGTAAAAGTTGCTCAGCGTGGGAGCTTTTTAGTTTTGAGAAGTTCAGCATTATTTAAGCTTCAAGTAGCACTCAGTGGGTATCAATGGTAAAGTAGTGTATGAGTATCTTCAAAAAAAAGACCAACATGGAGATTTCCACTTCCAGTTGAGCGCCCATGAATAGCAAGATTTCTTGCTTCACTCAAGCTTTGAGATACTTCTTTTGTAGCTTGTTTTATGATTGTTTTTTTCTGATGATGGCTATATGGAAGATATACTCAAAGTGAGATAATACCCATAATAGTAATAACTACGATGAGTTCTATAAGAGTAAATGCTTTGAGTGGAGAGATTTTCATATGTAGTGTATACCTAAAAATCGACGAGAATATCTTTGATTTAAGATACTGTCTGAGTTACTTTGAGTATAGCTCCAAATATCGCAAATGCAAACCAAAGTACAAAAACTCATGCTACAAGAATTGCAAGAGGCTCAATCCATTTTGTCATACGAGCAAGTGCATAATCTACTTCACGTGTATATTGAGTAGAGATTTTTTTACAAATACTATCAAGGCTTGCTGTTTTTTCTCATACTGATAAAAGTTGAAGAAAGTCTACAGAAAAAAGCTCATACTCAGGGTCAACTGACTCTATAGAAGTAACGATTTTTTCTCACTGAGTAACTTTTATTATAACTTGTGAAACATATGCATCATATACGCTATCATCAAGTGACTTAGAAGCTAGTCCGAGTGCTTTTACTACTGATACTCAAGAGGCTATAAGTGTTCCGAGATTTGTCGCAAACATCGCAAGAAGATAATTTTTACGCACCTTTCAAAAGAGTGGGAGCTGAAGAAGAAAATGATCGATATTAATTCTTCCTGATTCAGTGTTTTTATATCCGTAATACAGTACAACACAAGATATAATAAAAAGTATAAGGAGATACCAACGTGCTATAATAAAGTCAGAAGTTGCAACAAGTGCTATAGTAGCAAAAGGAAGCGTAGTATCAGATGTTTCAAAAAGCTGACTTACTGCAGGTATAACATAGGTTAAAACTATAACAATAGCAAGGAGTAGAAATATAAATATAATAAAAGGATATGTAAGAGCTCATTGTATCTTTGATCGGAGATCATGACTTTTTCTCAGATTTTCTGAAAGATTTCAGAGGGCTTCAGAAAGCTTTCACATCGTCTCTCAAGACTCTATCATAGCTATCTCTCAAGCAGAAAATACTTGAGGGATTTTTTTCATAGAACGACTGAGTGAGTCTCCACTTCATACAAACATAGCAAGCTCAGAGAGTTTTTGTTTAAAAAATTCATTTTTTAATTTTGTCTGAACCGAGTTAAGTGCTTCTGAGATAGACACTCATCCATCAAGCATAACTGAAAGATACTCATAAAAGTTAAACTTTTCAGTAAGGCTTACTTTCTGAAAGAAAGCTATATCACTCAGTGAAATATTCATAATAAATATTATCTATGGTATAAAATAAGAGGAAGTTGAACTGGAAAGTTTCCTTCTAGTTCTCCAAGTTCATAACTAAAGCTTGGAATGAAAAATTTATAATCACCTCCATCTCTCGTAAGAAAATCCATAAAATTAAAAAGCGTTTCTTCACTTGAGACTACAAAAGAAAGATTTACTGTAGTACTTTGAAATCATAAATCAGTACTTTGAGGAGTTCAAAACGACATATCTCGAAATACAATCATATCTCGACGGGAAGCAAGTGATCTTGTGTATTCATGTAGGTAAGCAAAAATATCTGCTTCAACAAATTCTTTACTGAGTACCTCTATTTTTTCAACTACTTCATTATCTTCTGATTGCATAAGTACTCTGATATCTTGAAGCTCTTGAAGTCTCTGTGACTCTCTCTCAAGTTCTCTTTCTTGCAATGCTCGCGCCTCGCTCTCAACGATAATATTTTGATAGAGAGGTACAGTTATGAGGGCAATGATAAAAAATCACGCTAATACAAGGACGTAGGATACAAAAATTTTCTGTGAGTTTTTTTGAATTTGCATATGTAAAGAAATTAAATAAATATTGAACAGTACAGTTTACTGTTAGTTGTTATTTTAGTTTATATCTTCGGAAGTATCCGTATCATTCGGTTCTTGTGAAGCTTCTTCAGAATCAATTATTGTCGGAGTAAGTGGGGTTATTTGATTTGATTCAAGTACTTCATCATCCTCTATCATACTTGCTCTTGCTCAAAGTTCTTTCATATCTCTAAGTTGGAAAGAAATTGTGTACTCAATTCTATCATGACCCGAGAAGCTCTGTATTCCTCCAAGTTTAAAAAGTGCTTCAGAGTCTTCTCTGTATCAGTTTATAAAATTTACAACTTTTTCATATCAAAATCATCGAGAATCATTATCTGATCTTACTTGAGTTTGAAGTTTTCAAGCACTATAAGAAAATCATCTCATCTCAAGACCATATTTGAGTGCTGTCATTTTTATATGTGATACAAATTCTGGAACTCATGATTCTTGCTCAAGTCGAGAAAAAATATCTTTGTTTCTTTCATATAAAACATAACTCTGTATGAGTGGGTCTGATTCTCTTTCACGTATAGATTGCTTCACTCCTTGAAGTGAAGTTTGTATAGAACGCTTATCTGACTCTATAGAACGAGAGTATATATAAAGTCATCAACTCAGAAAGATACAGATAAGAAAAAAAGCAATAGCTAGCACGTATCGATTATGCTTCTTTTTTTCAAGTATATTAGTATGTGTTACTGTCATAATTAATAATATTAAGCTCTAAAAAGACCAAGAACAAAAGCAGTTATAGACCAAGCAAGCCACATTACAACAAGACCTATTATTACATAGATAATGGTTGTTTTTGACTTTTTAAGTTGCTCCTCTTCACCGTTTCATATAAGTATACGAAACCCAGCATAGATAATATATAGTACTGCGATAATGGAAACAAATGTAAGCGCAAAAGCAGCAACATCCTGTATATATTCGGAAAGGGTTCTTTCGGTTTCTACATCATTTATTCCTGTTCAGACAAGATCGATACCTTCCTGAAGTCAACAATCACCTCATCTACAAGGGAGAATTCTAGTATTTCCTCAACCTATGAAATCTTGAAACCAACTTGCATGTGATTGAGATAAGAAACTAGTATATATTATTAATAACGAAAAACTCTGTTTCAGATACTTTTTTACGTCCATAATTAAATTAATTTGTATAATAAAAGAAATCCTTACAATTATAGTATATGATATATGATTATACAAATTAATTTCCTTGCCATATGTATATAAACATCTATACTAGAAAGATTATTATATCGTATCTCTTTCTTTGAGGATTTAGTTTTACATTATATTATATATCCTGATTTGAGAGGGTTCTCAATCTATGGGGGGTACTTATATTTTATAGTGTAATACTTTTTCTTATATATGCCTTATGGAAATTTCTCCACGGGAGAGAGCAGGCACATTTTTTTTTATTTTTTATAAGTTTCCTCTATAAAGTTTCAGCAAGCCTTGCTTTTCTTCTTATTATTGTGGGATGATTTACAGTATATCATAATGAACTACGGCCTGCAAAATTTCCCCTCTATACTCTTTCAAATGGAGAAAGAACTCTTCAGTTCCAGACAGTAAGTCATATCGCATCACCAAGTTTTTATCTTACGATACGTAATGCTATTATTGCAGCAAAAAAAGAAGGTGCTGTACTCTTTTTTGAGTGAGTCAGACCTGGGAGTGAAGAAAACATGGAGGCATTTAATAATGCTCTTGGAGTGAATTTTTCCGAAAATCTCTATGAAAATTTTTCTCGTCTATATGGAGTAGTTGCGCAGGATAATCTCTTGTTTCTTGGACATTGAGAAACACCGGATATCAATGTAGATATGGACATAGATACGATTATAGAATTATATAAGGTTAAAAAATGAGAGGGTTCTGGTACTGCCCCTGAGAGAGAGATCATACAAGTAGAAGATGAAATACTCGCACTCCTCTCTGTATTAACTCCTAGGGAGCTCTCAGTTCTTCAATACATCAATCAGTCATTTCTTAATTTTTTCATGAAACAGGAAGGATTGCAAGCATATCTTTTAGAGCAAACCGGAACAGATATATTTTCAGTTATCTTATGAGAAAGAGATGCATATATAGCAACATTTATCCATGAAAGTGAGTATGATAATATGTTTGCTTTATATGGAAAACTTCACTTTGAGTGAGTGCTACGTGAGCTACGACTTCATGATATGAAGTGGGAGATACAGAGCGTAGTATATACACAAGTTATAGAACGTTCTCAAGGTGAGATCTTGGAACAATATATGCAAGTACAAAATATAAACCTACAAGAGCGAGAAAGACTCCTCAGACATATCCAAAGCTCAAGCTGAGATTAAATATACTATGAGTAAGAAGTGATCCTAAAAGCAAAAGTATATATCATTTTTTTATATAAACACCGTACTCTTTCCTTTTCATATTTTGCCAAAAATACCACATCCCAAGAGTAAAGAGAAGTGTACAAAATACATGGAGAGAAAGTGAGAAAAGTGAACGAAAGAATGCTATTTGTACCAGTCATCAATATATACCATTTTGCTGATATAACATCCATGTATATAAAATATTTTCAAAAAAAGAAAAACCAATTGCCAGTGATATAGAAAAAAGTATGAAACGCGAAAAAGAGTATACATAATCACTTCTCCCCGATTGTGAGAGATGACCAATATACTTTCATGACTCTTCAAGAATTGAAACAACGATATAATATCAAAAAATACTTACTCAAGTAGAAAATATAATTCAGTAAATATTTCTTGCTTCACTGAGAAGTGTATTTTGCCCTATAGAAAAGAGTAAAAAAATATGATATAGCATAAAAATAAGTCCACAGCATATTGCTATAAGAGAAAAACTTTTTGCTATAAACGGAAACATTTGGAATTTCCTTTGAAATGCTCAAAATACTACAAAAATACTTATATGAGCAAGAAGTATAAGGCTCAAAAGCCAAAATACTGCTTGAGAAGTACTTCAGATATATATATTTGAAAATATATTTTCAAATATATATGCAAGAGAAGTTTGCGAACTAAGGGCAAGAGGAAGAGTAATAAGTGCTCAGAGAAACATACCAGATATTATATAACGGCGTTTTACATATTCTGATGTAAAACTTTCATAGAGAAATAACCAAAAAATAAGCGGTATACAAAGAAAAAATACCGTAGCTCAAAGGATAAAAATATTTCAAAACGAAAGCATATATTGTAAGAAAATCTAAACTAAACTATCATCCTCGCTTTTCTCAAACTCAAACAGTATTTCACGTAAGAGATACTCAACTCATGGGTGATGCATTACCTGAACTTGCTTCCGAAGATCTTGCTCTTTAAGTGAAAATACTTGTGAATATGGTGCCTCTATTTTTGCCTCAAGATACGCAGAAATAATATCAGCGTATTTCACCTTCTTTCCTATTTTTCATTCAAACGGTTCAAGGAGATACGGTTTGAGGAAATTTTTATATGATTCATCAATATATTCAAAAAGATATTCATCAAGCATATATGCTTCCACCTTTTCAAGAAGCTCTGCAAGTCATCATACTGCTTTTTTTGTTGGAGAAATGATATCTCCCGTGATTACTTCAGGAACATCATGATACACTGCACGCAAGAGCATTTCGAGAAGCATAGTATCACTATAGTCTTCCTCCATCATACCTATAACGTAGGTAATATAGCTAATAACAACCGTATGACTCATGACAGATATCGGAGTTTTGCGACTATACTGATTCCACCTAAGTGATGAGCTCAAACGATAGATATGAGAAAGATATTTTTGAAAACTTGGATTATTTCTCAGAAGTGTAAGTGAATGTAGCTGAGAAGCAAGAATATCTAGCTCCGACTCCATCTCAGAGATATATATTTCATACATATCAGGAAATATACGAGCATTTGGAAGTGCTTCATTATATCCAACATACTTTTTTGCAGCATATATTATCCTATCCTCCTTTTCTTTCTTCTCACCAAACATAATATTTTCATAATCTTTTCTGAGTGGCTCAGGCATATCAAAGTTTAAAAAATATCTATATGCTTTTCCATATAGTGCCTCAAACATCTCGCTATCTAATTTCTTTATAGTATTTTTTGTACCTGAGTTAATATCTGAAAGTATAAACTCCGAAAAACTGGAAAACATAATTTTCTTTATGATATAGAGTCTATCAAGCTCTCAATACCTCTCTCAATTCTCCCCTGCGAGGGGAGAAGAAGTTTCATTTTTTGATTCCTCCAGACTTACCAAAAAAAGTGCTGTATGCAGTGTTGCTCAGACATTATCCATCTGAGTAACATCTACTACTCTTGGAAAGTTATTCCACCGCACCATAGAAAGTCCGCGTGAAAGCATAAGACGAAGGATATTTCAAGTCATGGATTCTATATGATTATGTAATTTTAGACTCTCATACAATCGCACCCCCTATCTGCCTTTCAGGCATCTTTCCCCCCAGGGGGGAAGAAAAAAATTGTAGCTTACTCCTTTTCCCCTTTTGGGGGAAAGGTTGGGATAGGGGGGTTTTGCAAGAAAGAGGCTGTAAAAAATTAACACTCAAAGTATATCTATCTTCTGATAAAAAACAAAAAAATCCCTTACGGGATTTTTAAAGCTCTGGGTTTGCTTGTAATTTAGAAAAAGCCTCATCTCAAAAATATATAACTGCCTTTTGTAATTCTTCTGCTGGCGGCTCTTCTCACTGTGTCCTTTTAGATATTAATGCATCTTTCATAATTTGTGGGAGTTCTATAGAAAGATCTGTTGGGCTTGATTTTTGTCTTCTAAATACTTCAAACACTTCATAAAAATCTGAAACTATCATTCATCGTCACTCTCAGTTTTCTGAAAGAGAACATAAATCTGAAACTAAATTTCTAAAATCATATCCATTTTTTACAAGTAAATAAAGAGCTATAATATCAAGTTGTATCTTTCTTTTTGCTCAAAGATTATTATTAGTAAAAACTCGAGATACGAGTGACTCGTAAACATTAATTCATTGAATATCTGGAATATTTCAAAATATAGCTAATTCATCATTGAGAAAATTTAGAATATATTCAATATTTTGTTGAAAAATTTCTGATTGTAATTCTTGATTTGTTGGTATAGAAGAAAGTCACATAATTAGATTAATTAATAATAAACAATTATATATTAAATATATTTGTATATTGTCAAATATTTTTCAAAAGAAATCTGCGAGTTTCTTGCACTCTCCCCTATTTTGAGTACTATAGGTGCCAATTATTTTAAGTATACTTTATGAAAATAGGAATCGATACACGGGCTCAGGCTCAGAGCCAATACTACCATGACTTTATCACTGAACTCATGATAGAACTTTTGGGATATAACTCAGAACATCACTTTATTATCTATGTTGAAAAATGACGAGATATAGCTCCAAATATCTGAGAAAAGGATTTTCCTGAGCATATTACTCTCAAAGAGCTTCCAACCCAAAGCTTTGGAGTTGTATGACTTTTCCAAGGAAAAAAAGTATTTGAAGCGGAAAAATTTCATATGATGATATTTTTCGATACACATTTTATTCCTCACGGCTATACGCGTCCCTATATACTTGTTCTTGAAAGCTTAAAAGATATATTTTTTCCAAAGAAGAAATGGTTTGAAAGAAAACTCTTTTCCTACAAATTAAAACGCTCGATGAAACACTGCTTTAAGTGTATCTGTCTTGATTCTCATTCGCCTCTTGAGCTCAATGAGCACCTCAATATCTCTGAAGAAAATATTGCTCATATACCGGGATTTTTTCCAAAACTTGAATCGCAGAAAGAAGATCTTGAAATAGATGTTAGGCTCAAGCATAACTTTAAACATCCCTATCTTATCTACGATTCGTGAAATGAAGTACATAATAATTTTGAACGTATCCTAAAAAGTATTAAAAAGCTCAAAGATATGTGAAGTCCTCTTCATCTCATTATTAGCTGTGATGCAACGAGTAGTGATCTCGATATACGAGAAAAAGTGATAGAGTATAAACTTACGGGAAATATAGTTTTTCTCTGAAATATAGAAAAGAAATTTGAAAGCTCATACTATAAGCAGTCTCATGGAGTAATATACTCAAGTATCTATGAGTCTTTTCCACTCCAGTTCAGTAAATGAATTCACTATAAAAAAATTCTCCTTGCAAATGATATTAGGGCGCATAAGGAGATTATGGGAAATACTCTCAAGTACCTTGATCCTCTCTCAGTTCACACTATGACTGAAACTCTACGTGAACATATAGGGCAAGAGCTTGAAGAAACACAAAAAAGCTATACTTCTATTATGAAACAATATAATTCTCGTCAAAGTTTAGAAGCGCTCTTAATGTATTTAGAATAGTAAAATTCTCATTATGTCACAACTCACTCAAAGAAATATAGAGATCCTTAAGATAATTATAGAGGAATATATAAAAACATGAAACGTCCTTTGAAGTAAGCTCCTTCTTAAAAAGTATGATTTGTGAGTATCAAGTGCTACTGTGAGAAGTGATATGGCAACTCTTGAGCGTCTTGAACTTCTTTATCAACCATATAATTCAGCTTGAAGGCTACCAACTGCAAAAGGACTCAGAGCATTTGTAAACTATATGATGCAGCAAACCCCTGAGTTTTTTCTCGAAGAACACAATACCCATAGCACCTCTACCTTAAGAGAACTTTCAGACTTCATCTACACTCTTGTGCATAAACTTTCACACAATACAGGAGAAATAGCGTTTTTTGTACTCCCTGATAAACATATATGTGAGTATAACGGGGTTTCTCACTTTTTAGAGAAAAATAAAAATAGACTTGATGACGACGGAATGAACCTTATAAAAATGCTTGAAAACAAACCAAACTTTAGCACATTTATCGCTAGTTTCCCTTTACGAAATGGAGTCAATATACTTATCTGAGAAGAAAATATTCTTCCTTACCTCAAAGACTATACTATCATACTTAAGTCTCTTGAAATCGATGAAAGCACTGCGTATATCGGTATCATAGGAAGCCTCCAAATGGATTATAGCTTCAATGTGAGTGCCGTAAAAGGGATTATATAGTTATCTTCTCTTACACTAAAGTATCACTTCGTAGAAATCCTTTCTATTTCACTTTAACTTCGAAATAGATAATCAGATCGGTTTGAGTTGTTGTGCGAGGTAAATAGAAATTCATCAAAAGATTATAGCTTTAATTAGTAACATCCTATTTGATTTATTTGTGCTGTACATGAACGAGCACCGCCATTTGAACCACAAACACTGTATCCAATTAGATTATATCTATCTCTATAAGTACATGTAGGCCGAGTGCTTGAATTTAACCAACCTGATGTTGCTGTTGTACATGACGTACATTCTCATGAACATGAATTTGGTCATGATCTTTGCCAGTTCTGATATTGAGTCCATCCAGATGGACACGAATTTCATGCAAATCTACAAAATTTGTTATCATCAGAGTCTAAAACAACTTCGCCACCTAGGTTTTCACACTGCTGCGATGAATGTAGTCAAAAAACAAGATCGAATTCAGGAGTTCATCATCATCCCACAATAGTATTACATATCCAGTTAGTACCATTCCAGCCAAGAGCTTGGTTTGTTCATGCACACGTTGGAATTTGATTTTCTAAATATCATTTAGTTACCACTGTGTTTGGTCAATCCGATGAGCTTGGTGATTGAGCAAGTATTTTTCCAGAGACGTGGAGACGGGCTTGTGGATTATTTGTTCAGATACCAACGTTTCCACTTGTAGCAAGAAGAACATTTCCTGTCTCATCTCCAGTATTATTTATCCAAGTAAAGTTTTCAGCTGGAGTAGATTCTATACTTGCCATTTTTATACAGTAGAGAAGAGCAACGTTGCGTGGGCGGGTTTCATCTCCACCAGTAACTGATGTAGTAGCAGATACAGTATTACTTGGATGAGGTACCATTGGATGCCGATCTCCATGAGAACTTGTTGTTGTATTTGTACGGAGATAATCATGACTGTGTTCTCTTAACTCATCAAGCTGAAAACTCCCTAATGTTCTTCCTGGGTCAACTCATCTTCCGAGGTCAAGACCACGTATGAATTCTCATCTGAGGTCAGGAGTATCATTTTGTCCATCTGCAGTAATCCATCCAGCTGGACAGGTATCTCTGTTAAATGCCATGACTGAACCAATAGGGGCTGCACCACCTATGTCATCAAAGTCATAGTTTTCAAGGACACCTTCTAGGTATGCTTTTGTTATGACAGTATCTCCTGCATCATCATCATCTACACTGGTTCTCATACGTATTTTTCCAGCTACATCAAGCATTTGTGATGGTGAGGTAGTTCAGATACCGATGTTACCATCGTTTCGTATAGTGAGTCTATTGAGATTATTAGTTCTTAGTGAAATCAGATCACTTCAACTTATACGAACTGTTCCTGTACCGGTACCTGAGAGAAGATTGAGGTGAGGGTTTCACATAATAGCTCCATCATTGACTCTCAGTGATCCATCTACTAATACGCGAGCTGAAGAGTGAGGAGAGGTTCAGATACCTATTCTTCCATTTATTCAGGCAGTCTGATTTATTACTCAAGGAACAAAGCTTCCATCATTCCAGTATGGGATATTCATATTTTGGAGTCAGGTAAATGCATCAATAAAAGATGATTGAATTCTTCCACTGGTATTAAATATATTTGCTATAATGTTTCAGATGAATCCTCTTTCAGTAGCATTTGCTGCAGCTTGTACATTTTGTACTTGGTTTCCTACTTGAGTAGGGGTCATGTTGTTATTGGCATGTACAGGCGATAAGCTTGCGCAAGCAACAACTGACACGAGGAATACTTTAAATATGGTTTTCATAATGAAAAAAATTAAGTGTATATTTAAACACAATACCATAAATTATTTATATGTGAAATATTTTCACTTGCCAAGGTGAGAATTTTTTCCATAAACAATATATCTATCCTATAGGGGTTTTAGTTGATACACTTGTAATTCTCATATTTTCCGTCGTAATTTTACCCACTAAATCATCACTTCGCATTTTTTGCCCTCGGACTTCAAGGAAAAGTGTCAGAGTAGACACATCCGCAATAATTTTGCCTATAAATATTATGTTCGTTAGTATAGTCTACACTTCGCTGAAATCATCCATTTTTTCGAAAGGCTATCTTGAGAAACTCTAACTTTTCTTGCAGCTCTGTAGCCCCTTTCTCTTCTGGAAGAGAAAGGATTCAGGATTGAGTTGTCTCGTGGGATTTTTGTTTGAGTATAGAAATATTTTTCTCATACTGCTCTATATTCATCCCAAGACAGTCTGCTGCTTGTTTTTTTTCATCAGGAGATATCTCCTGAGAAAACTCATGATAGGCTCTTACGTCCCACTTTTCTCAGAGCTTAAACATCTTCTCCATATCCTTATGTGGAGAGTTATTGAGGCTACTCGTCCATTTTTCTATCCCCATTTCACGAGCAAGCTTTGCAGTTCGTTCAAGCCTCATATCATAGCACTCACGGCACTTCTCTCCACGTTCTGGAGTATGCTCGAGTCACTTTATTTTTTTAAAAAAATTCTTCACATCATACTCGCCTCTTATGTACTTCACCCCTTCTATCTCGCAAACTTTTACAAAAGCGTCATAACGTTTCTCATACTCTGCAACGGGTTGTATATTTGGGTCATACCAATAAGCTATCACTTCAAAATCCTTCTTAAGATCCATAAGTGGGACAGTTGCATCAGGACCACAACAAATATGAACGAGGACTTTTTCTTTCTCTTCCAGAATCTTCTTTACTGGCTTATAACTCATACGATGCAGTCATGAAACATCTGTATGGCTCTGCAACTCATCTCTATGTGCCTTTGTTCCGTATCATGCATTTGTTCAAAAATGATACTGTGGATATAAAGAATCATATTGTTGCATGAGCTTATCACGAAATACCTTCGCAATGATACTTGCTCCTGATATCTCAGAAACTTTTGCATCACCTCGTACGATATAAAGTGGTTTCTTCTCAAGTTCATCAAAGAGGAAATTATCATTTCCATCTATAACTACCGAGATACCAGTATAGTCCTGAGGTATTTTTCTTTGAAGCTCTATAAGGGCTCGTCTCATCGCTTCACGTGTTGCTTTTTTTATCCCAAACTCATCGATATAGTGATTATCTATCACTCATACTCAAAAGTAAAGGTTTTGAGACAGAGAAAGCTCTATAAGTTTCCCATATAGTTGCTCTCTTCTTCTCTGAGTGAGTTTCTTTGAGTCTGTCAATGTCTTGATAAAATTTGCTTCTGGAGGAGTATTAGAGTCAAAAGCAAGAGCACAAGCAACAACCGGGCCAGCCCAAGGTCATCTTCCTGCTTCGTCTATCCCTATCTTAATATGTGTTTTTCGTTTTTGCATGAAAATATTTTTTTAACATAAAATCATAAAAATTATACCCTCTGAACTTGATTTTACAAATATATTTTATATGATAGAAAAAATATATCTTAGAATAAAAAAAGATGACACAACAAACGATGGATCAGATTCGCAGTGTAATCATAGAAGTAGAAGAACTTAAAAATAAAAAACATTTTCAAAGTGCTCTTGAAAAGATAGAAAATGCCCTTGTAAAATACTCTGATGACTACAGACTTTACGAGGAACTTGCAGATATATATCTCTATATGTGAGAAAATGAAAAAGCACATAAGGCACTTGATTTTGGACTCAATCTCAATGCTGAATCGGCAACAGGAAATTATCTCAAAGGTTTTATACTTCTGAGTCAAGACAAAATACAAGCCTCTATTCCATATCTTGAAAAGTCTAATAAACTCTTTGGGAATAACGCAGAAGTACTTCGTAATCTCGGATGGGCCTATACGATGGCATGAGAAACACAAAAAGGCATCGTTATCCTAAAACGTGCGCTCAATATAGCTCCAAATGATGAACTCATCACTGAAGATCTCGCTATGGCACTCATTGGTATAGGATCAATTGTAGAAGGAAATAAGCTCCTCAAAAAAATAGGAAAATCAACTTCAACTCATTAATATGTGATTTCAGAAAAAAAAGATAGAGGGAAAACGCTACGCACTCGTTCTTATTGGGAGCTATAAATTGCGTGTTTGTATTGCTGAATTTCTAAATACAAAGATACGCATTCTTTGATATCATGAAAAAAGACAAGATACCTCGCTTTTTTCTAATGGGCGATGCACCAATCTTCCATGACTTGCGTCAAATATATCTGAAGCGATAGACACACTTGAAAAGAAACTTTGACTCTCATGTGAGGAAGTAATATGTAATTATCCATTTTGAGAAGAACATCTTAGTGTATCACACACTAATCATAAGCGAAAAGACGCACGTGAAGCTTTTTCTGAATAAGAACTCTATGATACCCTTATAAAAGCAGAAAAAATATGTCTTACTAAGGGAGCAGGTGATATAGAAAAACTTTATGGACTGAAAAACTCTGAGCTTGATATTATTCTTTCACGCGTCACTGAGATACAACTTGACGGGAAAAAAAGTGAAAAGATACTTGGAAAACAAGGAGAGGAAGTAAAACTTAAACTTCTCAATATCACTGTGCCTCGAACTCAAAATAAAGTATTGAAAGACCTGATACGCTATTCAGGAAGACATATATCAAAAATCATTCCTGTTGAATACGCTATAGGAAAGCTCTTTCCACAAAAAGATATTCTCATTATAGATGTATGAGCCGTTCAAACATCTCTGACCCTCAAGAAACAAGGAACTATTGAGGCTATCAGTAAATTTCCAGTTGGGATACATCATCTCCTTGAGCTTGTAGCAAAAAATCACTCAAAAACACGAAGTGAAATACTTCGGGATATTAACACCAATAACTATAGTTTAGAAAAAAAGTATTTTGCAAATATATGGTGACAAGCGTTTGGGATGACTCTCTGAGAACTTACTCAGTGAAATATGTGTCCTCAAAACTTTGCCCTCATATGATGATGAGGAAATAATACTTTTCTTCATGATGAAATACTATACTTCCCTTTTCACCACTACTCTATATCAATCCCTCAAGAAAGATATATCGTATGAGAAGATTTATCTTCTATACTCTGAAATATGCAAGGAATACAAATCAAATATATAGACCAAATGAACCTTGAGATGTATGCACTTCTTGAAGAAACACGAAGACACCTCTCTGGAGAGTCTGATATCATAGGTATTTCTCTTGAAAAAGCACTGAAAAAACTCTGATACGAAGTATAAAAAAATAGAGCCGAGGCTCTATTTTTTAGTATCAGGATTTTTCAGATATTCATCATGTTCTTCCACTTTTTCTATAAAGAAATTTTCAAGTGTTCCCTTGAGTTTCTCAACTTTTTCCCCTTCTACTATCAAGTATCATTTATTTATAATCGATATTCTATCACAGATACTCTCAACATCTGCAAGGATATGAGTATTAAAAAATATCGTTGTACCACTATCACGAAGTTTTACAAGTAAGTCTTTTACCATCTTACGTCCAATAGGATCAAGTCCACTCATTGGCTCATCAAGAAACAGGAGCTCAGGCTTATTAATAATAGACTGCGCTAAACCTACTCTTTGAAGCATTCACTTTGAGTAATTTTTCAAGTAGGTATTTCCCGCCTCAAAAAGTCCAACTTCATGCAAAAGTTCATCGATACGCGTCTCAAGCTCTTCTCCTTTGAGTCCAAAAAAACTTCCATTAAACCGAAGAAACTCTCTTCCTGTCAGATACTTATAGAGATAGGTATTTTCAGGCATAAATCCTATACGTTTTTTAGCTTCAATTGTAAGTCCATCCTGCCCGAGTACTTTTATACTTCAAGATTCAGGCTTAATAAGTCCAAGTATACATTTCATAGTCGTAGTTTTTCAAGCTCCATTTGGCCCAAGAAATCCGTATATTTCTCCTTTTTTTACAGAAAAATCCACTCCAAAAAGGACTTGTTTCTTTGCAAGTGTTTTATCTATTTTTTGTACTTCAAGTATTTTCATAATGCTGTCTGTTCTTAGATGGTATATCGGAAGTATTTTGTAGAAAAATGTAAAAAATGCAAGATTAATACACTATCACTTTTTTATTGGTGAATGCTCTGAGTCACTCAGGACCATTTTCTTTTCCATATCATGATTTTTTTACCCCACCAAATGGAAGATGAGGCTGACTTCCAGCTGGGGCATTGATAAATATCATACCTCCCTCAAGTTTTTCTGCGATGGCACGACACTCAGAGATATCATCTCCATATACTACCGCTGAGAGTCCAAAGTCTGAATCATTTGCGATTTTGACAGACTCTTCTATGCTTGATGACTTGATGATACTCGCAACTGGTCAAAATATTTCTTCACGATACGAAGTCATCTCTGAAGTTACGTCTGCAAGTACCGTTCCTGTATAAAACTGTCATCTCTCACCAAATATTTCTCCCCCACACATGAGTCTTGCTCCCTCAGAAATCGTTTTTTGTACTTGCGTGTGTACTTCCTGAACAAGATCAGTTCGAGCAAGTGGAGGAAGAGTAGTTGTTTCATCAAGTGGATCACCAAGCTTAAGTGACTTCATATACGCTGTCATCTCACCCACGAACTCATCATAGTGTTCTGCAAGCACGATAAATCGTTTACTGGAGTTACACTTTTGTCCTCAAAACGACACGCGGCAGTTTACTGCTTCACGAGCCATTTTTTTTGTATCACTATGACTTGCGAGTACAAAGGCATCATTTCCCCCAAGCTCTAGGACGCTTGGCTTGAGGTATTTTCCTGCAAGTGCTCATATAGCACTTCCTGCCCCCTCACTTCCAGTGAGATTGACTCACGCAACATATTTATGAGCGAGTATCAGCTCAGACTGAGAAGCGGAGATAAATATATTTTGATATACTCCTTCTGGAAATCCCGCATCAAGAAATAGTTGCTCTATAGCCGCAGCACACTGTGGGACATTGCTTGCATGCTTGTAGACTTGTGTATTTCCAGCTATAATATTTGGTACCGCAGCACGAAGTACTTGGTTAAAGGGAAAATTCCAAGGACCTATTCCATATATCACTCCAAGTGGATCGTATAGATATTTTCCTGAAGTACCGTTGAGCTCAAACTCCTCAGCTCCAAGATAGGTTTCAACATTATCTGCGAACCATCGCATCAGTTTTACTGTCCCCTCAAGTCCTTTTCTACTCGGTCAGATAAGCATTCCCATCTCAAGAGTTTGGAGTCTTGCGAGTTCATCTATACGCTCTTCAGTGATATCTGCGAGCCTATGAAATAACTCTTTTCGCTCTGCAAAACTTGTTTCTCTCCAGCTCTGAAAGGCCTTATGAGCGAGTTCTATTTTTTGCGTAATTTCTGCGTCACTGAGTGTCTCGTACTCTGCAAGTACTTCTCCAGAGTAGGTGTTTATTGATTGTAGTTTTTTCATAGTATGTTATAATTAGGAAAATAAACTCTTATAATTCTCTCTCTAAATTGTTTCTCTTAACCCCACCCTATCTGAATTCTTTCCCTAATCCTAGGGAAAGAGGCTGCAGGCACAAGATAACTCTATCTAAATTCTTTCTGACAAGCTTCAACTTCGAAATTGTCGCTCCGCTCTGTTTCTTACTTGTCTTCCAGAAGAGAAAGAGGCTGCAATTATGTTAAACTCTTATATACCTCCATCGTCTCGATGTAGGCATCAGCGACTTCTCTACCTTTTTCCTTGAGATGTTCGAGGTAAAAGGCTTGTTTCTCAGGATTATGAAAATGATCCGTATCAGGTGTCAGAACACTGGAGAAAATAGGTTTCCCAATCTCAGAGTTGAGTCTAATGATTTCTGAAACAACTCCTTGTGCTACAAACTCATGTTTATAGATTCCTCATCTGTAAATTACCGCTATCGCGATAGCCGCGTCATAACCATACTCTGTAAGAAGCTTCTTTGCCAGAAGTGGTATTTCTACCGCCCCAGGAAGCGTGAATACTTGCACTTCACTTTCTTCTATACCTTGTTCGTGGAGGCGTGAGATACACGCTTCCGTGCAGTTCTCAACAAACTGAGCGTTCCACTTAGTATTGATGATTGCGATTTTTGACATAGTGATAGTTAGATACTAAATACGTAGTACTCAGTATATAAAAATTATCTTAAATAAAAGTAAAAGTTTTGGAAAAATGGAGTTTTTGAGATGGATTTCTTACAAGAGGAGGTTTTTTTTTGAATATAAAAGACACTATCATAATTTCAACCATCTGCCAATCTCATACACCAAACTTCATCAAATGTCGTATCTCTTATATATTCATTTTCTTTCAGTAAATTTTGAAATGCTTCTTTCCTCGAAAATCATTCGGAAAATCAGATTACTTGCATATTTTCAATATCTGGCTCAGTTGATTCTGAATCTGGCTGATATGTAAATCACTCGAAACTCAAAAAAATGAATCTATGTTTCTCTGTATAAATCAAATCATAGTTATCCATAAAAAAATCGTTAGAAAATAAACTATTATGATCTAAGGATTTTTAGGAGAAAAGCAAATGTTTTGATCTATTTTAAGGGAAAACTATAATTTCCTATATCGTCCTCTTGAGACAAACTCAAGATATCACTTATCTCTGAGAACTTGAAGTTGTTGTCTGATTTTATCCTGTACGAAATTATTTTCAGGATGAAGAAGTTGTAATCTCGGCGTGAAATCATACATCTCATCAAGTGAAAAATCACGTTTCCCAAGACTTTCTATACAGTTCATAATATCAAGTAACCAACCTTTTGCTTCTGTATTTTTAGTCTCGCGGAGAAATATAGTTTTTTGCCACGTATCAAGGACTTCTTGCTTTGACTTTTGTTTTCCATTTTCTATATAGTAGATTTTCCCGCTCTCAGGAATCGTTGTAAGCAAGATATTACACCCAACCCAGCCAGCACGACGAGCGGTCTCAGGAAGTGGAGGGCGTTTTTCTATGATACTTGGAGTAAAGAAGTGTTTCGGTATCACGATAAAGTTCTTTACTTCGTAACTTGGAGTATAATTCAGAAAGTAAAAGTTCGGATTCTGTGCTTCTCCAAGTCTTGCAATCATCGTATGATATGCACCATCCACGATTTTATTTCCCACTGTATTTTTCTTAGCAGACTTGAGCTCAAACTCTTCTCTACAGTTTCCACAGTAAAAATCCGCCACTGCCCGATTGTTCTCATACTCAGATATCGGACTTCCACAATTCGGACAAAAAATATGTTCTCGTGTCCAAGTTTCCGTCATGACACGAGCGAGTTGGGAGGCTGATTTGTATCAGGGGATTTGAGAGAGGAGATGCATGGATTATTTCTTAGATTTTTTAAGTTTTTTTTGTTTTTTTATTTTTCTTTGCCTCAACTCCTTAATGAAATAATCAATAATATCTAAAATTCCTCAAATTAAATATGGTATTAAAAACCTTCCGCAGAATAGTAAGATTACTATAAATATAAAATAAAAAACTCCTGTCCAAATAAGCTGGAATGATAAAACATCTGTTCAAAAAAAATCATTAATAATTTTACCAAGAGCTCATGAACTTTCAAATGTTTCTGAAAAAGGGACTGATAATTCAGCATAGTACAATATTATAAACAATACTATGTTAGAGAAAATTCACACAACTACATAATGAATAAATCTATCTAATGCACTATTGTTATTTTCTTTTATCTGTTTTTTAAATGGGTACTTTTCTCAAATAATTATTTCAACTATAATATAACCTAATGTAACGATAAGTAAGAAAAAAAGAAATCATCAGGCTGAAAGAATGTCAAAGTTTTCCATAAATTATAAATTAAACAACATTTTAATTTCAGCAGTAGATTCAGATGATTTAAAATATTTAGTTAGCGTAAATCAAGGATTAGCCTTTTTCTTTTTTATAAACATTTTAATTTCAGTAACAATATCTTCATAAATTCTTTCTAATTCCTTCTTTTTTTTATTCTCTCAATACCAATAATCTTCAGCAAGGTTTCTTCAATATTCTTTTCATTTTAAATCAAAATATTTTCTATAAATCATTAAAATATGAAAGGATGAGTGTAATATAAAATCATTGTCTATAACATCTGACTCTTGAGGATCTAACTTATATCCCTCATCAGCCTTAATCTTTTTATTTATCAAATTATATTTTTTTCTGTATATTTTTTCTTTATCAATAATATAATCAAATATTATTCATGCTATAAATAAATCTTCAGTCTTAGTTTCTTGATTAAAAATATTTTCATATAGTCCATCTTCTTTATTATTTACAAATATTTTTGAGGTTTGAGATTTTGCTTTCTCAGGGATTTTCAGTTTATATGCCATATAACATTGTCAGAAATATTCATTTGATATTATTTCCTTTACTCATATAGGTCGTTTTTTAATAAATTCTCATCTTCTAATTTCATACCATATATTAGTATTTCTAAAAAAATCTTCCTGAATCCGTTTTTGAGTATAGTCATTGGAATAAAAATCTCTTGGATCAGTTTTATTTTGCGAATTTGTATATCGAGTAACACTTCTTTCAAAATCTTCACTAGTACTTTTAATTATTTTAAAGAGAATTTTTACATTCGTATCCAATATCTCTCTTTCTGAAATATCGAGTGTTTTATAATGCTCATATATTTGCTTAAAAGTTTGTCATCCATTAATAATTTGTATTCAAGTAATTTTTATTATAGGATTTCGATTTTTTGTATTTAATGGATGTATATTTTGAGTTATAGCTGTAATACCATTATTAAAATACCAAAACTTAGTTGGTTCTCTTTTTAAAGTATCAATCATTTTTTTATTTATATCGGAAGCATATAGTGGATTTCTTATATTATCCTGAAAAATTGCATATTGATAGGTTTCAAATAACGAAAAAATTTCTTTTGGTTTTATACAGAATAAATATGCTTCTTCATGAGATGGAAAATATAATATATTATCTCTTTCGGATAAAGGTAAAATATTAATCTCAATTTCTTCTAGTGGTTTTTTTGGTGTTTTCAATGGATTCCTAACCTTGTATCATTTGTAATTTTTATCAATAAAATCTAATTTAAGCTTATTAATATCATAAATAAAAAATTCATTGAAATTTTTATCAATATTTAGATTATCTAATCTCTTAATATCCTTTGTTCATAAACTTATATTCATCATTGATAAAATAATAAAATTTACTTTTTTATTTTTACTTACATGTTCTCTTAATTCTTCATATCTATTCTTGAACTTATCATTATAATTTTTATCTAAATTTAATTCTCAATCTTTAATTTCTTCAAATTCTGTTAATATTCAATTAAATTCTCAAGATGGCATATTTCATTCACAATTTTTTTTGGTAACCC
>JAIUMN010000016.1 GCA_022565555.1 Candidatus Altimarinota bacterium
ATCCTAAGAGTCTAAGAGAAATTCCTCATAGTCCTTATATACTTTACGTGCGAGGTATCCTTCCTCAGGGTGAGATGTTTGCAGTAGTATGATCACGTACCATGACATGCTATGGACAATCTGTGATACAAAAGATAATTCCTGATATCGCAAAGATATTTACAATAGTCTCGGGTTGAGCGCTGGGATGTGATAGCGAAGCCCATAAGACAACGCTTGCATGTGGGTGAAATACTCTCTCTGTAATTGGAACCTGAATAGATAAGGATTATCCAGCAAAACATGCAAAGCTTTTCCCTGAGATTGTACAAAAAGGTTGAGCTATTATCTCGATATTTCCGATAGGAGAAGAAGCAATGCCTTATAATTTCCCAATTCGCAATGAGATAGTAGTAGGACTTTCAAAGTGAGTACTAGTAGTTGAGGCAAAAGAAAAATCCGGAACTCTTATTACAGCTGGACTTTGTCTTGATATGGGAAGAGACCTTTTCGCAGTTCCTTGAGATATTCTTAAAAATTCTCACACGTGAGTAAATATGCTTATAAAAAATGGAGAGGCAAAATGTGTTCTTGTGAGTGGAGACATACTTGAGGAGTATGACATACTCCTGAAAAAATCTTTTCATAGCGCTCAACTCCCACTTCTAACAGATGCTGAGCAAATGATTTATTCTGAACTCTGCAATGACGAACTCAGTATTGACAACCTTGCAATGAGGCTTAGGAAAACATCTTCTGAGTTGAGTATCATACTCTCTATGCTTGAGTTAAAATGACTTATTAGAAGGCAGCTTTCTGGAAAATTCCGCCTCAACTAATTTTTATTTTTCTTTTTTAAAAATATCTATACAATCCTATATATTATTTTGGATTATTATTATTTTTAGTTTATGCTTCTTCGTTTAGAGATACTTATATTTATCATATCACTGTGATATATACTTTTTTATATCGTAGACTTTCTTTATCTCAGTTTTTCTTCCCGATTTAAATTTAAAAAACAAATACAAGATCTTGATAAAAAGCATGAATTAAAGAAAAAGAGTCAAAAGAAGAAAGAAGAAGCTATAGAGGAAGCTAAAAACTCTGAAACAAAAATGAAAAAACAAGAGAGGATAGAAGCTCTCACTCAGAGACTTTCGGTTGAAAATAACGAACAATTACGAGAAATAATAAAACGCGCACAAATGAATATTTCGCGAGGATATCTTGAAACAGCGCGAACTATTGTAATAGAGGGGCTTGCGATGAAGAAACAGGATAAAGAATTAAATATCCTTCTTGCTGAAATATATGAACGTGAAAAAAAATATCAACACGCTGCCTATATCTATAAAGACCTTATGGATGAGTTTGTTGATGATATTGTGATTATGCAAAAACTCTGAAATTCACTTTATTTATTATGAGATAATACATGAGCTTTTGAGATATACTCACAAGTTCATAAAAAAAATCGCTCCAATATTGAAGTTCTTGATATTCTTTCCCATCTCTCTATCGATACTAAAGATTATAAAGCATGAGTAAAATATGCAAACCTATATCTAAAAGAAAAACCACGCAATGCGGAAAAACTTGGTATTAAAGCTTATTGTTTAGAAAAAATGGGGAGAACTCGTGAATCTATTGAAGCTTATAAGCGTATACTTGATGTTCAACCATATAACACAGAAGTAACAGAGAGAATTAATATACTAGAGGCTAAATCAGAATAAAAATGATACCCTGATTTATAAGAGTTTTTAACAAAATACTTATAACATATTTTTAACAACCAAAAGATTTCCACATAAAAAAAAATATTTTTTTGCACAAAAAATATTTTTTTTTAGTCTTTGGGTATTAATTTTTAGAAATATATATGCTTAAAATCCCACCATATAGTACTGAGGCGGAACAATCTGTGCTCGGAAGTCTCCTTATAGACAAAGAGTGATTTATTATGATAGGAGATATTCTTACTCATGAGGATTTCTATGAAGAACGTCATGCAAGAATTTATGAGACAATGTTTGAGCTTTATAGGCACAATAAGCCAATTGATCTCGTTACTGTTCGTGAAAAACTTGATGATAAAAAACTTCTCGATGCTGTATGAGGTATGCTTTATCTTGCTGAGCTTACTGAAGCTGTACCAACATCTGCTAATATTTACGAATATGCTCAAATAGTAAAACATAAAGCAGTTTTAAGAAGACTTATACGCTCATGAAATGAAATAGTATCCCTAGGATATAAGGAAGATAGTCCCTTAAATGAGCTTTTGGAAACATCTGAAAAATCACTTTTCTCAGTGACCCAAACTTTTATAAAAAATAAACTTGTACATATAAATGATATCCTTTCTCAAAGATATGAGGAATTTGCTGAGATACATGAAAATCCTGATCTCATAAAAGAGCATCGACTTCAGATGTGATTCCAGAGTATGGATAATAAATTAGGATGACTTAAGGGGTGAGATATGGTAATTGTTGCTGCCCGCCCTTCTATGTGAAAAACTGCACTTTCTCTTAATCTTGCTCAAAATATAGGTTTCAATAAAAAATCTGTTGCGATATTTTCTTTAGAGATGAGTAAAGAACAACTTACTGATCGTATGATAGCGAGCGCTATGGGAATAGATAGTTGGAAGCTTGCAAAATGAGAACTAGAGGATGAAGAGTTTGCAAAGATTGGTGAAGCAATGGAAAAGCTTTCTGACGCTGAGATATATATTGACGATAGTGCATGATGAAATCTTATTGATTTAAAAAGTAAGGCTCGAAGACTTAAGATGGAGTCACGTCTTGATCTTATTATTATTGACTACCTCCAGCTTATGACAAGTGGAAATACTATGAACCGTGTCCAAGAGGTCTCCGAGATTTCCCGAGGGATAAAATCTCTTGCTCGTGAACTTAATGTCCCAATTATAGCTCTTTCTCAGCTTTCGCGTGCTGTTGAGTCACGTCCAGATAAGCGTCCAGTACTTTCCGATCTCCGTGAGTCAGGATCTATAGAACAAGATGCTGATATCGTAATGATGATATATCGCGATGACTATTATGATGAGTTTTCCGAAAAGCCTTGAGTGACTGATATCTTTATCCGTAAAAATCGTAATGGACCTATAGGAAATATCTCACTTAGGTTTGATAGATGAAACCAAAAGTTTTATGAGCTTGAGACTGGGAGACAGGAAGAAGAATATTAAGATATATAATTATGTATTTCTTGCAATCCCTGAAAAAATACGCTACACTTGATATGTAGTTTATTTTTTTACATATCTACTATGTTTTTTACAAAGAAAAAAAGTGCTTTAGAGGAATGGAAAGATTGTTTCATGCAAGTAATGAAAAATCAAGCTAAACCAATGCACCAAGTAACATACTGGACACTTTTTATCGCTTGTGGACTTACTTTTGTTATGGGGATTGTTATGGGTGCTGCAGCTGGATCATATGACCTAATACTACAAAATCCTGAAATAGCTCATAGTTCTTGGCTTTCTAAGGGATTTTTAGTATTCTAAGTTTTTCTTGTAAATTGAGCTTTGAAAAAATAACTTTCTCACTATGATAGGGGAAAGTTATTTTTTTACATACATATGCTATGTCTGAGTTTCCAAAAAAGTATGAACCAAAAAAGTTTGAGGATATTATATATAGTGATTGGGAAAAATCTGGATGCTTTCTACCTTTCGAGGAGTCCAAAAGCTGAAAAACTTTTTATATCCCGATGCCACCACCAAATGTAACAAGTCAGTTACACATAGGTCACTCAGCTATGCTTGCGCTTCAAGATATTATGACTCGTTATCACCGTATGAAAGGCGATAGTACACTTCTTCTTCCTGGAACTGATCATGCGAGTATATCAACACAAGTAAAGGTTGAACAAAAAATAGCTTCCGAGTGACGCGATAAATCTCAGATGAGTAGAGAGGATTTTTTGAAAGAGTGCTGGGAATGGAATACTCTCTATGGATGAAAAATACAAAATCAGTTTCGTAAAATGGGAACGAGTTGCGATTGGAGTAAAGAAAAGTTTACGATGGATGATGACATGAATAACCGTGTTATTGATGCTTTCATAGAGTTACATAAAAGAGGATACATATATCAGTGAGAGTATATGGTAAACTATGATCCTATACTTAAAACAGTTGTATCAGATCAAGAAGTTATTTATAAAGAAGAGCAGTGAAAGCTCTATCATATAACCTATTTTGTATCTGGAAGTGATAATGAAGTTGTAATCGCGACAACACGTCCTGAAACACTTCTTTGAGATGTAGCGGTTGCGGTGAATCCGAAAGATAAGCGATATAAGAAGCTTTTGAAATCTTGAAAGAAACTTATACTCCCTATTGTAAATAAGGAGATTCCGCTTATTGCAGACGAATATGTAGATATGGAGTTTGGTACCTGAGCACTTAAGATTACTCCTGCTCATGATGCAAATGATTTTGAACTTGCAAAAAGACATAATCTTCCCCTAAATCATATTGTACTTGATAAGGAAGGGAAAATGACTTCAATTGCTGGTATATTTGCTGGACAGGATTTTAAAACCGCACGAAGTAATATTGTTGAACTTCTTAAGTCAAAGTGAAATCTTCTCAAGATTGAGAATCATAGTGCAAAGGTATGATATGGTGAACGTACAGGAGCAAAGATAGAAACTATTATATCGAAGCAATGGTTTTTAAAAATCGATCCCCTTGTAAAAAAAGTCATAGGAGGTTATAAGGCAAAAGATTTTGAGATTATACCTAAGCGATTTAATAAAACCTTTGAAGACTGGATATATAATTTGAGAGATTGGTGTATTTCTCGCCAACTCCAATGGGGGCAACGTATCCCAGTATGGTATACAGATTCTGATGATATCATAGTAGCTAAAAATGAAGAAGAAGCATATATACAAGCGAGAGCTAAATTTTGAGATGCTACTACTTTATATCAAGATGAAGATGTACTTGATACATGGTTTTCAAGTGCTCTTTGGCCTTTTTCTACTCTTTGATACGAGATAGGAGCTGAGAAGCAATCTGAACTTTTTACGAAGTTTTATCCTGCACAAGTACTTGAGACTTGATATGATATTATATTTTTTTGGGTCATACGTATGCTTCTATTTTGATATGAGTTTACTGGCCAAACTCCTTTCAAGACAATATACCTTCACGGACTTGTAAGAGATAAAGAGGGGCGAAAGATGAGTAAATCATTATGAAATGGGATAGATCCACTTGATATGATAGAAAAGTATGGGACTGATGCACTTCGTATGACTCTCGTTATATGAACTACTCCTTGAAATGATGTGAAATTTGATGAGGAAAATGTAAAAAATAATATGTTTTTCATTAATAAACTCTGGAATGCAAGTCGTTTTGTTGCATGTAATGTTGAGGACTCTCAAGTACAAAACTTTTTGCTTACATCTGCTTTAGAAGAATTGAAAAAACATAAAGATTCTTTACTTCTTCATGAAACATGGATACTTTCTCGTCTCTCAAAAATAGTGACACTCGTAACTGATTGACTTGAAAATTATAATTTCTCAGAAGTTGGTCAGGAACTTTATGCCTTTACAAAAAATGAGTTTTGTGATTATTATATAGAAGAATTTAAGCTAAGTAAGGAGAGCTCTGAGTACGGTGATATGGTAATACTTGTAGTATTATACAGTCTTTTGCAAGTATGGCATCCATATATTCCATATGTAACTGAGCAAATACATAAAGTTATGTGACTTGAATGAAAATGTATGTTAAGTGATTGGCCAAGTATTGATTTTTCTTCAGAGAAGGATATTGAAAAAAGTCATGACTTGTTTGTAGAAGTTGTAAAAGAAATACGTAAAATACGTGCTGAAACTTGAGTTCCTCCTTCAAAAACTATCAAGGTAC
The DNA here is from genome assembly GCA_022565555.1 of Candidatus Altimarinota bacterium. Lineage (GTDB taxonomy): Bacteria > Patescibacteriota > Gracilibacteria > BD1-5 > UBA6164 > JAACSU01. The sequence continues at coordinate 5,906 of JAIUMN010000016.1, forward strand.
AGATATTTGCAAAAAATAAAAATGCAGAAATTCTTGAAGAATTTATACCACTCATATCATGAATGGTAAAATCAGAGCATACCGAAATTATTTCAAAAAAACTTTCTAATCAAAGCCTCGTATATGCTGTTATTCGCTCTTGAGTAGAAGTATATATTGATACCGCAAATGCAGTAGATATTGAGTGAGAAAAGCAAAGACTTCATCATGAAATACTTGATATAAGAGATTATGTCTCACTACTTGACAGAAAACTCTTGAATGAATCTTTTGTGCGTAATGCTCCGAGAAATCTCGTACAAAAAGAACAAGAAAAGAAGCAGCAGGCTCGAAAGAGACTTGAAAAACTTGAAGAAAAATATAACTCACTTTAATATTACATGAAAATTTGAATTGTCTGACTTCCAAATGTTGGAAAATCCACACTTTTTAACGCCCTTACACGAAACTATTCTGCTGATGCTCAGAACTTCCCATTTTGCACAATAGAACCTAATGTTTGACTTGTAAATGTGCAAGATGACCGACTTGAGATGTTACGTATTGCCGTAAGCGGTGCAAAAATTATTCCAGCAAGTTGTGAATTTACTGATATAGCTGGTATTGTCCAGTGAGCAAGTGAGTGAGAGGGTATGGGAAATAAGTTTCTTGCAAATATCCGTGAATCTGATGCAATACTTCAAGTGGTGCGAATATTTGAAGATAATGATATCATTCATGTACATGGGAAGGTAGATCCAAGAAATGATATAGAAGTTATTAATGCCGAACTGATGCTCGCTGATATAGAAACACTTCAAAAAAAGATAGTAAGTGAAGCAAAAAAAGCTCGGAGTGATAAGGAGCTTCTTGCAAAAGTAGAAACACTTCAAAAAGTTCTTGAGTGACTTGAGTCATGAATCCTTGCATCTTCTCAAAGTCTTACGCCTGATGAGAGATTCCATTTATATGATAGTCATTTACTTTCAAATAAACCATTTGTCTATGCATGTAACGTATCAGAGGATATGATGGACGCATCGGAAGATGAGCTCAGGAAGTTGATATGAATAGAAAATTCTCAAATTCGCGTTGTTCCCATTTGTGCAAAACTTGAAGCTGATATGATTGATATGTGACTACAGGAAAGAAAGGAGTTTTTAGATGATATGTGACTCATATCTACATGACTTGATAATCTTATAAAAACGAGTTACGACGCATTAGGATTACAATATTACTTTACTGCTTGAGAGCAAGAAGTGCGTGCATGGACAATTCATAAATGAGATTCGGCCCCTAAAGCCGCTGGGGTGATACATACAGATTTTGAAAAATGATTTATTAAAGCTGATGTTGTAAATTGGAAAGATATAGTTGATTGTTGAGGTTGGTCAAAAGCTCGAGAGCAAGGAAAAGTAAGATTAGAATGAAAAGAGTATATTGTCCAAGATGGAGATGTGATACTTTTTAAGTTTTCTAAGTAAAAAATACCTTCCTGAATAAGGAAGGTATTTTTTAGTAAGTAGGTTTTTTCCCTTTATTTCATGCATTACATTCTTTTCAATATGAAGATCAAGGGTACCTACATATTCATTCATCATAACATGAGCATTCCAGTCTTCTAAGTACACCTCATTTAACTTCTCATACGAGTCATACTACTTTTGTTGATGAATTTGGTACACTACATTGAAGTGTATATTTTCAACTTATATCTACTGTTCATATCATACTTATTCAAGTAATATTTGTAGCTATTATTTCAGGTCATTTATTCCGTGATGTCCTCATTTTTTTAGTTTAGCAATATAAAATCATTCGGAATATTTTGATGGGATAACTCGAAGAGTTCTCTCTGATATTTCTTTTCGAAAAATATATCTTCAAAACGATTTCAATCCCAGCTTATATTTTATATATTTATTCTCTATAAAGTCAAGTTTTTCCAGATTTAGATTCTGATATTTACAGAGGAGATAATGTATTACGGCTTCATTTTCCTCTGGTGCAAGCGTACAAGTTGAGTATATCATCTCTCATTCAGTCTTGAGGAAGGGAAGTACAGCGTCACAAATTGCCTTCTGACGAGCATAGTTTTTCTTAATATATGAGAGCGACCAGTTTTCAAGAAAGCTTGTATTATGATAAGAGAGTCCTCATTCTCAAGAACACGGAGCATCTATAAGTATCATATCAAAATATTCAAGAGTTCAACCTTCCTTTTGTAGAGGAGGGTATGTTTGTAGATACCTCTCTAAATTTTCTATTTTATCGTTGATACAAATTACAGTAGCTCCTTTTCAAAGGAAGGGGAGAGGCTTCAGGAGGGAGTGTTTGTCGCATGTGCTTACTCAAAGCTTCTTGAAATTATATTTCATTCTTTCATAACGTATCTTACTTGGTTCAAATGCCCATATTTCTGCTTCTGGATAGATTGCTGCGAGTTGCGAAGTTTTTCCTCAAGGTGCAGCACATGTATCGAGTATTTTTAGTCTAGGTTCTTTGGAGTCCATACTCTTGTTTTCAAAATATCACACTGGTATCTGACTTGAGATACTCTGCATATAGATATTACCATTTTTATATATATCAAGTGAACGAAGTTTTATTTCATCACCTGAACTCTTAAGTATTATGCAGTTTGGAAGAAGTGAATAAAGCTCATAATTAATATGAGCTTTATCGAGTATATTCTTTATATTTTTGAGAGAAGCTTTAAGTGTATTTACTCGGAAACTAGGAGGTCTTTTTATTTGCTTGAAAGCAGATTCCACTTCCATCATTTCCTCTTTGGTAAAAAGTTTCGTAAGTCGTAGTGCAAGATCTCAAGGAAGTGATGTCATAGGGTTTTTCGTAAGCTAGATACTTTGTCACGGACAAATATATATCTATCATAGTCAGGTTTGCTTTTTTGTAAAAGTATATCTGCAATTTTTTGACTATAGTATCTCATACCTCATTCAGGATGCGCCATGCGATATACAGTAAAAATAAGAACTACTTGTACCATAATCTCATTAAGTATCCCCGCTATTGCTCATATAGAAAGATTATGAATAAGCCAAAGAAGTGATACTCATATAAAACTTATTCTTAAGCGAATTTGCTCTAAGAAGAAAAAAGCGTATGTCGCTAAAATAGATGCTATTACAGGAAGAAGAGATATGATTCATGAGTATGTATAGAGTCAACTCAGAAGTGTGATACAAATGATAAATACAAATGATCTTCTACTTTTCTTATACTTTGTTGAGAGTATGAGGCGTATATACCATATTATTATTATCGCAACCCCGGTCATGATTCAGAGAAGAAAGTAATGTACTCCCCAGAAAAATACTGAAACCATCATGAATTTTTTTACAAAAGTGTCTTCTTTTTGTAGATATGCTGCAAGTGTAATCCCCATGGCAACAAAACCACATATTTGTGCCATAAGAAAATTTTCTATTCAAAACATATACTCTAATAATTACTTTTTAATATCCTGTATTTATTAGAACATATAAAATATATATTGTCAAATATTTATTCTTAAAATCTATTCTTATCTCTAAAATATATATATCTTCAGTAGTTTATGCGTTTTGGGATTTTTCAAAAGAGAAAGTTTATGCGTTCTTTTAATAATATTTTACGTTCCCTACGGGTTATAAATAAATATATTGAATATACTATAGTACAAAGCACAATTATTTCATTTATAACTCCTGAAAGCGATCAAGTTTGGAGATGATAAGTAAACCACATACAGGATACAACTCATAATAGAAGTCTGAGTTGGATTTTCTGGAGAAAGAAAAATCCATAGCTTGATACTGCTGTCGCTATTAGTGGAAGGATTGATAAAAGTTTTCAGTCAAAACTTATCATTCAAAATAGTATGCTTGCACATACTACTCAAGAAAGAACTCGCCAAGATTTTTGATACTTGAGTGAAAGAACTAAACGAGTAAGTCAGATAATAGTTGCTCAAAATGCACCCCAATTTGCAAGAAATAAAAAATGCAAGAGCCAAAAAATTGTTGATACAATAAATATTTTTATAGTAACCCTATCCTCTTGCACTATAAAACCAGTTATGCCTATAAGCATTGCAGTAAATCCAAGTATTTGTCAGAGAGGATTCTCTAAAAAAGTTATAATAAACCCATTCCAAAATGGGTCTAAAATATGTAGCATATATTATTGAAAATTGATAATTAAAAAATGAGTATAGAAAAATTAATTTTCTTAGCAAATAATTTTTATTTTTTATATTTTTCTTCCATTTCTTTGTTTTTTTCTTGCCAATACCTTACGAGGCTTTCTCTCTTAAAGAACCAGAAATATGCAAGTATAGATAATATAATTCCAAGCATAATATACCCAATGTACTGGACTATTACTTCATAGTGTTCAGCAAAAAATACCCCGATAGTGACGAAGATTGCCGCCCAAAGTGTTGAAGCGATAATGTTGTATATCCAAAACTTCTTTGAGAGAAATCACATGCTTCCAGCAATAAAAGGGAGAAAAGAACGTGCGTGAGCATGAAATTTAGAAAGGATTATCCCCCAAGGACCCCAAGTATTTACCCCATTTTTTAGATACTTGAGTTCAGTTTGCTCTATACCAACCCACATTCCATATTTCTTAAAAAATTCTTCTCCATAGTGTTTCCCAAGCATATACCCTATCCAGTTTGAGACAATAGATCAGAGTATTGCAGATATAAGAACTCAGAGAAATTCAATATATCAAAGTCCCCCATAAAATCCTCATACAGAGAGAAGAATTGCTTGTCATGGTACAATAGTTCATACAATAGGGAGTGATTCTAAAAGCGCAGAAATGAACGCAAGGAGATAGTTCCATTTTCCAAGTGATTCAACCTGAACCTTTATCCATTCTATCATAGGAAGAAGAAGGTCAGGTCTAAAAAGAGAAAGTATAATGAAAGCAAACATAAGAAATAGGCTCGCAATCATCAAGGTGTGAATAATATGTTTCATATTTTAAATTTTTATGTGTGCTGAAAGCATAGAAAAAAAATACATTTTCTCAAGTTTATTTTGATTTTTACACTTTTTCTATACACTTTGTAAGATTTTTATTATTAAGTACTTTTATCCATGTTTCACATCATACTTGAAAAGCGTTTTGTGTTCTTTGCTATATCAATTCTTTTTATAGTTTTTTCTCTTGCAATGCTCTTCTTTTGAAGACTGAATCTCGGGATAGATATGACCTGAGGAACGCAGCAAGAATTTCGTTTTGATGCATATGAGTATAGTACTGAAGAAGTTCGTGAGATAGCAGAAATGGTTCAGTGACATATTAATGTACAAGAAAATATTATTAATACTATTGATGTATTTCGTGTATCAGGAGAAGATTTATTTGTTGTACAAGCTGGTTTTAGTAGAGATTATACAGATGAACAAGCTGAAGTCTGGAAAATTGCCTATCGAGATCAACTTATAACATATTACAAAGAAATTTGAGATATTGAGCTTGCAAAATATACAAATATCTGAGCAAGTTTTTGAGATTATATTCGTAATACCGCTATCATAACTTTGATTGTAGCTATTGCTGCTATTGCTTTATATATCTCATTTTCATTTTCTGGGGCAGTTTCAGGTATCAGTTCACTGAGTTTTGCGCTTATTGCTATAGTAACTCTTTTTCATGATGTTATTATATCAACTGGACTTTATATCTTGAGCTCTATGTTTTTTCCACAGTTCCAGATAGATACTTTCTTTGTGACTGCTCTTTTGACTATACTGGGATATTCTATTAATGATACGATAGTGATTTTTGATAGGATACGTTCAAATCTTCGAGAATTTTGATGAAAAGGAAAAAACCTTTTTGAGATTATAAAACTTTCACTTAATGAATCTCTCACTCGAAGCATCTATACCTCGCTTACAATAGCTTTTGTACTTGTTGCTATACTTCTATTTGGTCCTGATACGATTAAAGGTTTTACACTTGCAATGCTTTTTGGTACTATTGTTGGAACGTTTTCATCACTTTGTATCGCAGCCCCACTTCTCTACGAGCTTCATAAAAATACTGAGTTAAAACCTTATGTGAAACGTGAAAACCTTACAGAAGACGATAAAATGGTTGTATAGATTTATTCCATGATATTTGCTTTAAAAAATATTTTTCTGAATTACATTGAAACCTCTTGAAAGCTCCGCTTTTGAGGGGTAATATTTTTTGGATTTATATCGGCTTTAGTAATGGTTATTGAGCCTGTGATTTTTACAAAAATTATTGAAGAGATAGAAGCTTACTTTGTAACTTGACTTTTTGATGAGAGAACGACTCTTTGACTCATAGTCTTTTGGGCAATTTTTATAGTTTTTTCAGTTATTATTCAGTTTGCATATAGGTATTTTTTTGTATACAAAAATAATATGAAGAACTATGTAGAGCTATGTAAAAAGTTTAACAGAAGGGTTCTTTGTATGGGGTATGATACCTATCTCTCAAGTAAGCAGGGAAGTATTTATAAGATATATGATAGAGGTACGCAATGACAAGAATCTTTCCTATACTTTTTCTTTTGAGAAATAGTAAGAACATTTTTTAGTATAAGTATTATAATATTTATACTTTTTCAGATAAGTGTGATCATGACATTATTAGCTCTTTCGATGGTTCCAGTTATGTTTCTTATAGCGTATTTTTTCACACTACATCTTTCTAAAAAACAACGTGTTCTTAATGATAAATGGGACAGCATGTTTTGAGATATCTGAAACGCTCTTACATCATTTATGCTTACTAAAACACTTTCCCTAGAGCGAGTTTTTCTTTGAAAGATGGATACTTTACTTGATAAAGTACATGTTGAACAAAATAAAGTTTGAAGGTGATGGAGTTTTGCTAATGTATATGTCGGACTTTTGGTGATGGTTTCAAGACTTTTAGTTCTTGGTTTTTGAGTATTTTTTGTTATAGATGGATCGTTAACTTTTGCTGAACTTTTTCTTGTGTTTAGTTTTATCGGTTGGATATATTTTCCACTTTGATTTATCATAGATAGGTTTAATGAAATGATTAAACACCTTACTTCTGTTGAAAAAATGTATCAGCAGTTTGATAGTATATCAAGAGAGGATACTGAAATCGGAAGACCACTTACTTCTGTATCTGGAGAGATAAGTTTTAAAGGGGTGAGCTTTTCATACCATACAGAAAATCCTATATTAAAAAATATATCATTTTCCGTAAGAAGTTGAGAAACTCTCGCACTTGTTGGTCATACTGGATCTGGAAAATCTACGATAGTAAATCTACTCCTTCGTTTTTGGGATATAGAAAAGTGAAGTATTATGCTTGATGGAATAGATATACAAGAAATTCAGAAAAAATCACTACGTTCAACTATTGGGATTGTTTCGCAAGATAATAGTCTTTTTAATCTCTCAATTAGAGATAATCTTCTTTTTGCAAAGGAAGATGCAAGCGAAAAAGAACTTCATAAAGCCTTAAAAAATGCACAGGCAGACTTTGTTTTTAATCTTCCAGAAGGAATAGATACTATTATAGGTGAAAGATGATTGAAGCTTTCTGGATGAGAAAAACAACGCATCTCGATAGCAAGATTATTTCTTAAAAATCCTGAGATACTAATTCTTGATGAAGCAACTTCAGCTCTCGATACTGCAACAGAGAAGAAAATAGATCTCGCACTTAAGAAGCTTATGAAAGGAAAAACAAGTATTATTATAGCACATCGTATTTCAACTATACGTCATGCTGATGCTATTTGTGTACTAGAAAGTGGGAAAATAGTTGAGTTAGGCCAGTATGAAGAACTTATGAATAAACAAGGAAAGTTTTATACACTTGCAAATCCTGATAAACTTATACTTTGATAGCACACCATGAAACATCTCGCAATCATAATGGATGGAAATAGGCGTTGGGCACGTGAAAGATATCTTCCTAGCTTATTTTGACATAAAGCTGGCTTTGATAATGTACAAGTAATTACTCGTGAAGCAAAATTTGCAGGAATTGAGCATCTCACTCTTTGGGCACTCTCAACTGAAAATTTTAAAAAACGAGATGATGAAGAAATAGAAGGTATAGTAAAACTTATTCATCATGTTCCAAAGCTTCTCCCAGAATTTCAAAAAGAAGGAGTAAAGCTTCAAGTAATAGGAGATATCTGTCGACTTCCAGAAGCAACACAAAATATACTTATAGATATACAAAAAAAGACCCATAATAACACATGAATTATACTTACGGTCGCCCTTATTTATGGAGGACAAGATGAGATTGTACGCGCAACAAAAAAGATTCTAGAAGCAGGAACAGATCCTGAAACTCTTGATGAAACTGAATTTCGAAAGTATCTTGATGTTGCTATACTCCCAATTCCTGATATGATTATTCGGACATGAGGGGATATTAGGCATTCTTGATTTCTTCTGTATGATAGTGCATATAGCGAATACTATTTCACAGATAAAAAATGGCCTGAGTTTGATGTACATGAACTTCATAAGGCACTTGAGCAATTCAAGAATTCAAAAAGAAATTTTGGGAAATAATTTTAAAAAACATGAAACTACCAAACTGGTACACTGAGTATAAAGACTTCATAGAAAAAAGTATAGAAAGATATCTTAAGGGATATCTCGCACTTCCGATGTCAGCACCCCTTGAGATGTTTAAAGAGGTAGTGCTTTATGGAAATCGATGAGGTAAGAAGCTGAGAGCTATCCTTGCTTTAGAGTTCTACTTAAGCCTTACTTGAAAAAGCCTTTCAAGCATTAAATACGAAGATGATATTGTAAAGCTTTGTATTGCTTTAGAGATAATGCATGCGTTTTCTTTAATACATGATGATTTACCATGTATGGACAATGATGAGCTCCGCAGATGAGAAGCTACAGTATGGAAGAAATATGGAGAGTTTCAGGCGGTTCTTGTATGAGACATGATGAATTGCCTCAGTTTTGAGCTTATATCTGATATTAAAGATCCAAAAGCTTCCCAGTCTATCGCAAAATTGATTTCTCACTCAGTTGGTTACTATGGTATGGTAGGAGGACAAGTTGAGGATATGTACTACGAACACAATCTCTCTGAACTCAATATAGAAACACTTCAAAGCCTACATGCAAAAAAAACTTGAAAGCTTATAGAAGCCTCTATTACTGCGTGATGTATTCTCTCTGAAGAAATATCTAACCTTGATATTTATGGGAACTTTGGGAGAAAGCTTGGGCTTGCCTTTCAAGTGAAAGATGATATACTTGATGTTGAATGAACTCCTGAAGAAACAGGGAAGAGTGTATGAGGTGAACAAAAAGGTTTTGTATATCTTGTTTGACTTGCTGCAAGCAAAAAGATACTTGCAGATGAAATAATTGACTGTAAAAAAATTGCAGAGACATTAGGCTCAAAGAAAATTGATTTTCTCGTTGACTTTGTAGCGAATAGAAAAAAATAATTTTATCAATATATTATGCTTCCAAAAGATAGAATACAGAAACTTCTTCAAGATATACAAGATAAGAAAAATGAGCTTGCAAGTGAGTATGAAAAACTCTCTGATAGATTTCGAGAAAAGTATGATTTTTCTTTTGAAAAAGGAAGGGTTCGATTTTCTAAAAAAGCAAAAGAGTATCAAAAACGTTTTAAAACCCCGCTTTGAATATATGTTATACCGAGAAGTTATAGACATATTCTTTCTATCCCCTTTATATATGGAATGATTATTCCAACAGTCATCCTAGATATATTCCTTTTTATATACCAACAAACTGCTCTAAGACTCTATGGTATACCTCTTGTAAAGAGACGTGATTATATAATATTTGAAAGGAAACATTTATCATATCTTAATATGATACAAAAGATAAACTGTCTTTACTGCTCATATGTCAATGGTCTTTTTCAATATGCAGTAGAAGTTGCAGGTCGTACTGAAAAGTATTGGTGCCCTATAAAATCTGCTCGTAGGAAGGCATGAATCCATAGCTGGGAAGAGTATTTTGCTGACTTCTGAGATCCAGAAGGCTTTAAAAAACAGTTTAATTGTAATAAGGAATTTTTTCAAAAGAAGAAAAATAAGTCTATATAGACTTATTTTTGTATTTCAAGGAGTTTTGTAATTAAAATAATTCTTGTAATATTTCTGTTCCAAGTTCATATTCGATTTCATTGTCTGATATCCATCTGAGAAATTGTACATCTTCTTGCCGCATGTCTATATATTCAGGATTATTGATACTTCATACTTCTTCAAGAGTTTCAGAATCTCTCACAGAAAGACCGCATTTTGCCTCCCAACAGAAACCTCTATATATGAAGTATGCACCATTTGGTGAAAAGCTTATAAACTCATTTCCAAGGTAATAGTTTGAGAGGAAATTGATTTCATTGTCAGATAATGAGAAAAATCCTACAAGAGTATCAGGAATAAGGACATCACTTTCAAGAGTAAATCAAACCTTAGTATTATCAGGAGAGATATCTATACTCGCAAAGCTGGTTTGACTTACAAATACCTCTCTGTCTTCACAAAATTCTCGCCACTCCATACTACTTTCGATATTAAACTCATCACAGAGTTGACTCTCTTCTCGAAACATATTCATTAATCTTATATCATTTATTCATAAGAGTACTGATTCACCAAGCATAATATTTTTATTATCTTCGGAAAGTGATATATTAGGTTCAATATTTTCTCCATTTCTGTCTTCCTCATCCGTGATATCTTCTCAGCTATCATCATCCTCAACTGGGCTTATTACTTGTTCAGAGCTTTCTTTTGCTATCTCGGTGTATAACATATATCCTCCAGTTCCGATGATGAGTCAGAGGAGAAAAATAAGTATCAGAGAAGTGTTTTTAGTCATATATGGAAATTAGAAAATAAATTATCCGTTATGATTATATGTATTTATACTATAAATACATATTTATTATAATTATTTTGCTAATCTGAGTAACTCATTTATAGTTTTCCAATTCCTTGTTGTAGCTTGTGTATTCAGTTTTGCTTCTAAAAAATTATTATTAAGCTTTGTTTTACTATATCCGTTTGGACAATACAGATAAATTGCTTCAGATGTGAATTCTATTTCTTCGTCTAACTGTTTTTTCTCTAAAATGGTTTCTGTATCAAAGTGTGTGAGTATTTCAGCTAAAAATGTAACATACAGAAATCATATATCTTTTTGTGGGTCTTTTATGAGAGGATTATTCTCTATAATTCTCTCAAGCGTATCAGAACTCATAACAATTGTTGGAACCTCAAAGCCAAAAACGTTTTTAATTTCAGATGAGATTCTTTCCTCTAGCTTTTTTAGGTTACTTTCTTCAGTAGAAAAAATAATGTTCCCACTTTGTACATACGTTTTTACACTATCAAATTTTAGACTTGTAAACATGAGTTTTAAGTCATCCATTTTTATGAGCTTGTGTCCGCCAACATTTATACCTCTTAAAATTGAAATATATGTATTCATATTGTTATTTTTAGCTACGAAGATTCTTAAGGTAATTATATAAAAAAACTCTGAAAAATCGATTTTCTTAAGTGAATAACGTCTTGTCGCTTTGCAAAGGCAGAGATTTTCAGCACTAAACTTCATTAGATGCACAAGGCTTGAGTTTAGTATTTCACTGTTATTGAAGCATAAAACCTCCACTTTTGCAAAGTGGTTGTTGTGCGTTCGGTGTTTTTGTTAGTCAGGCATTTTCGATTGTTTTCGTTAGTAATTTCTTCGTCAAATCAAGGTCGGTTGTATTGTCATTCTTAATTGTCAAAAAATATTTTGTCTGCCAACTTTGTGTTTTTTCTGCTTGTTTATTTGTTGTAGTATCCCAAGGTGGATAAACTCTTATACCACGTTTTCCTTCTTTGCCGTTTCGTGTTATTATTCGTTTGTCAGCCAAAACTGATTTTGGAAAAATAAACTGACCGAAATATTGGTCATTCCTTGCTGTTATAATTACGAACTCGAAGTCATCCAAAGTGTCAAGCGGCTCTATAACCCCGTCTTTATTCCGTTTCCAAATTGTTACAAATTGTCCTGCTTTTGTCGGTGTAATTTTAGAAAATCGCTGTTGAATTGTCTTTCCATTAAGCTTAAAAGTACAAGCCCCGTATTCTTTGCTTTCTATGTTCTGTTTCAATTTTGTCAAATCAAAACCACATTTGTCATAAACCAATTCTTTTACAATACTTAAGTCGCTATGAATTGAATTTAAAAGTTTCAAAGTGTTTTCGTTTGTCATTTTTCTACCTATATTTTATTAGTTCGTTGCTTGTTCGCAGTGTCGGTTTTACACTGATATACAACGTATAAATTAACACAATTATCTTATTTTTTCTATCAAATCGAATATATTCTTGTAATTATCATTCATATATAGTTACACGAATATATAAAATATAATGAGAAAAGTATATGTAATATTGTTGCTTAATTACCTTATCTTAATTCCCTTTAAATCAAATCTTTTCTCTACATCCCATAAAACCTCTTCGCATTTTCAAATACTGCTTGTTCTATTTCGTCAGGACTCTCGTCTCGAAGTTCTTGGAGTTTAGTGAGTACATGTGAGACAAAGAGTGGTTCGTTTTCCTCGCGACCACGCATGGGTTCGGGCGTGAGAAAAGGGGAGTCAGTCTCGAGGATAATATGCTTTAGGGGAAGTTTGTGAGCAACTTCTTGGAGGTCGTGAGATTTCTTAAACGTAAGCGTTCCTCAGAATCCAAAGAGTGCTTGTGGGTTTTGTTCTAGAACTTTTTGCGTGAAGTCCCAGTCTCCAGAGTAACAGTGAAAGACGTAGTTATCTGCGTTTTCTTGCCGTAAAATCTCAAGCACTTGAGAATTACTCTCTCGTGAGTGGATGACAAATGGAAGCTCAAGCTCATGAGCAAGACGAATCTGTGCTCGAAAATATGTTTCTTGAATATGTTTTATTTCTTCTTCTCTGAGTCAAGTTTTCTCTGAGATTTTTGCAAGATGATAGTAATCAAGTCCTGTTTCTCAAATTGCGATGATGTGTTGTTTATATTTTTGATAAAGACTTCGTACTTCATTAATCTGCAGCTTCATCTCTCCTGACAGGAGAGAATTGAGAGAGGTGTAGGGCAAATCACACGGATGAAATCAAACGGTAGCTTTGAGATTCGGGTATACTCTTGCAAGTTCTATACTTTTCATACTAGTCTCTATATCACATGCGATAGATATACAAGTATTTTTTGAATCGTCTCAAAAAAAATGCCCCAATATAGTTTCTGGAGATTTTTTAAAGGTAATATATGGATGTGTATGGGTATCAAATAACATACTAGAGTTCAATTCAAGAGCTAGTAAGAAGAAAAATTTCTCAATTACTATCTGTAAAGCTTGCTTGGATGATATTAAAAAATTGTCTTCCTTCTGCTTTATCTTGATAAGGGAGTCGTGCTATACGACTTCCAGCTGGGAGATCTTGAGCTTCATCAAGTAACATGAGTTGTATAAATATAAGTCCTGCTTCATTTTCTTGTGTTTGAGCTTCTACTTCAAGTCATCAGAGTTCTTCTGTACTGAGTATTCAAAGTTCAGGATTATAAGCTATTGTGAAACTAATATCTTCAAGACTAGTAATGTCTTGTGAATTACGGATGATAAGTATACCATCTTTTAGCTCTGCATATATATCTGCTTTTTGAACCTCTTGTTCCTGTTGTCCTATATCAAGGACACTTGCAGTAATATATTGTCCTGTATTTCCAGAAAAAAGTGTCATATGGACTCAGAGAGCAAACGTAAAGGCAAGCCCAAATACTGCGAGATGATTGAGAATTCTTTTCTTCTTATAGCGTTCAAAAAAGTCGTTCATAACTAAGTTTCAGGAAGTATTTCCTTTATTGTAGATAAAATAGAGAAATTGCAAGTTTTATAGAAGTCCATGCATATCAAGTATTTCAGTAATATGTTTTCAGAGTTTATTTTCAAGTTCTCCTGCGTCTTGATTTTTAAGATTATTCACGCTTCCATAGAGCTTTAGTATTTTTTTTCGAGTCTTTGGACCTATGCCAGGTATTACTTCTAGAAGAGACTGACGTATCTGCTTGTTACGCGAGTCACGATTAAATGTTATAGCAAATCTATGAGCTTCATCACGTATAGCTTGTATAAGTCGGAGTTCTAAAGAGTCTTTATCAAGGATAATAGGTTCTTTTTTTCATGGAAGAAAAAGCTCTTCCTCACGTTTTGCAAGCGAGACAATTTGAAGAGGAATACTTTGGAAATTATTTATATTATTTTTTTCAAATTCTTTTATAACTTGCATTACTGATGAGAGTTGACCCCTTCCCCCATCTATTATTATAAGATCAGGGGTATTTCCTACCTTATATATTTCTTTGATACGTCTTGTCATAATTTCACGCATTGATCAGAAATCATCTATTTTTCCTTCATCAAGCGTTTTTATGCGAAATTTTTTATATTTTTGAGGATGCTTCTTTCCATTTTCTATCACACTTCGGCTCGCAACAGTATGACTTCCTGAAAGATGTGAGATATCGTTACATTCAAATACTATATGGGTATTCAATACTTTATATCAAAGCATATCCAGAATATTTTTCATCGTTTGCTTTGTAAAGCTTTTTGTTGAGAGGCTTGCAAGGTGTTTTTTTTGAGCATATTCGTATATATTTTTATAACAAAGCTTCATGATGTCATACTTTGGTCATAGCTCTGGTATTTCATATTCATAGCCGAGTACATCTCATTTTGGGAGTTCTGAGAAGAGAAAGCGAAATACATTTTTTTCTATATTTGAACCATGGAGTCATACAATTATTTCTTCAATAAGTTTATTTTGAAGTTCATCATCGCTTTCCATTTCAGTATGTAGAAATTCGTAGCTTTCATAACTTATAAGCTTAGAATCTTCTATGATAATAACTCATGCAAAGAGTGTGTCATACTTTTTAAGAAATTGAAGAGCAATATAGTTTCCCCGTACTTCTGTTTGTACGACTTGATATCCCCCAAGGTCACTCAGTGCTGAAAGTATTTCTTTGTATTTTTGCGCTTCTTCATATTCTTGTTTTTCCGCGTGTCTCAGCATTTTTTTTCTATATTCATCACTGAGCTTACCAGTATCTCATGAGAGAAATTTAGATATTTCTTGTATTTTTTCATGGTATATTTTTTTTATTTCCCCTTCCTCTGCCTCTATATTTCCAGAAAATATATAAGGATCAAGCGTATATGAATTACTACTTTTGAAAAAATGATATTTTCCAACTCAGTATCAAAATATTTTCTTAAGTATCTTAAATATATGAAACACAGAGTAACCCGAAAGGTAGGGTCAAAAATATTTTCCCTCAAGTTTTCATTTACTCCGAGGAGGTATGCGAGTACGGATAACTTTTGGATATTCATCACTTGTAATCTTGATATAGAGGAAATTTTTATCATCCTTGAGGAGGACATTGTATCGAGGTTGATGTTTTTTAACGAGATTATTTTCTAAGAGCAGTGCTTCTATCTCAGTTTCAGTCATTATATACTTGATATCAACTATCTCATCAAGCATTTTTTTCTTTGCGAAGTTAAGCTTTGTAGTTCCATTGAAATAACTTTTGACTCGGTTTTTTAATATCTTCGCTTTTCCAATATATATAATCTCTCAAACATCATTAAAGAACTGATATATTCCAGGTGAAGAGGGGAGGGTTTTAAGGATACTTTCTATATGAATTTCTGACATATTTATTTTCTTATATCAAGCGTATAATCATCATCTTCCCAATTATCGTGTGTAGTAATCTCAGTTTCTATATCTCACTCACTTATTTCAACATCCTGTTTTTCAGGATATCACTTTCTTTCAAGAAAGTCTTTTACAACTCATGAAAGTGCATCCATCACCATATCAAATCTATCTTGTTCATCTTCGCTCTCCTCTGCTTCAGGGTGAATATAGGTATCAATAACTGAAACTGCCTCATAAGGGTTATAAGCATCAAGTATCGCTACTTCTTCATCTCAAAACTTTTTTATAATGATATCTCATTTATTAAAAATGCTATCCCAAATACGATTTCTGTCTATTTCGATTCCCTCGATATTTCCATGATGTACACTCTCAACATTTGTCTTAAGAAGTGACCATTCAAGAGCATAAACTGCTTCGTTTGTGATTATCCAGACATCGTTATACCAGTTGAAAAGTTCATATACTATCTTGATAAATACGAGTAAGAGTATTACTTCGATAACTATAAAAGGTATAATATCTTGTATCCGGTATGACTGATAGTATAAAAAACTTGGAAATACTGCACCGAGTAGAAGCCAAAGAAGAAATTTATCAAAAACTACAAGCCAATGTTGATGTATCACAGCTTGTACTTCTTGTCATTCGGGTATGTATCTTGTATAGTTCATATATTATATAATCCTCACTAAATTTTCTCCTTTATATAAAGGAGAGAGGCTACAAATCTATCATAATTCATACAGGGCAGTGGTCGCTTCAGAGAACATCATCATAGATAAGGGCGTCTCCCAGTTTATTTTTTATACTTAAGGAGGTAAGAAAATAATCTATCCTCCAGCCTACGTTACGAGCTCTTGCTCATGCTCTATAACTCCACCACGTATACTTATCAGAAGTTTCTGGATAGAAATAACGAAAGGTATCTATAAATCATTTATTTATATAATTGTTCATCCCTTCACGTTCTTCAAGAGTGAAGCCTGCACTCATAGTGTTTTGTTTTGGTCTCGCGAGATCAATCTCTTTATGAGCGACATTGAGGTCTCAACATATTACTACAGGTTTTTTTACCTCAAGCCATTTTATATATTGAAGAAAGGCTTTATCCCATACAGTATACCTGTAAGCAAGTCTTGAGAGATCATCTTTAGAGTTTGGTGTATATACTGTGACAAAATAGTGATTTTCAAACTCAAGCGTTGTTACTCTTCACTCGTGATTTTCTAGAAGTGTTTCATCGACATACTCAACACTCTCAAAGTCAAAACTTTCCTTATCTATTCCGTAGTGTACCGCGATAGGTTCTATCTTACTAAGTACTGCTGTTCCTGAGTATCAAGGTCTATTTGCTGCATTCCAGTAGATATGATACTCAGAACTTTCAAAGTATTCCTTATCTTTTTTTATAAGTTGCTCAAAGTGTCATTTTGTTTCCTGTATTCCTATCGCGTCAGGCTTTTCTTCTTCTAAAAACTCTTTAAAATTCTTCTTAAGCACAGCTCTTATTCAGTTTACATTCCACGAGATATATTTTTTCATTTTTTTACTTTAAAAAATATCTATAACTTTGAAATACTATAGATATTTTTCCCAAAAATACAAACGTAATTCTTGAGCTTCACTTAATTAGCTGAAGATTTATTTCTCAAGAGAATACGTCTATAAATTAATACTGATAAAATGATACATAAAATTATTACAATAGTAGAAAGAATCTGAACGATAGATAAACTATTTGATGGATTATAACTATCATTTGGTGGTAATTGCCAAGTTTCTTGCATTGAAACTTTTTCCTTTATTCCAAAGTTGCATAACTCAATTTCAGTTTCATTATTATATCTTTCTCCTACAAACGGAGGGTTAAATTCCGTGTTCACTATGTATGAAAAATATTCTTTCGAATAATCAACGTGATCACGAAACAATATCCCAGATCAAAAAACCATCTCACCTGACTTTAATCCTGTTCATTTTACTATGCTATAATTATTATCTTTATCGCGTACTTGAAAATATACATCTCAAGTACTTCTATTCTCATAACGAAAGATAAATTGAAAATCCACGATTCTTCATTGTAAGAGACATTCAGTATTCATATTAATTTATTTTTACTGTAACTAAAGAGTGTAATAAATGGTTATTTCTAGATATATTTTTCCCAAAAATACAAACGTAATTCTTGAGCTTCACTTAATTAGCTGAAGATCTATTTTTCAAGAGAATACGTCTATAAATTAATACTGATAAAACGATACATAAAATTATTACAATAATAGAAAGAACCTGAACGATAGATAAACTATTTGATGGATTATAACTATCATTTGGTGGTAATTGCCAAGTTTCTTGCATTGAAACTTTTTCCTTTATTCCAAAGTTGCATAACTCAATTTCAG
>JAIUMN010000017.1 GCA_022565555.1 Candidatus Altimarinota bacterium
CACTGGCAATGAGGGAGAGATTTGTTGCAGCTCCGATTCATGCATTTGCATTAATGAGTCCACTGAAGAGGGAGACTCAGTCTACACGAAGTCTTGCTGAGGAGTGAGGGGTGATTCAGATTCCTATATTTCCATTAATTCAAGCAGTTTGACGAATAGCTCAAGGAACAAAGTTTCCGTTATTCCAGTATGGAATGTGCATATTTGCAGTAGGTGTTACAAGATTTACAAATGCATCGATAAATGTAGATTTAATCCTTCAGGTATCTGCAAACATATTTGCTATGATGCTTCAGATGAATCCTCTTTCAGTCTCTTGAGCTCAATATATATCTGGAAGTATATTTGTAGATATATATCATGGATCTCTATTATTTCTTGCTGCGGAAGAATCTGCAGAAATCGAGCTAATAGGAAAAAATAAAAATGAAGGGAGAAGGAAGATAAGTGAGAGGCTTATATGTCTTTTCATTGGTCAATATAAAAGAAAGTAAAATATTGTATATTATAATAATAGCATATAAGGAGTGGAGAGGCAAAAAAAAACACTTTTCTTTTTTGAAAAGTGTTGTGGGGGTGGGTTAGTAGCATCAGATTTGATGCATACTAGCTGTACATCTATTTCATCTATCATTACAGTTTCCATCTCATGTTTCTGTCAAAAGAGTACACTGAGGAGTTCATCCATCTCTAAAAGGTGTTCCAGATGCTGTACATCAAGGACAATAGTGGTTTGAACAAGTATTTGGATGATGTGCAGACCAATTTCTATATTGAGTCCATCATGAAGGACATTGCATAGAAGTGGAACCAAAGATACCTCAAGTTCTAACGGAAACAGGAGTCATTCGACAGAATAGATTTCCATCATTTGTAACGATATCTCATCAAGCATCAAGACATTGTCATACATTATGTACTCCATTTACAAGTGGGTCACTTCTGTTATATAAACCTCATCAACCTCATCATCACCCCTCAATAGTATTACATATCCAGTTGGTACCATTCCAACCGAGCGCTTGGTTTGTTCATGAACACGTTGGGATACTTTGACGTAAAACTGCATTATTATCCACATACCCCTTTGTTGCAACATGATTGTCTTCTGTTGGAGTTGAAGCTGAGATAGTTCCATCTACACGGAGACGTTCTTCTTGATCTGAGAGAGTCCAAGAGTCTCATGAGTCTCATAATCGTAGTTTTCCAGATATTCTATAGTTTCCAGACATGACATCTCAACGCTTGTTTACAAAGTAATTGTTAATATTTTTTCCATATACTCTCTCAAGCCATTCTATTCATGCTACTTCAACAAGTGCAGGATCTACAGTTGGAGTAAGTCATGCAGTATATCTTAGTGCGTCAAGAGCATGAGATGAAGTTATACTTCCTCATTGTTCAAATGTAAATATATGTATGTCTGTTGGGTTATTTGGATCTATTGGGGAAGGGAGTCCAACAGCAGCTCTGAGTACATCAAGTGCAAATGCTGCTCAGATATTTACATTTTTATCAAAACAGAGTCCATAGTCAGCATCACAATCAATCAAAGCATCTATGACTTCTTCGATACTTAGTCCACCTGAGAAATCTTCTACTCGTGTATCTACATATCCTTTTGTTGCAACTATAGTATCAGGATCACTTGCTTGAGTTTGCTGTCTCATACGTATTTTTCCATCTACATCGAGTCTTTGGGTTGGGGAGGCAGTTCAGATACCGACGTTACCATCGTTTCGTATAGTGAGTCTATTGAGATTATTAGTTCTTAGTGAAATCAGATCACTTCAACTTATTTGTGCTGTACCTGTAGTGAGAAGATTCAGATTTGGGTTTCACACAATAGCTCCATCATTGACTCTCAGTGATCCATCTACTAATACGCGAGCTGAAGAGTGAGGAGAGGTTCAGATACCTATATTTCCATTTATTCATTCTGTTTGAGTGAGAACTCAAGGAACGAAGCTTCCATCATTCCAGTATGGGATATTCATATCTTGAAGTCAGGTAAATGCATCAAGAAAATCTGAACGTATTCTTCCACTGGTATTAAATATATTTGCTATGATGTTTCAGATGAATCCTCTTTCAGCAGTATTTGTGGCATCCTGCACATTGCGTACTTGGGTTCCTACTTGAGCAGGGGTCATAGTGTTATTGGCGGAGGCTACTCAAGCAATACTGAGACAACTAAGAAGAAATCAAGTAAAAAATAAGTGGATAAATGATTTTTTTATAATCATAATATATAGTGTAAAGTAAATTAAAGGTTATCTTGAAAATAGTGGTGGCGCATTACTTGCAATCCTACTGTCATATTCAAGTATTACTGGGAATTCACGTAAATCTGTTCTTTGTGGAGCTTCACCATTTCGAGTATTATTACCCATATACGATTCTGCGGCTCAATGTGCCGGACTAAAGGAGTCTGGGATTATATCTCACTCTGCATCTCTATCTGGAGCGATTTGATACCTCCTGAGATAATTAAGATCGTATTTCATAGCTTGTTGCATTGTTGTACAAAGTCATGATGCTACATAAAACGGGCACTCTGGAGTAGATTTTACTGATCATCAAATTGTATTCTCTGAAAATAAAACTCACTTTATATAAAGCTGATTTGCAAGTGCTGAATCGGAAGTATTTCCATCAAGTTCTGATCAATTATAACTAATAACAGATCTATCTGCGTACAGAAAAGCATGGATATCGGTAACTGTAGGATGTATATATATATTTCATCCTACCCCATTTTCTTGAAGTGCTATAATACCAAGGATTCCATCACCACGTATATCTCCAGTAATATAAACATTTGCTCACTGAACGATAAGGGTTTTATTTGCATTAGCTGAGAGCACTCATCACTGCACTACAATATTCTCTCACGTATCTCTTCAAGCATAGAGTACTCGATTATTTTGAAGTCTATTTGCTCAACTTACCGCTCACCAAGTTTGATTTCAGAGCTGAGTCGAGCTTATAGTAGTATCTCATGTCACTGGCGTAATATTTCTTACCATTGTTTGAACATTACGTTGCATAAGAGTTCTGAGATCCACTTTTGATATATTACCAAAAACTCGGACATCTGAAACAAACTGATCTCAGAGTGTATCCTCAGGATTAGCGCTTGTAGCTATACCAATCACTCTGAGTCTACGAGAATCAGCATCGTTATCAGCTCATTCAACTGTTGAGGAAATCTGTATACCTTCAAAACTCTGGTATCCTATATGAGGACTATAGGTATAACCTCTTAGATATGCATCTCAGATACTCGTGTCATCTGGGATACAGATATACACTGAATCGCGTCCTCAAGGAACAGATCAACTATCAAAGTCTACTTCTCAAAAATAATCGCTTATAGCTTTTCATGATATATTTCTTGCGGTATAACCAGAGTCACATGACAATGAAGCAACTCATCAAATAGTTACTCTATCACCTGTAGAAGTTGCAAGATTAAATCTTCCGTGCGCTGGGTCAAAGTAATATCACCTAAAAAAGTTATCTTCCCACTCATTACCGACTCAAGTATACATAATTTCTATACTGTTATCTTCAATGGAGGTGATTTGATCTTGATATGGTCAAGTAGTATCAGAAGTCTGTGCTGGGAGTCTTTCACGAAGCTGAAAGTTTGCATATACACTTCCTCATATGATAAGTAAAAATATAAGAGATAATATACTGTATTTTTTCATAGAAAATAAAATAATAATATAAGTAAATACAGAATATCATACTAGAAGTATATCATCAATAATTTTTCCTTGCACATAATAAAAACCTTGGTAAAATATATTTTACCAAGGTTTTTATTATGTATCATTGACTACTCGTCAACTAGACCAGGATTCAGTTCACCATTTTCATCTATAAGCATATCATCTACCCCTACTTCAGCATTCATTTCTTGTTCTGCAGAAAGTTCTAATTCAACTTGTCTCATCATTTCTTCAAAAAGCTCATCCATCTCTTCTTCACTGAGTTCTGACTCAGATTCATTTGATACAGTAGTAGTATCTTCTTCTGGAGTTAGCTCTGTTTCAAGCTCGTCCTGAGAACCACATGATACCAAAACAAAGAGTGAAATAAGTGACATAAGTAAAACTATTTTCTTCATAATATGTTATATTAAGGATAAAATAAAATAGTACGCCCCGTATTGTAGTTATATATTTATTATTTCAAGTTCTTATGTATAGACAATTTATTTATTTATTTTAAAATAAATAAATAAAAATTAAGAGAGTATTTATCTTGTATTTTTTGTATTTTTTTATATAAATAGAAGAGTAAATAAAAGTATATTACTAAAAAATAACACTATGAATCGTCGCGTAAGAAATAGAAACACTTTTCTAGAAACCCTTAAGGATTATGCAGTTCCTATTGTTGGTTTTCTACTTATCATTATCCTTATATATAGTATTTTTTGAGGAAGTAAAGAATGAAATGATCAAAATAATATACAAAATATAGGTACTGAACAAAGTTCATATCTTGCTACTTTTTCTCAAGCAAATACACAAGCGCAAGTAATTTATAGTGGTGGAGGAAGGGAAGATATATCAGAAAATACTGAAATATTTCCTGGTGAAACTGTTGTAGTCCAAGAATGAAAGGTTCGACTTACAAGAGATGAAAATCAAGATATACATCTCAATAGAATAGCTGAGTTTAAGATTGATGCTGCATGAAAGTATGCGCTTTTCTCTTCTGATGCTTGGATATCTACAAGTGATCCATCGACAATAACTATGAGGTATGCAACAGTCACAGCTTCTCGTGATACTATTGTATCTCTCACTCAAAATGAAGCATGAAGTACAGTATATGTTTTAAAATGAAGTGCTCAGGTAGAAAATATGGTATGAGTGCAAACTCGTGTCATCGCAGGACAAAGAATATCTATACCTCGACTTCAGGCATCAAATAGAGATTTTGATATTTCAAGCGAGCGTAACTCAATAGATGCTTTTTTTCAAAACTCCGACTGGTTTCTTGATAACGATGGGCATTTGATACAGATTGAAGAAAATGGAGTAAATGACTCAGAAGATGAATGAAATATTACTTGAGAAAATGGAGAACAATCTTCTGGTTCTTCAAGTAGTTTTATACGATTTGATAGACTCCGAGATGAAATGAGCGTAGAAAGCTCGAATATAAATATCTCAGGAACCCTCTTGAGTGAAAATATATGAGCAATATCAATACAGAATACACCTGTAGATATTGATATTGCAGCGAGATCTTTCTCTCTTGATAACATAAGACTTCCTCAGGCAATGAATGATCTCGTTATAAAAATATATGATAGTGAAAGGAATATACTTAGAAAAGAAGTAATCACTGTATATACCTCCTCTCCATCAGAAAGTAATTGATCTATATCGCAAGATACAAATCAATCATCATCAAATAACCAACAAACGCAAGCATCTGGATGACAAGGTAATACTCACTTTGATGTAGATGCGAGTAAATTTGTATTTACTTCTCCATCTGCTACTGGAAGGTTCACTACAAGCTCCTCTGAGGTAACTATTAGAGGACAAACTACAGCAGAAGGAATAACTCGAGTTGAAGTAAATGGTTTTGAACTTAATTCATTTAATGGATCTACATGGAGATACCATGCATTTGAAAGATTTGATACTATTAGAGAAGGAACAAATCAATATAGAATAGATTATTTTGATGCAAATAATAGACTTGTATATACTGATTACTTTACCATCATTAAACAGGCTCCATGAGCTACTCCTACAGCACCTCCGACAAATGAGGCTCAAAATAATTCTACAAATCCACAACAAGCAGAAGAATCAAATAGCCCAGAGCAAAACACAGATGTACCACTAGAACCAGAATCACTTTTCTGAAATTAAAAAAATACACTAAATGCATATATGCATTTAGTGTATTTTTTTAATAAAATCTAACAGCTACAACCACTTCAGCAACTTCCACTAGAATCTTTACTTCCACATCATCCTCAACTTCATCATCCAATAATTGAAAGAAACATAGCTTTAATCTCTTCAGCTTCAGGAATCATTCCTTCAAATATTAAATCCTTAAAGTTAATTGATTCTTCCTCAATAACAAGAGCTGGGGATTCCTTTATATCAAGCTCAACCTGAAATCACTCATCTTCAGTTTGATGTAGTTCTATAAAGTCAATAAGTCATAATTCATCAAGTGACACTTTTACTTGCTCGTGAAGCTTTTGCGCACTATCGCCACTTCCCCATATATATACTTTCATTCTTGAATTATTAAAAATAAGATACTCTCTTTTATACTAGAGAAGTATCTTAAAAAATCAAGAAGTATTTTAATATTTCAAATCCTTATTTATTTGACGAGGTATCATCATCACTTGACTTAAGCCAGTCAGGTATCTTCATACCATCATCCCAAAGCTCTTCTGCCTGATCTGTAGTATTATTTTCTTCAGAAATACTAAGTTCTCACTTCTTTATGATATCATTTTTCTTTTGATTACTAAGGGATTTTTTTTCTGTTAAAGTTGCTTGAGTTTTTGCATTTCTCTGTTTTCGTGTTGGAGCCATGGATGCACTTGATATCTTGATATCTTGTTTTTTATCTCATGAATCTTGATCTATTTGAGTTCAATCTTTATTTCATGTTTTATTCTGTCATTTTTTATTTTTAGATATATCATCAGTAAAAGAAGTATCATTTTTCTCAGAAGTATCTAGACTTCCTTTGAGCCAATCAGGTATATTAAGCTCTTCTTCTGTTTCAATATCCTTCTCGGTCATATTATTGCTCTCAAAAGTACTTTTACCTCCCTCCTGAGTATCTCAAGATATATGAGGAGTATCTTGAGAATTATTTATTATTTTTTCTCACTGAGAAGTATTATCTTTATCAGGTATTACTTCCTTTTTACTACTTTCTTTTATGTTACTTTCTTCAATTGAGTCCTCATTGAATATATTATCATCACCTTGTTGTATATCATAACTTCCTTTCAGCCAGTCAGGTACTTGAGAGTCCTCAGGAAGAGCATCTTTTTCAAAATCTTCTCATATTTGTTTTTGTGTATTTCAAGTCATTTGAGAGCTTGCCTTCAGAGTATCTTCAGATTTTTTAGATGATCTATCTGTATCTCATTTTGTATCCACCACCTGAGTATCATTTCATTTTTCTCAAAAAGTATTTTTTTCTGAGAAATCTTCTTTTGATTGTGGATTTGTAAAGCTTCCTTTCAGCCAATCAGGTACTTCTTCTATTTTTTGTTCTGGAGATACTGTATCTCATGAAGTATTATCCTTTGAAGAAGTAGCTAAAACATCATTTTTTTCAGAAGAAGCCTCCTCTTTTGGAAATGAAAGTATGTCGTTTTTTTCTGGCTTCTCTATTTCTCAAAGAATATCTTGAAGAGATCATACATCTTGAGAGTCTCAAGATTCAGAATCAGTATTTCGAGTTAGAAATTGCTGAAAACTCACATCATCACGCCCCTTATAAAGAGATCTATAAACTATATAAATAATAAGCAAAATAGTTAGAAAAGCTCAGAAAGCGATAGCAAGCCATGTTGAAATTGTAATGAGTACTGAAAGGATTGGGAGCCCCCGAGTTCCAGTAGGTGTTTGTTCTATAATCTCTTGTTTTTCATCTTCTGGTATCGCTCCTATATCTCATCTATATACAAGTGTTATAAGTATAGCTCTAAAATCAAGCTTTTGTTCACTTGTCATCAAGTCAGTTTCTGCAATAACTTGAAGTATTTCCCTTCAAAGTTCTCTATTGTAATCTATATCCTCGGACTGACGTATATCAGTAAGTTTTGAGATAAGATTATCATAACAATTTCCCGTTTCAACTTGACATTGTATCTCTTGAGGTACAAGATTGATAAGTGCTTGATAGATAATCTGCAATTGACTCTGATCTTCTTGTCCACTTACTAAGAGTGACTCAAGTATATCTATGATTTCATTTTCATTTGAGAGATTTAGTTCAAATATATAGCTCTCAAAGTCTATGATTGTTCTTGTTTTCTCTGTTTTATCAAACCAGTTCTGTTGAAGTCTTTGAACAAACTGGAGTGATTTAAGTCTTTCTGCCTGAGGAAGTTCTGAGAGTATTTTTTTAAGACGCTCGAGTTTTTGACGGTCTTCTTCAGAAATATTATCAAATATAATAGTATCTGGATCTATTGTCTGATCCTCTATAAATTCTTTTATTATCGTAATATCTTCGGAGGCAAATACATTTCCTTCTTCATCTTTCAAAAAGAGTCTTATAGTTTGCTCTCTAAAACCATTGAGTGGTATTTCGATAATACTTCCGTTAAGATAACTAGGCGTTCCTTTATTATCCTCATCATCGTCACGAGATCAATTAAGATTAGAATCAAGATCTATATCAAAATCTATAACATATGCTTCTGCTTCGGAAGATTCTCACATATATACAAATACTCTATCTGAAGAAACTTCAAGAACTATATCACCTTCATTATTTATTTCTGGATACGTAAAAGCTACAATTCCAGATTGACGTGCTCTCAGTACGTTACGGGGATTATTTTGTACACTTAGAGTGATTTCATCTATCTTTGTCCCCTCACTTACACGAAGTGTAACATCACGCTGAGGTTTTCAGTCAGTATAAGTATAGGTAAATGTATTCCCCGAGCGCGTTTGACCATCTCACATATCCCATTGCCTTGATGCAACTTGACCAGAAGACATATCAAAAAATATAAATTTGTTTCCTATAGAAAAGTATCAAAAGTCAGCTCTTAATCTATTAGTAACATTTATAGTAACATTACGCGTAGAACTCATACCTCTATAGCTCACTTTTACTTTTGCAAAAAATTCTCACGAGTTTCTATAAACATAGCTTGCGGTAGGAGTAGATGTTTGCATATTATAAAATCCGTCTCCATTAAAGTCCCAATGATAGGTTGCATCTCAAGATATATCTTGATTAAGTATATTTTCTGCGCTTACATTAAAAGTTACCTCATCACCTACGGAAATTGAATTATTATCAACTCTGAGTCAAATAATAGGAGTATTAAGATTATCTCATGTTATCGTTACAAAATGACGTGAATTCGTTATCTCTTCTGAAGTAATACGTTCTTCATTGTTATCTCTTAGTATAGCGACAAAGTAATAATTTCAGGTTACTCGAGGTATTACAAAGGTAGTATTTCATCTTCGCGTAGCTCTAAAATCCTGTGGCTCAGGATCTATATCTGTATAATAGTACCACATATATGATTGCACCACCCCATCAGGGTCATTTGCTCACTGTGCTGTGACTTCAATCACTACTGGGTCTGAAAACTCATCTTGTACTCTTATATCAAGAGAAGTAAGAGTTGGTGGAAGATTTACCGCTTCAACAAATGTTTCCACTCTATCTGTCCTTCCATTTGTTGTACTTCGTACAGTAAGAACCACTGGGAAACACCCTATCTCATCAAAACGATGATTCACTGACTGAGTTGTAGCAAACTTATTATTTCCTATTCTCCAAGAG
Organism: Candidatus Altimarinota bacterium; assembly: GCA_022565555.1. Classification (GTDB taxonomy): domain Bacteria; phylum Patescibacteriota; class Gracilibacteria; order BD1-5; family UBA6164; genus JAACSU01. Next base: position 9,556 of record JAIUMN010000017.1, read on the forward strand.
TATTCAAGCCCCCTTGTATTACCATCGATATTAATAGATTCTTTTCCATCAAAACGTATAGTACTCACTCTATCAACTCTATAAGCTCCAGCACCACCACAAGCACTATCAATAAACTCAGGAAGCTCTACTCATCCGACAGAAGTATCTATAAATGCGAGAGGACTTTCAGAGTTTGCTACAAAAACACTTCTTGAGAACGTATTAGTATTATTATTTCTATCAGTTACTCTTAAATTTACCCGAAATGTTCCACTTCTATCATATGTATGGGAAACGGTTGATTGACTTCCTCATATTGTTCGTCCATCTCAAAAATCCCACTCAAATACTTCTGCCTCTGGAGCTTCGGCAACAAAACGCATCACTCATTCTCGTTGTATTACTCTTGGGAAAGCTTGAAAGTTTACTGAAAGGATAGATTCTATCCTGACTTGTTCTTGCTTCATATCACGTAAACCATCTGGGTCTATCACTTCCAAGGTAACAACATAAGTTCCAACATCAGAAAAAGTATAAAAACCTGTTGATCATCTAAGACTTGGGTTCTCAAGTTGAACCCTATCACCATCAACATACCAAACATATTCTAACCTTGCATTATCAGTCATATCAGGATCAAAACTTCGAGTTGCATCAAAAAATACTCTATTAGGGCGGTTTCTCTCAGGGATATTGTAATTATATTCCGCGATAGGATTTCGTGACTCTATAGCTATAATACGAGTATCTTGATCTGTCTCTCCAGAACTCTTTCGAACCCTGAGTCTTACATTATATCTTCCTTTATCATTAAAGATATAACTAAAGTTTTGCTCATTACGTTGAAAAATAACACTATCTCTTTCTATATCGATTATTTCCCAAGTATAACTTACGTTTCTGTCATTTCCCGACATTTTTGCTTGAAATGTAAACCTATCTCAGATATGTCACTCTCGTCTGTTTACCTCTATTTTAGCAATAGGGTTATGTACATATATTTCAAAACGGGTCTCTATACTTTTTCACTCATTAGTAGTAAGCTTTAATCGAATAGTATACTCTCCCTCGTTAGCATAACGAGCTCTTTCTATCTTTGGAGGTCAAGAATAAGTCTTTCTGATACCGTTTCAAAAGTCCCATTCTGTCTGGGTGAATCTAGCTCCTCATGATGGAAGTGAACTTGTAGCGTCTATTACAAGTCAAAAATTTGCGACCTCAGGAGTAAACTTAAGTATATCATTATCTCGAACACTATCAGAATTCACCTTTATATTAAGAGTAGCAATTTGCTCATTTACAGTAACATCTACTCTTCATCTATATGGAAGAACATCGGTATTTCACTGAGAGTTTCTATGACTTGATACTACATCAACAAATACCGTATATCTTCCTTCATTTCTAAAGGTATAGTTCAGAGAAACTCATCTTCCTATAACTATCTCTTGTCCTCATACATTCATCCACCATCTTATATTTGAAGGCTGTATTTGTGTTCCGGTTGGGTCTTGTGCATTCACTCGAAGCGTACTAGTTAATGGTGCATTTCCACTTACTGGAATAGCCTCTATACTTCCTTGTATCTGACTTATATTTACATTTTCTATATAGGCGGCGAGCGATCTCAATATATCGTTATATATAAATTCATCCCTTGGGCTATTAATTCACTTTTGTATTTCAATCGCGAGTTGTCTTAAAGCATTTTGATTTAGAAGGTTATCTGGAAGATAATTATATCAAGTATTTGCAGTTTCAAGCATCTGACGAAGTACAGAAACATTGAGATTACCTTGTATCTGAAAATGTTCTCTCAATGCAAAAAATTGCTCTGTCATCCTAAATCTGTACTCATTAAAAGTACCTCTATCAATTGTTCTGAATGTGGTATAATCTGGATCAGAGCTTGTTGTATTTGCTGAAGTAAATCATACTCAACAAAAAGTTGTGAGCACAATACTTAATACTATCAGTAGAAGTTTTCGCATAAGATTAGGCTTATATAAATCATATCGTATATATGCTAGCATAATAAAATTAAAAAAGCAAAAAGTCGAGATGACAAAATATGAGTATAACTTGACTATTATAAAAAATATAATCGCCTTCTTATGTGTGTACTCTCAAGAAAAAATTGAATATTTGAGTATTTTTATATAATCTTTATATATAAAATCTAAAGAAATATATGCTCCATATTGAAACTGGAAAAGATAATCAGATACTCAGGACGATTTGTGAGCCTGTTAAAAAATCTGAGTGGACCAAATATGCAAAACTTGGACGGGAAATGCGAGACTATATCAAAAATCCCCTGAATGCTGGGGTAGGACTTGCTGCTCCACAAGTTGGGGTAACAAAGCGTATTATGGTAGTGAGTCTCATGCGTGACTGGGAAGATGAAAGTTTTTCTACTGTCATCATGATAAACCCTGAAATCCTTGTAACATCTTCTGAAACTATTTGTGATATAGAGGAAGGTTGTCTCTCACTTCCAAAAACAAAAAAAGGTTATGTTGCGCGATATAAAGATATCAAACTTCGCTACTTTGATGAGTCTATGAAGGAACGAATCCTGAAACTCTCCTGACTTGCCTCTGTGATTGTCCAGCACGAGATTGACCACCTCAATGGTGAACTTTATATTGATAAGCTGATATAATCTCTCCTCTGAATCTCCTCTCTTTATATAAAGAGAGGAGGGTTACAATTTTTTACTCATGTCTACAGCCCCTTTCTCTTTTTGAAAGAGAAAGGATTCAGGATAGAGATAATTAAATATAAGTATGCAAAAAAATAACATTCTCATCCTCTGACTTGGAGCGTTTGGCTACGCAGTAGCTCGCCACATCGGAAAAAATAATCATGATATGACTTTTTTTGCGACAGAAAAAAATCCTGAGATATTTGAAAGTATACAAAACTCTCGTAAACACCCATATTTTTTTGAAGATATTACAGATAATATGCTTCCAGAAAATATACAACTTATAGAAAATATTGAGGAAATACTTCCAGATACTGATATTATTATATCCGTTATCCCGTGTCAATTTGTTGCAAGCGCATTTTCTGAGATGAAACACAAACTCAAAGATTGAGTTATTATTCTTAATCTCGCAAAAGGAACAAATAATCAAACCCTTAAAACTACAAGCGAAACGCTTAAGGAAATTTTGACTCCAGGCTGTCACAAGATAACTCAATCCTGAATCCTTTCTCTTCCAGAAGAGAAAGGGGCTGCAATAAATAGCTATAGCTACGCCTATCTTGCGGGTGGGATGATAGCAGAAGAGCTTGTCGCTTGAAATATGCTTGGTGCTAATATCGTCACAGAAAATCTTGAAACCTGAAATATCTTACAAGAGTTGTTTGCGTCACATACACTTGATATCAATCTCAAAATCTGAAATCCAAAAAATACTGAACTCGCCGCAGCACTCAAGAACATCGTCGCCCTCATACTTGGCTACTATGAGTGACAGTGAGTCTGAGTAAGTACTCTTGGATATTATTTTGCAAGACTCACTCGAGAGATGCACTCTCTGATACAGTTACTTGGTAATCCAGAAAAGGATATTGATTTTTTAGATTATGCATTTTCAGGTGACCTCATCACAACTTGTTTTGGGAATTCTCGCAATAGACTACTTGGGAATATGCTTGGGGAGTGAATGGGTATCGAGAAAGCACTTCTAGAAATACAAGCACAAAGAAAAATAGCAGAAGGATACGAAACCCTTAAAGGGATAAAAAAAGTTATAGAGAAAAAAGAAGGTTTTGAGGAGATAAAAAAGTTCTGTGAGAAGTACCTCTAGTTCTCCACAAGTTTTTGACACGAAAAATATACTTTGTTTGAAAGACGAAGTATTTTTTTTATACTAAAGAAAAGATTAACTTTTTTATTATAAAACCATGTTTCTCTCAGATACTGATATACTCAAAGCTGTAGAATCTGGAGAAATAACCCTTTCAGATTTTTCTAAGTCGCGACTCCAGCCCGCCAGCTATGATATCCTTCTTGGGAATCGTTTTCTTACCTTTGAAGCACATAAAACTTCATGTATTGATCCAGCAAAGAAAATTCTCCCCGAGTACAGAGAAATAATTATAGAGGATGGGGGAGAGTTTGTTCTTCACCCTGGAGTGAGTCTCTTAGGTATTTCTAAAGATTATTTTTGAAGTAAAAAATACCTCATCCAACTCTCAGGAAAGTCTTCACTTGCACGCATCGGACTCATAGTTCATAATACCGCGGGTCTTATTAATCCTGGTCATTATCTCAATATTGCTTTTGAACTCTGTAACCTCAACTCTGTACCGATTATCCTGAGACCTGGTATGGAAATAGCACAACTTCTCTTTGCTGAGATGTCTTCTCCTCCGAGACAAAGCTATGAGGAAAAATGACGCTACGCAGAAGAAAACTGGACCAGCTATAAACCTAAAAACTAAACTATGTTTATTGTCCTTGATTGACTCGATGGTTCTGGAAAAGGAACACAAACCAAACTTGTAAGTGAAGCTCTTATCGCGATGTGAAAGAAAGTACTGGTACTCGACTATCCTCGCTATGGAGAAAACTCTACATACTTTGCAGAAAAATATCTCAATGGAGCATATGGAGAAGTAAACGCAAAGGCAGCAAGTATATTTTACGCACTAGACCGTTTTGATGATAGCTTTAATTTCAAAGAACGTCAAAAAGAGTATGATTATATTATATCAAACCGCTATGTCAGCGCTAATATGATGCATCACGGCGGGAAAATAGATGACAAAAAAAAGAGGATGAAGTTTATGAAGTGGCTCTACAAACTGGAATATAAGATATTTGGTATACCAAAACCTGATCTCGTACTATTTCTTGATGTTCCTCCAGAAGTCAGCCAGAGTCTAGTAGAAAAAAAAGAGAAGAGAGAGTATATCAAAGATGGGAAAACAAAAGATCTCCATGAGGCTGACGAGCATCACCTCAAAAATGCTTATAAAGTAGCACACGAAATCCTTGAAACATTCCCAGACTGGAAGGCTATCAAGTGTACCAAAGATAGAGTAATGCTTCCAGAAGATACCATTACTCAAAAAATATTATCTCATATAACAAAATAATTATGAACTTTACAGAATATGTTGAACTTGCAATACGAACAGAATCTCTCTATCCAGTTATTAATCCAAGTCATGAGCAGTCAAATATTAATGACTCTCTTTTCCACTCTGCAATAGGGATACAAACTGAGATAGGAGAAATTTTTGAAGCTCTATATATAAAAGGATGAGAACTAGATACAGTAAATCTCAGAGAGGAAATATGAGATGTTATGTGGTATATAGCTATTGCATGTAAAAAACTTGAATTTTATGAGTTAGATTTTGATATGAATTTTGATACAAAAAAATATGACTCTATAGAAAAATATGCTCATAGATTGAATTATTTTTCTATAGAAATCCTAGATAGTTTTAAAAAATCTCTGTTTTATAATAAGTCTTTTAACACAGAACTCTTAAAAGAAAGATTTATAGAGATTTTTTGACTCGCTGGAGCTTTTGTGAAAATACTTTGAAGTGATATAGAAAGTATTTGTACTATAAATATAAAAAAACTCCAAGCACGTTATCCAGAAAAATTCACTACTGAAAAAGCAGTTAATAGAGATTTGAGAACTGAAAGAAAAATACTAGAATCATAATACCTCCTAACTCTCTCGCTATGAAGCAATATCATGAACTCTTACAGACTATCCTTGATAAATGAGTTGTAAAAGATGATAGAACTGGGACAGGAGTCACAAGCTACTTTGGGATGCAAGCTCGCTATGACTTGCGTGATGGTTTTCCGCTCGTTACGACGAAAAAAACATTTCTGAGAATTATCATCGTAGAGCTTATATGGCTTATCAGGTGAGAAACTAATATCAAATATCTCGTAGACAGAAACTGTCATATCTGGGATGAGTGGCCCTTTCAAAACTATCTTGAAAAAAATAATCTCGCGGATAGATATCCAAAATACTCTGAAGCTTGGATGCAAGAGAAAAAAAACTTTATCGAAAAAATAAAAAATCTTCCATCTGATGACGATTTTGTAGTAACTTGGTGAGACCTTGGACCCGTCTATGGACACCAATGGAGAAACTTCAATGGTGGGCATTCACACGCATTTAAAACGGGAAATACTGATACAGAAAATGCCTGAATCGATCAACTCAAAAATATAATAGAAACTCTTAAAAATAATCCAACAGATAGGCGTATCATCGTATCAGCGTGGAATCCTACGCAAAAAGATGACATGCTTCTTCCTCCTTGTCATGCATTTTTCCAATTCAACGTAGATACAACTCATAATCTCCTCCATCTCCAACTCTATCAACGAAGTGCTGATATATTTCTCTGAGTACCGTTTAATATTGCTTCTTACTCAACCCTTCTCATGCTCATAGCAGAAATAACTGGATATACTCCTGGAACTTTTGTTCATACCCTCTGAGATGCACATATCTATAGTAATCATATGGACCAAGTCAAAGAACAGCTCACGCGTGAACCATATCCACTTCCAGAACTTAAACTTAAAAAAGAAATACATACCCTTGAAGATATAGAAAATCTTGAATGGGAAGATTTTGAGCTTTGTGACTATCAATCACATTGAGTTCTTAAAGCTCCAGTTGCAGTCTAACACCCTTAAAAACTATGAAGGTAATATCTGTATTTGCAATGACTTCTGAGAGACTCATAGGAAAAAATGGAGTACTTCCCTGGCATATTCCAGAGGATCTGAAACACTTTCAAAATCTCACTAAAGGACAGATAGTAGTGATGGGAAAAAATACCTATTACTCTCTCCCAGAAAAATATCGTCCACTCCCGCATCGTCGAAATATCGTCCTTACTCGGGGAGTATTTTCTGAGTGTGAAAGCTATGCGAGTATTGAAGAACTTATTCAAACCTTGAAATCAGAAAAAATTCAAGAAATATATATCATGTGAGGAGTACAAATCTATAAAGCATTTTTTGAGAGATGACTCACAGACCGAGTTGAGTGCACTCTAATAGAGTGAAACTACTCGTGAGACGCCTACTTGCCTGAGTGGAGAGAAAATTTTATACTTAAAAGTGAAATAGAGTTTGAGCACGGAAGATTTCAAACATATATAAAAAATAAGTAGTACTTAAGTACTACTTATTTTTTATAACTTTACGATTCTTGACTCTCTCCCTCTCTCTAGTAGCTCATATCCACCTTGTTCTAAGGTCTTTGCTGAAATCACAATGCGATTTGGGATTCCCCAGAGTTCACAGTCTCAAGCTTTTTGACCGAAGCCATCTTTTCGTCCAACTCTATCATCAAGAATTACTGAGCTCCCTTGCTTCTCTAGACTATAAGCAAGCTCCTCAGCCTTCGGGATATTCTCTTCTCCCATTACGATGATATAGTAATCATACGGTGCGATACCTTGTGGCCACATAATACCTTTTTCTGTCATAAAATACTCAGCCATCACTCCCATAAGTCGTGATACTCCGATACCATAACATCACATCTCAACCGTATCATTTACCTGATTATTTTCGTCAGTAAAACTCAGTCCAAAAGGTGTACTATACTTTGTTCCGAGATGAAAGATATTTCCTACTTCTGAAGCTCTTTTAAATACCAGTTTTTCTCCAGGAATATTGTGTGAGAGAAATCACTCTCTTGGTTCTGAAAAATCTCCAAACTCTGATATATCGAGATCTTCAAGATTTACGTTTTTCGTGGATTTTGCAATTGCATTTGCTCCACCATAAAAATTCTTTACCGTTTTTAGTGATACATCTCACAGTGTTGTTATATTAAGCTGTGAATCCTTCAGTGGGGAGATAAATCCTCTCACAGTTCCAAGTTTTTCAAGATCAGTTTCATCTGCAAGCGCAAAACTTTCAGCGTAAGTATTTCTCAGGTATTTTCCAAGCTTGAGTTCGTTGATATCAAGATCTCCACGAATTACTACAGCAATATATTTTCCTGAATCTTGAAGTTTATAGATAACAGTTTTGAGCATTTGCCAGTCAGGAGCTCCGAAATACTTGGTCATCTTTTCCATATTGACGATATCAGGAACGCTGTCGAGATACTCCATAGTTTTTGTCTCCTCTGAAATATTTTTATCATCTGGAATTCCGCTTGCAAGCTCAAGATTATAGGTATATCATGAACTATCTGATACGATAATATCTTCCCCTACCTCAAGGTAGGTTTGAAACTCATGCGAGTTCATATCTGATATCGCCCCACCATCAGCGTCCGCAATCACCGTATCTGCACCAAGTCCAAGTCTCTCAAAGCATCTCATGTATACTTGTTTGATATCTGCGTAAAAGCTTTCAAAATCTTCGCGTGAAGTATGAAAACTATAGGCATCTTTCATGATAAACTCTCGACCCCTCAGAAGCCCCGACTTTGCACGTTTTTCGTTACGGAATTTCTTCTGGATATGATACACACAAGTTGGGAGGTCTTTATAAGATTGTATAAACTCTCCAAGTATCGGGGTAACATTTTCTTCATTAGTCGGCGCGATGCGATACTCCGTCTCTCCCCAACCTGGAACTTTGAAATACTCAGGTATATCCCAACGCCCCGTTGTTTCCCAGTAATCCCTTGGAGTTAGTATCGTCATCAGCATTTCATGATACCCCGCAGCGTCCATCTCCTCACGAATGACTTGCTCGATATTACGAAGTACTCGATGTCATATAGGGAGAAATTCATACGCTCCCGCCATCGCTTGACGGATATATCCTCCTTGGAGGAGTAAACTTGTAGAGCGGTTATCACTTACTTTTGGAGCCGACTTAAGTGTTTTAAATGGAAATTGTGAAAGACGAAGCATAAGAGAAAATTTAAAAAAATATTTACCGTAATAATTCTGGATACTTAGATTGGAGCTTTGAGAGATGAAGATACCCTCAGTGTTTTTTAGTTTTTGTTTGAGAGTTTACTATTTTCCATCTTCCAGAACCAGTAAGACAAAGTCCGTTTTTTTGGAGAGAAAGTATATCACAAATCATCTGAGCATGAGTATCAGTTATATCAGAAAGTGAAACTCAAAAACTTGAAAGGAAGCACTCACTCGTTTCATCAAGTTTTTTTACTAGAGTATCTATATTGGTCCCATGTGTATTTTTTTAAGATATAAAAAATAAAAAATCCCTTCTTGCGTAAGAAAGGATTCTGAGCTATATAAAAATACATACCCTAAACTAGTCCTTTCTCAAGCAAGAAGGGATAAGGGGAAGCAGGTGCCAGTTCAATTGTTTGTTCATAGAAATGATGATATGAAAAATATGTATGATGTCAAATAGTGCTGAAATAATTCAAATCTTTCTTGGGACTTAATCTCAAACAAGCTTTAAGTCTGGTTTTCTCGAGTCCTTTTCTACAAGCTGATCAAAATCCTTCTCCATCTCTATGATTTTTTCAACGAGCCAAGAACGAAAGCGAATCTTTGTTTCAAAATTTAGATTCCACTGACATCATCCATCAAGGATGAAAAGACGCTCTAATTCATAGAGTAGTCTTTTTGGTATCTGAGTTCCATCTTTCACGGCTCGCAGTACACCTCTAAACTCTTCTATTTGTTGACGAAGTTTGATTCTTTGTATTTTACTTCTACGAGCTGGTGTTGTTTTATAGCCCGAAGCATTGACATAGTGATTTTCAGATTCATGCGAATAGACTTCATAGATATCATCATTTTTTCATATGATATATACTACTTCTCAATGATTATTCATTAAAATACCGCTATATAAACTTGTTTGTAATCAAGTCCAAAAATTAACTGTAGTTCACGGAATTATTTTCGATGTATTCTGATACTCAATTCTTCACATATCAACACTAAGTATATGATGGAGCTTATCAATCGTTTCTTGTACTACTATCTGCCTTGCTTGTTCAAAAATAAAAAAAGATACTTGGATTCTATAATATATTCTATCCTCTTTATCTAAAAATCAATAATCACTTTCCCTACAATATCTCAGAAACCTTTTATACATATCTCCATCTCAAAAAATATGTCTCATAATATCTCACCATGTACCATCTGCATGATCTTCCTGATCATAGTAGAAGTCAAATACAAAAGCTTTAAAAGTTTCACTTTCAAAAAGATTTCAAGCTGTATTACTTATTTCTCATAATCTACTATCTGACATTTTGACATTTATATTTAAATATATTAAATATAATATTTAGCCTTTATATTTTGTCAAAAGAAAAGCACCCGGGAAAGTCCCGGATGCTTGTATTGTCAGTGACAGCAAAGCCTATACAGCTTGCTCAGCCAGCGTGACATCCTCGAAGAAGTCAGCAAATGATTCGCTATCTGTTACCAGTCTACAAATTCCCCCAGAATTATCTACATGCACGATAGGATCGTGACCAGTTTTCTCAGAGAAAACCTTGACGGCATCTCCAAGAGTTTTCAGAGGGATCATTGCTGCACTTCCGAGCTCGATGGGCTGCATGTGTTTTTCCTTTCATGCCTATTTGCCTCGCTTTCATTATTGAAAGCAACTCTATTATATTACATATTTTCGATTTATCAAAATTCTAAAAATGTGCTTAAAAAAATCCCGAACATTACGTTCGGGAAAAAATGTTACTTACATTTTCTTGGTTTTGCCCTTACATGAGTTTTAACTTTTACAGTTTTACTCTTTGTGGACTTTGTTTTACATCCGCATCACATATTTTAATTTTTAACATATAAATATTTAACATTTGTATTAATATAGGCGTTTAAACCTTGTCATAAATCTGCCAATTGTTTCATTTTATCAATATGTATCTTTCAAGCACTTTCATAAGTGTATACATAAATACTATTATCTTTAAATTTTACTTTAATATAATCTTCTCAATACTCATAAGAAATTACTCATGAATCTCAATTAATATTCTTATATGGAATCATAATTCTAATATTTATTAATAAATTTTTGCAATTTCCTCCTAAAGTCATAAAATCATTGTCGCTTAACATATCAGATTTCATTCTCTGGTAAACTCTTGAAAATTGCATTACAAATTTGTAATTTTTGAGAGTTTATTTTTTGTAAAAAATTCTTCTTTTACTCATAAATTATATATTAATTATATATTTTTGTATATATAACACTGATAATATTTTTCCCCCAAGTTTGGGGGAAAAATATATAATTACGCTTCACATCAGCTACATACTATCTTTCGAGTCAGCTCTTGCGCTGCTGACTTAGAGTGTTGGTAGTAGAGAGTTTTGATACCTTGGTTCCAAGCTGAGAGATAGAGTTCGTTGATTTGTTTGATAGGCGTTTTTGGGTCTATCATGAGATTGAGTGATTGTCCTTGGTCGATATACTTTTGTCTATCAGCTGCTTGATCGATAATAATATACTGATTGATTTCTGTAAAGGTCTTGAAGACATTTTTTTCTTGCTCTGAAAGGAAGTCAAGATGAAGGACTGAACCGTCTCGATCTCTGATAGAGTTCCATACCTCTCTGTCGTTTCTTCCTTTTTCCTCTAGAAGTTTCTCAAGATACTTATTCTTGATAGTGACTTTGAGTTTTGCAAGGTCTTTTACGTAACAGTTTGAAAACCATGGCTCGATAGACTGAGAAGCTTGTCCGATGATAAATGCTGAGGAAGTTGTTGGAGCAATCGCGAGAAGCGTCGTATTACGTCTTCCGTACCCCTTTGTGTATGGGGCTTCTCCATACTCTTTTGCCATATCTTCAGAAGCCTTATATGCTTTTTCTTTGAGGTTTTTAAATATTTCAACATTAAGCTCATTTGCTTCAAGAGACTCCATAGGAATCATCTTAGATTGGAGATATGAATGCCATCCAAATACTCAAAGTCCGAGTGCTCGGTGATTTTTCGCAAAGTTATAGGCTCGCTCCATAAACTTAAAGGCTTGGTTTTTATCGATATCCTCAGCATCACGAAGTGCTTCAAGTTTTTCAATAAACTCGGACATTACTGCATCAAGGAAGTAGGTCATTACTTCTATAGCGTCCGTATCTTTCCACTCATCATAGTACTCGAGGTTCATAGAACTAAGACAACATACAAATGATTCTGTATCGTTTACTGGGAGCATAATCTCAGAACAGACATTACTCATCTTAATTTTCATATTTTTATCTTTATACATATCTACTGTATTGTCGTTTACATTATCAGTAAAAAATATATATGGTTGTCATTGCTCACTTCTTCTTTGTATCACTTTTGCCCAAAGTTTTCGTTTATCTGCATCTCCATCTTTCATCTCCTGCATCCATTTATTTCCAACAGTTACTCCAAAGTTAATATGTTGAATAGGATTTCCCTCGGTTTTAATATCAAGAAATTCATTGGCATCCGCGTGTTCAAGAGGGAGATATGTCGCAAACGTCCCTCTTCGAACTGCTCCTTGACTGACTACATCAATAAGTGAATCAAACATCTTCATAAAGTGTACTGCTCATGACGAGTGACCATTGTCTTTTATCTCTGCTCCGCGAGGTCTCAAATCACCAAAATACCCTGTCGTCCCTCATCCGTATTTCGTCATCATCCCAACTTCAGCATGCGTATGGAGAATACTCCCCATATCGTCACCAATATAGGAACCAAAACATGAAATAGGAAGTCCTCTATCTTGTCCAAAGTTTGCCCAAACAGGGCTTGAAAGAGAATAATACCCTTGTTCCATATATCCATAGAACTTGTCAGCAAATCATTTTTTTTCAAGAAGCTTTTCAGCTCTATTTGCGATATCTCTCAGTCTCTCTTCAGCACTTTGTCCTGGGAGTAAGTATCCTCTTTGAAGGAACGCTTGACTCATTTCGTTTAACCATCTCATAATAATGTAGTGTTAAAAAAATAATATTTAGAATAAATCATCTCCGGTAATACTTTGCGATTTTTTGTTATAGTTAATTGGTCTTTTATAGAAAAAGTCTGTATGCTTTGTTGCCATCACTTCATCATCAAACCAGTAGGTTTCAGCAAGAAGGTGCTCATCTATTTCAAATATTTTTTCCATCCCAATAGAAATAAGTGACTTATTAAATCTATCTTTAATAAATTCATTCACTACTTTCTTAGGAAGAAAATCGAGTTCTCATTTTTCAAATATCCAATCTATCACCTGGGACTCTGATTCATACGCTTCAATACAAGCCATTTTTATCATATTTTTAAAGCTATCATCAAACCAAGTAGGATTTTCAGCCTTAATAGTATTTACAAGCTCTATTCCAAACATTCCGTGTATTTGCTCCTCTTTACTGGTTGCTTCTACAACATTTGATATTCCTTTAAATATATTTTTATGCTTATTAAACGCCATCATAATAAGAAATTGGGAGAAAAGAGAAACATGTTCTATAAAGAGCGAAAAGAGAACTATAGAGTGTGAATACTCCCTATTATCTTCACTACGAGCATTTTTTGTTGCATTTTGAAGATAATTGACTCGCTGGAGCATTACAGGAATATCTTTGATACGCTCAAAGTCTTCATTGAGCCCAAGTATTTCAAGAAGATGAGAGTACGCGTCCATATGACGAACTTCTGACTCAGCAAATGTTTGACCCACAGAACCTATCTCTGGTTTTGGGAATTTTTTATAAATATCTCCCCAAAAGGTCTTTACTGAAACTTCTATCTGAGCAATTGCCAACATCGTATTTTGAATAGCATTTCGCTCAACATCATTCACTGATACCTTAAAGTCTTGAATATCTCAAGTAAAGTTAAACTCTGTATGTATCCAGTATGAGTGCCGCACTGCATCTACATAACTATATAGTTCTGGGTACTCAAAAGGTTTCAGTGCCATACGAGATTTAAAGATATTTCTTTTGCGTTCTTGATTTCGCTCACTGCGATACAAGATATATGATTTTGCCACCTCAAGATGTCCTTCACGCATTAACTCAAGCTCAACCATGTCTTGGATATCCTCAACATTTGGAATAAAGTCTTTATGGTGTTTCTTAAATTTAGTAATCCTCTTATCTACTTTTTTCGCAACTTTTTGTGCATCTTCTTTGCTATCATGATCTATCGC
>JAIUMN010000018.1 GCA_022565555.1 Candidatus Altimarinota bacterium
GATACTCCTGACCTTTGATGAGAATTCATACGTTGTGTTGAACTCGGAAGATGATTTGACCCAGGAAGAACATTAGGGAGTTTTCAGTTATATGAGTTAAGAGACCATAGGCATGTAAGATCTGGTAGACGTAGACATACAGTATCAGGAGGTTGAACACATATTACAACATGAGATAGATATGATGGCTTTGATATAATAGAAGATGTAGCAGGTGATAGTGAAACCCGCCCACGCAACGTTGCTCTTCTCTACTGTATAAAAATGGCAAGTATAGAATCTACTCCAGCTGAAAACTTTACTTGGATGAATAATGCTGGAGATGAGACAGGAGATGTTCTTCTTGCTACAAGTGGAAATGTTGGTATCTGAACTACCTCCCCAACCCAAAGACTCGATGTAGATGGAAAAATACGTATGAGACAGCAAACTCAAGCAAGTGATCCTGATACTATAGTTGCAACAAAGGGGTATGTGGATAGTGTAGTATCAAGCGGTTCTTTATCTTGTACGGTTGTGAGTCATAGTAATTCTTGAAATCAATCGAGTGTACAATGCCCTTCAAATACGGTAAGAACTTGAGGATGATGTCATGGAGGAACAACGGATCATTATAATCAATCTATTCCAACAGCGAGTAATTGATGGTACTGTCAAAACTGGAATACACAAAGAAGAACGCTTGTTGCATACGCTGTATGTTGTAATTAGATTAAATAATATAAAGAGAAAAATATTTTTCTTTCACAATATAAAACTGCAATCATAAAAGATTGCAGTTTTATCATTTTTATCTATACTCTTTTTTGAAAGTTTGATACTATTTTTCCCGTAAGAATTGGATTCAAGAATCTTTCTTGGTTCTACTTCTTTCGAGAAATACTTCAGACTTTCAAGTTTATTTTATTATATATACTATATGGTCTGACTCACAGATACGAATGCAGTGGAAATGCAACCACTCACAAAAACATATAACATTGCTGGAAAAAATCTTACTTTTGAAACAGGAAAGCTTGGGCTTCTTGCAAATGGAGCTGTAACTATGAGTGATGAACTATGAAATATTCTCTTTACTACAGCAGGGATAAAAGAAGTAGGGCTCAACGAAAAAGCAGACTTTTTTCCACTCGTGGTTGATTATCAGGAAAAATATTATGCTGCAGGAAAAATAGGGGGGAATAGATTTATGAAGCGAGAAGCTCGACCAAGCGATATCGCAACACTTACTTCACGTATGATAGATCGACCAATCCGCCCGATGTTTCCAAAAGGAATGATTAATGATACACAAATCATCTGTACAACTCTTTCTAATGATAATAACTCAGAACAGGGAAGTTGGGGTATTACAAGTGCTTCACTTGCATTAATGATTGCTTGAGCTCCTTTTGAGTGACCAGTGGCAGGAGTAAAGCTTTCGCTGACTCAAGAGGGAAAATATATATTTGATCCAAGCCTTGAAGAAGAAAAGAATGCAAGACTTCATATAGTTGTTGCGGGAACGGAGGATGCGATAACTATGGTAGAGGCAGGAGCTAATGAAGTATCTAATACTGAAATGCTTGATATCCTTGCCAAAGCCCATAACATTATTAAAGAGCTCTGTGAAGCACAGCTTGATTTTTTAAAGGATTATAAATCTCGTTTTGGTATAAAAACTATCACTCCAAGCTTTAATCTTCCTGATGAAAGCTTGTATCATAAAGTACAGGATTTTTTGACAGAGGAAAAGCTTGAAGTTCTCTATCATAAAGGAAAAAAAGAGTTTCATCTAGAACTTGATACTCTTGATGTACTTACAAAAGAGTATTTACTGGAGAATGGTGATTACTCTGAAGATGGCGATACCTCAGGAGTAGGATCTATGGTATATAAACGAGTCAAAGAAGTGATGCGAAAAAATATCTTAGAAAAATGATTGCGTCTTGATGGGCGAAAGCCAAGCGATGTACGTAATATTAAAACGGAGGTTGGATTACTTCCACGCACTCATGGTTCCGCATTGTTTCAACGAGGAATGACACAAGTGCTCAATATTTGTACACTCGGATGACCTGAGGATAATATGTTGGTCGATGGAATGCATGACGAACAAACAAAAAGATATATTCATCACTATAACTTCCCACCTTACTCTGTTGGAGAGGTGCGTATGTTGCGTGGAGCAGGACGTAGAGAAGTATGACATGGGAGGCTTGCAGAACGTGCTTTAGAGCCTGTACTTCCAAGCGAAGAAGAATTTCCATATATGATCCGAACAGTATCAGAAGTAACTACCTGTAATGGTTCAAGTTCAATGGCATCAGTATGTGGTTCTACAATGAGTCTTATGAATGCCGGTGTTCCTATTAAGACTCCTGTTTCAGCTGTTGCCATGGGAATGATATACGATGAGTTTACAGGGAAATATACGATACTTTCAGATATACAGGCACAAGAAGATTTTCTTGGAGATATGGATTTTAAAGTAGCACGTACAAAAAATGGTATTACTGCGATGCAACTTGACGTAAAAATCAAAGGACTTTCTATGAAGGTATTTGAAGAAGCATTTACCCAAGGGGAAGAAGCTTCGATGTTTATACTTGGTGAGATGTTGAAAACACAATCGGAGATTGGAGCTCTTTCTCCTTATGCCCCACTCATTATGAGCCTCAAGGTACCGGAAGCACAGATTCGTACACTTATTGGGAAGTGAGGAGAAACAATTCAAAAACTTCAAGCGGATTATAGTGTAGTAATATCTATCGCTGATGATGGACTTACTACTATTACTGCAAAAACACAAGAACAGGGACAAAAGGCTATTGTAGCGATACGTGAAGTGCTCTGGTCTCCTGAAGTAGGATATATTGGAAGCTGAAAAATAGTAAAAATAATAGATGGAACAGGCGCAATAGTTGAGTTTAAAGGTCGAAACTCAGGAATGATTCATATCTCAAAGCTTTCTAAAGAAAGAGTTATGAAAGTTGAGGATGTTGTGAAAGAAGGGGATATTGTAGATTTTGAGATTATACAAGTGGATATTGCAAAGGGGAGGATATGACTGAAGAGACTTGAGAAGTAAGAGTATTTCTTTAAAAGCTATTTAAAAAATAGCTTTTTTCTTTGACTAAAAAATATTTATACATATATTATTGCTGTTTGTAAAATATAATTTTATATATAATAATGCTTGAACAAGTAGCATGACTAGAAGTCCCTGATTTTTCTTTTCAAACTTTTGATGAATTCGAAAAATCTAGGAAAGAGATATCAAGGTTTGTTCATAGAGTTTTAAGAATGCAGGAGTGAATTGATTTTGTTGCAGAAAAAAAGATATGAATTGATGGAAAAAAATGGCAAGAAATTTTTAAGATTATAGATAAATCTCGAGAAAAAAATAATTTTCAACCTTGAGAAATTGTTGTATCTTGATGATTTGCTGCAAAGTTATTTCTGATTTTTGGTGATAAGCAACTTGTTTGATTATTATTATTACTTGTAGAATCTTGAATATTATCAATTAGTGATAGTCGTGTTAATGAAGTGCTTTTAGAATTAGAAAATAAACTTCATGCAGTTCATACTAAACCAGGTATTGATCTACTTTCAGTTCGGGACTCTATTTTGAAAAACGGTTGAACTACGCGATATATGTGAGTAATAACTGATGATTATTTTGATAGAAAAGATATACTTTTAAAAAAGAATTGATGAAGACAATTGAGAGTGAGGGAAAGAACGCTTACGGATCAAAGAATTACTGAAACATTAACATGAAAACGGAAGTTCTGAAAACTGCGAAAAGAAAGAGAATATGTTCTTTCAAAGTTTTTTGAAAAACTTTGAACTGATATAGATATTGAAAAAATTGAGAAGTTTATGAAAATTTTACTTGAAGATGAAATGGATATTCATGACATGAATGCTTTAATAGAGATTTTTGAGTTATTAGGATTTTATATGAATCGTTCAAAAATAAAATTACGTGCCTCAATGGAGTTAAATGATACAAAATTTGAACTTGAGTACTATCCTTGAATAAAGGCGTCTAAATCTATTACAGGAGAAATGAGACCTTTTATAGAGCAGGAAGCTCCTAATCTTGATGCAGCGAAAGAACAAAGAGAACTCATATGATTGTATTGAGATGAGATTATACTTACAACATCTTGATCAGAGTGAGCATTTAAGTTTGATTGAGCAGAGGATGCGTATATGAAATTTTGAAGATGAGGTACACTTGATAGTCGAGTTCATTTACAAAGGGATAAAATCAAAAGAGAGGCTATGAAAAAAATGTATGGATGATATTTTAACAATTTTCAAGTATAAAACTTCCATTTTTCACTTTTCTCACTATACTCTTGTTCACAATTAAAAATACCAAAACTCTATGTTAGAAAAAGAACTTAAAATCCTTGAAATACCAGTAGGAGAAGTGGTACAAAAACTTGAAGAACTCTGAGCTGAAAAACACTTTGAGGGAGTAATACACGATGTGTATTATGACTTTCCTGATGAACTAGAGCATAAGATGGAAGCAAATGGACGTATGTTTCGACTCAGAAAAAAAGGAGAAGAACATATCTATACCATAAAAAATAAACGTAAAGAAATCAAGAGGCAAGAGTGACTTATTGCCAAAGATGAACATGAGATGCCAGTATCTGATATAGAAAGCTTTGCGAAAGTACTTGAGAAATATGGGATGCAAAAAACTCGTGAGAAACAAAAACATCGTATATCATATAGACTTGGAGAAGTGGAGTTTGATATTGATGATTATGAAAATGGGATTCCTCCTCTCCTTGAAATCGAAGCTCATGACAAAAAAACTATTGTGAAATGGCAAGAACAGCTTTGACTTTCTGAATATAAAACTCTTATCTGAGGTTCTCGCAAACTTTTTAGGAATTATGGAATAGATTATAATTATCTAGATTAAAAAAATATATAGACCCTAGGGTCTATATATTTTTTTAATCTATTTTTATGCAGCTTGTGTAACTTTTTTAAGTGAGGTTTTCTTAAATCAGTGACTCAGTCTTTCTGCTTGTTGTTGAGTGCTCTTTCTTTTTTCTTGCGCTACTTCCATACGTATTTCTTGTATTCTATTCATTGTTTCTTGAAATTTTGACCATTTTTCCGCAAGCCCAGAATACACGACTCCGAGTGAATATTTAGAGCAAGAGTTTGCCCGTGCTATACCATGTGCTTCGATTGTTTGTACACTTTTACAATTCTCTGAGAGCGATTTACTTTCTATGATAACGAGATTATCAAGAGTAATATCATTTGCTATATCATTTCGTAGGTCTCTTACAGATATATTAAAATCAATTGTGAGTCTCTCCGAACCATCTTTATTTACAAGAGTGAGTCTATTATACGCTGTTTTCATTGCTGCTGATATTGCTGGAGCTTTTGTGCCATAGAGGGATTGCCATACGCCATCAAAGAATCTTTTTTTTCCTTTTGTCATTACTCCATGTTCTTCTGCAGGGAATTGATAGCGAAATTTTTTAGTAACTCAATTTTCTTTTTGTTTATATTCAAAAAATGCGAGATCTCAAGCGTCTGTATAATGACGAGTACGAACTTTTGTTCTCCCAGGTACTTCTTCTTGGTGTTGTTTATAAAAAAGATAATCATCTGTATCCATATAAACATTATCATAATTAAATACTCTTTTTCCATCTATTTCAAGAGCTCTAAAATCACTTGAGAGATCTTTGAGTATTTCAAGAAATTGAGCTTCTGTTAGGAGAAATTTTCTATCAATACGTTTCAGATAACTTGCGGTTGCGTTAAGCTCAGTAAGGTCAATAGCAGAAAAACCAGAGAGTCGTTTTACAAGTGCAGTTCCCATATTGTGTATTTGTTTGAGAAATAAAATATTTTTTCAGATAGATTTCTTTCTATCGACATATATATACTAGCAGAGATTTTTACTCTTGTGAAGAAAGCGTGAAGAAAATATAGTGAAATGTATTTGACAGAGTTAATTTTATATATAAAAAATACTTCCTGAAAAAAATCAGGGAGTATTTTTTATGAAAAATAATTTTAGTCTACAGGAAATAAATAATACTCGTATATGCAATCCCTGCAATGAGAGCTGAAGAGGGAAGAGTTATTACCCAAGCAAGCATGATATGTTTCATAATACTATAATCTACATATTCTTTATCACTTCAAGCTCTGTGTTTTTGCCATGTTCGGAAAAATCCTATTCCGAGGATTCATCCAATTGCGATATGAGTAGAACTTACTGGAAGTCCAAGAAAACTTGCTATGATCACCGTTATAGCAGCTGAAAGTGCTACACAGTATGCGCGTATTTGATTGAGCTTTGTTATTTCATTTCCTACGGTTTTTATAAGCGTTGAACCATATACTCAAAGTCAGATAGCAAGACCGAGGGCTCAGATTATCATAATCCAAATAGGTACACTGGCATCTCAACCGATTTCTCAGAGCGTTACCGTTTCATATATTGCGGCAAATGGCCCGATAGCATTGGCAACGTCATTAGCACCATGCGCAAATGAGAGAAGACAAGCAGAAAAAACGAGAGGGATATTAAAGAGTTTATTAATAGATTTTTTAGAATTTTTGAAAAATCCAGAAAATTTTATAAGTATTTTTTTGACTCATACATACACAATAACTCAAAATCAAAGTCAAAATGCGAGCGCAGTTTTCATATCTACTGACATCATTTGCCCTAAACCTTTCATCATAAGATATCCTATGAAACTTCAAGCCATAATTGCTATATAGATAGGAACCCATTTTTGTGCAGCGTCATGGCGAGACTCTTGATGTATGATGGTCTTATCTATTGACCATAAGAAAAATGCCGCAATCACTCATCCCATCACTGGAGATATCACCCAACTTGCAATGATTTGCCCTATCATAGCCCAGTTAATAGCTGAAAATCCTATTGCAAATATCCCAGCTCCTACAAGTCATCCAAGTACCGAGTGTGTTGCCGATACTGGGGATTTTGTATAGGTTGCGATATTAATCCATAGTTCCGAACGAAAAAGTGTTGCAAGCATAATAACGATTAATAGTTTTTGGTCTTCTATAAGAGAACCGTCTATGATTCATCCTTTGATAGTATGTACAACATCTCACCCAGCAATTATTGCACCTGACGCTTCAAATATACCAGCAAGGATTATCGCCGCTCATATAGGGAGTGCTCAAGACCCTACAGCGGGTCACATATTGTTTGCGACATCATTCGCTCCAATATTGAGTGCAAGATAAAAGGCAAGCATAGTTCCAACAATAAGTACAAGATGTGTACTTCATCATTTGAAAAATAGAACCATCAGTATAATAGAAAATAATACTACTGCAGGTATAAGTAGTTTTCCTAGTGAGGATTGTCATTGAAGATTATCAAGAAAATGTCTAATATGTTGAGTCATATGACTAATTTAAAAAATACATATTTATAAGTGTAGTATAGATTTTTAAAAATAGCAAAAAAGCAACAAAATAATACATTAATTAAACCGGTGTTTTACTACCGGTTTAATATTTTCAAATTATTTCTATTGAGAAAGTTCTTTCTCTATCTTATGTAGTCCATCAAAGTAACCTTCGAGGTTAAGGTCAGATTTACGAGTATCTTTATATTTTTGAAGTTTTCTAAACATCTCAAGAGAAAGCTCTTTATCTTCATCTAGGAGATCAAAACCATATTTTTCCTCAAAGTGTTTCCCATTATAGTATTGATGATTTCATCAAGTAGATTTAAGGGGTATAATTATAGAATGAATACCAAAATACATAAGTTCCCAAAGTGTTGAGCTTCCACGTGTTATTGCAATATCACAAGATTGCATGAGAGTTCCAAGTTTTGCTGGTTTCAGAAAGTCATACATTTCAACGTTTGAAAAAGGGAGAAACTTTTGACGAAAGTGAAGATTTTTATCTCAAAGTATAATATGAAAATCTATATCTTTACAGTCTTTGAGTATATCTAAGAGTGCTTCAAATATCTTTGTTGATCATTGTGTTCCTGCGATGACGAGCACTTTGAGTCTTTCGTTTTCTTCTACCTGCATTGATGTTACTCCATCTATCATTTCAGGATGTACAATAGGTCCGGAGTGAATATGCTTTATCCCATCTATATGATCTCAAGGGAAAGTATAAAAAATCTTTGAAGCAAAGCGTGAACTCAGCTGGTTTGTTGCTCAGATAACGGTATCTGACTCATGGATATAAAGAGGCTTTCTAAGTATCCATGCTGCGATACATACCGGAAGTGCTACAAATCAACCTTTGGAAAAAATATAATCTGGCTTAAATCGCAATATATATATCATACTTTCAATAATTCATGTGAGATTTTTGAAAGGCTCATAAAAATTCCGTATATCAAAGTATCTTCGTATCCTTCAAGCTGATATACTTTTAAAATCTATAGCTTGAATCTCTGCCATCTCTTCTTCAAGAGAATCACGTTCTCAGAGCCAGAGAAACTCATAACTTCCCTCATCACTTAAATAACTTGTAAGGCTTACAAGAGGAATTACATGCCCTCAAGTTCCTCAGCCTGCGAGGATAATTTTTTTACTTTGCTCCATATCCTTTAGAGTTTAATATAAGATAATACTTTCATTATGAAAGAATTTATATTTTTTACAAATTTTATTTTTGGAAGAATGTTTATCCCTATATATCATGCTAGTATCCCAATCATAAGTCCTCATATAACATCAGTTGGCCAATGTACTCATGAGATGATACGTGACATATTCATGAGTATCACAAAAGGAAGAAAAGCCCAAAATACTTTTTTATAATTACTCAGTAAGAGTGCAGTGAGAAAAGCAAAACTCACGCTCGCATGATCAGAGGGGAAACTTGATTCAGGTATCTTGTAGAGAAGAAGTTTCCCAGCTTCAGAGATAGCTGTTTCCGGTCTATCTATATCTATAAAACTTTTTATAATAGTAGAAAAAATAATTACGATTACACAACTATAAAAAATAAACATAAGATTTTCTCGTAGATGTTTCTTTTCCTCGTTTTTATATTTTTTTGAAAAATTATAATAGAGCCATAACGAAGTAAGAAAGAGTGGAAGAAAGAAAATAGGTAGATCCGCAGTCTTAGGCGCAAGAACTTCAATAATCTCAAATCTTGTAAGTTCATTGAGAAATTGGAATAATTGAACATTATAATCCCACATAGTATATTTTTTATTTCATAAGATTTATATATTTTTATCATAGTAGAAAAAAAACTCAAAAAAACAACTTGGAAATTACTTTTTTTTCCCTATACTAAAGTGTACAGTGACTTTTCACTTTTCTTTTGGCCTTGTTTCAAAAGATTTTATTTTTAAATAGAGTGTATGAATCCAGTCCATATGGTGGAACAAAGACATCCTGGCATGCTTGATATGCTTCCTGCTGATCATAACTATCTTACTTTTCTTAAAAAGGTATTTCGTCACGAGTTTCGTAAAAACGGATTTAGGCGTATATCAACACCTCTTATTGAGGAAGAAAGCTTGTTACGAAAAGTGTACCCAAAACTCCAAAACCAATACGGACTCTATTATTTTGATGGTAAATCCTGAGAAAAGTTTTCACTTATTCCAACAGAAACAGTCTGAATCATGAGGGCATATATAGAAAATGAGATATATGATGAACTTCAACCAGTTTACTACTACTATATGGAACGAACTTATCGGCAGAATAGATCGCGTAAAGAGTTTTATACAATTGGTGGTGAGGTGATAGGTGAGTCTGACCCTATTATTGACGCACAGTCTGTCTATATGGCTCATACTATTTTTCAAAAAATATGACTCACAGGCCTACGTCTTGAGATTAATAGCTACGGATCAGAAAAAGAAATGCTAAAATATAAAGAAGAGCTTTCCGCATTTTATGAAAATAAACTTCATCTTCTCTCTGATACTACAAAAGAATATATAAAAGATGATATACTCAGAGTATTTGAATCAGATGATGAAGATGAAAAGATACTCGCAGAAACCTCTCCTGATATTCATAAATTTTTTAAAAAAGATACCAAGAAAGACTTTAGTGATTTTGTTAGTTATCTTGATAATCTCAATATCGATTATACTGTCAATAAAATATTATTTTTTCGTGAGAATATATACACGGGTGTAACATGGAGATATATAGATGAAAATTGACATACAGTTGTTTCAGGAGGAAGATATGATACACTTGCAAGTAAACTTGGTTCTGTGAAACACTACCCAGCATCAGGATTTCATTATGATACCCTCTATATTATAGAGAGTCTTAAGGCTCGTAATATTGCGATAAAAAATAAAGATCAAATAGATCTGTATTTTGTGCAGCTTTGAGATGAAGCAAAAAGAATTGTTTTTCCACTTTCACTTGAAGCACGTGCACGTGGTATTAATACCCAAGCATCACTTTGAACTCCTTCCATGAAAGAACAGATGCTCAAGGCACATCGAATCGGAGCAAAGTATGTGGTACTTGTGGGGGTAATGGAGGCTCGAAATGGTATATTTCAGGTCCGTAATCTTGAGGATGGAACGCAGGAAGAAGTTAAGAAAGAAGATATTATAGATTATATCATAGAAAAAATCTGAGCTGACAAGCTTGATTTTTATGAACCAAGTAGGGATTTATTACAGAGATAAGGGATCAAAAAAAACTCAAGAGAAATATTTCTCTTGAGTTTTTTTGATATTTTTATACTCGTATTTTTGTTATCTTTTGCCCGTGCTTGAGTCATTTAGTAGTTATCATTTTTCCGCTGATACCAGCTACGATTGTAAGAAATCAAAAAAGAGGATAAAAGATATCTACTGAAAGCGTTGGAGTATTTTGAAACATTCCACCAACTATCATAAGAAGTATTCAAAAAACTATTTGGAGTATACGTGTCCTTCCTCGAGAGAGGAATGAAATATCTAAGCCTCCGAGTATCAGTACTGGAAGTCAAAGTGCTATAATCAAATATTGCGCGATGAGTTTCTCACTTTCTCAAAGAGCTATTCCGAGTACACTATCATTAAGACTCAGATCGTTCATATAAAAAGCTGCAAGACCAGTAAGTATAAGCGCAATTCAGAGAAAAGCCTTAGAGAGACGTATCTGATTATTACTTGGTCGTTTCATAAGAAGAGAGACAATTTTCATCATAATTTCAAGTATAAAAGAAATAAAGTATTTTTTGAATTTTTAAGTAGCTACAGCATAGTAAAAAAACAAAAAATCGCAAAATAATTTTGACTTTTTTGTATGTTTTATATAATACACAGGCTTTTTTAAAGTATTGGGGTGTAGCCAAGTGGTAAGGCATCGGACTTTGACTCCGACATGCGTAGGTTCGATCCCTACCACCCCAGCCATTAAATACACTTTTTCGAGAAGCTCTTGCAGGCAAAAAGACTCAAGAAACAAGAAAATTAGGGTTTTGTTTTTTAAGTTTTTTACTTAAAAATGTATTTTATTATTCATCTATACATATTATGTTAGCAGTTATCGAACTCGGAGGAAATCAGTTTATCGTTCAGAAAGGAGATATTATTGAAGTTAAAAAACAAGATATCGAAGTAGGAAAAATTCTCAGCGTAGAGGCACTTCTTGTTTCAGATATTGAAGGAAAAGATACTAAAGTTGGAACTCCACTTGTTGAGGGTTCTAAGGTAGAGTGTAAGGTTTTAGATCAGAAAAAAGGTGAAAAAGTTCGAGTATTTAAAATGAAATCTAAAAAGAGATTTAAGAGAAATAAAGGTTTTAGACCATCTATAACACAACTAGAAATAATGTCTATATCATAATATAGACATTATTTGATTTTTTTGATAGAATTGTTTGGTTAAATGGAGCTTATCAATATAATTTTTAAAGAATATTGACTGATGCTTTTACATTCTAATATATAGTCTTGGGATCGAAAATTAATATCAGAGCTCGTATAGAGCGACATTCACGTGTACTTCAACATACCATATATGAAAAAGGGAAGCACACTGGAAAAATTTGACTTACCATCGTTTCTTGTCTTTCAATATTTATGCTTCCTGTATACCCAGTACTGGCTTGATTTACAAGTGCTGCGACTGAGTATGACTTTTATAGATGATTTATAGATGAGTCATCTATTATTGATTCATATTTCTGAGATACAAATATTATTGGCGATGGAACCTTGTTTATAGAATCGCGAGATTCTTTTCTTCAAGTCAATACTTCATCAACAAGTTCAGGCAATACAACCCGTGCTTCACGAACTATTATAGAACATGAGGTGCTTGGTTGAGAAAGCCTTGGAACTATCGCTTCAGCTTATTGAGTCAGCGTTGATACTATCAGATGGGAAAATAATCTCAGTGGTGATGGTATTAGACCATGACAAGTTCTTCGTATACTTCCAGCATCTGGGTTGTCTCACAAAGTAACTTCTGGTGAAACTCTCTCTGGGCTTGCTCAGAAATACAAAGTTTCCCAAGAAGATATTATGAGGCAAAATCTTCTTCTTAGTGCTTCTGATCTTAAGATAGGAGATAATATTATCATTCCTGGAGCAAAAAGAGAACCTCCAAAGCCAGCCCCTGTACCACAACCACAACGCACTGCAACCCGTGCTGTAGCTTCTACGACATCAAATACTAACTCTTGAGGACATAGCTTTGTCGCACAGGCTGCAAGTGAAAATGTAAATACTCAAGGGAGGTATCAACTTGTATGGAGACAACCACAATGGACCTTTTACTGGGGAAATTGTACTTGGTATGTAGCACAATATAAGAATGTTAACTGGTCATGAAACGCAAATCAATGGCTTAATAATGCTCGTGCTAAATGACATGCAACTGGTAATACTCCTACACTCTGAGCAATTGTTCAACTTGGTTGAAGAGGATATAATCCTCGCTATGGTCACGTAGGTATTGTAATAGATTTTACTGATACTCATATCGTAGTTTCAGACATGAACTATCGTCGACTTGGAGAAGTTACTACTCGTCAAATACCACGTAATGATACTGCAATACAAGGATATATCTATGTAGATTAATATACTCTTGTTTCATAAAAATCTCCTACATGTGTAGGAGATTTTTTATAGTTTAAGTTATTAAAATTTGATTATATATTAATTTATGTTATTATAAATTTATATTTATAATTTAATCATGCTTTTATGGAACTAGATATACATGATATATGACCTTCTCTTAGTGAAACTTATGGGGATATTACAGATTTTGATGAAACTATGTTTTTATCTAATCCTATAAGATCGATGAAGCTCGGCGAACTTCTCTCTGTTATCCCTGAGTACAGTTGATTAAGAATAAAATTATTGAGAGCATCTAAAGGGAGTTGTTTCTGGCAGATTGCAGATGCTTTTGAGAGAACTCAATCAAAGGATTATAAGCAACTTTGAGAATTTCAATTACCTGAAAGTAAAAATAATTTTTTAGATGAATTGAAAAATAATCAGAAAATTAGTTTTTCCTCAAATGAAATAGAAGATATAACAGCTGCCCTGGACTTTGTTTTTCCATGAAATCGAATTTCAGGAACATCAGCTTCAATAAAAGATAGAGCGCTATCATTTTTACCAAGAATTTAGTTTTAAAGTAAGTATTTCTACGTATTAATAGTTAAAATAAAAACCATTCTCTAACAGAGAATGGTTTTTCGGAAACAATATATGGTGCACCCAGCAGGGCTCGAACCTACAACCAACGGTTTCGAAGACCGCTACTCTTCCAATTGAGCTATGGGTGCTAATGGTGCAATAGACAGGGCTCGAACCTGTGACCTCACCCTTCGCAGGGGTGCGCTCTTCCAACTGAGCTACTACTGCATACTATATTTCACAAGACTCTCAATATCTCTCCAAGCTGTGCACCTCACCGTAACAAGAACTTTCGTTCTTCACACCTGAGCTACTACTGCATACTATATTTCATAAGACTCTCAATATCTCTCCAAGCTGTGCACCTCACCGTAACAAGAACTTGCGCTCTTCTCGCTTGAAATACTACTGCCTATAAGCTCCCCCAGTATAGCGAAAATATGATTTTGTAAAGTTTATTTTTTACTTTTAAAGGCTGGTATTTTCCATATACTGAGTCCAAATATTTTAAGTAAAAGAATATGTTGATACAAAAAAGTATAAAGGGAAGAGAAGTATATATCGATGAAAGTACAGAATCTCAATCCATAAAAGATATTCTTATAAAGAGGCTAGAGGGTGAAGATTTGACTGAATCGTCACTTGAAAAACTTCTTGATCCCAGTCTTATGAAGGATATGGAGAAGGCTGTGAGACGTATATGAGAAGCAAAAGAGAAATGAGAACGGGTAATGGTATTTGGTGATTATGATGTAGATTGAGTTACCTCGACATCTCTTATGATGCATATACTTCGTAAGCTTGAAATACCTGCAAGTTATCGTATTCCACATCGTATCAATGATGGATATGGTTTGAAGTCTTACTTTATAGATGAGATGCTTGAACTTTGAGTTGATTTATGTATCACTGTTGACTGCGGTTCGCGTGATGCTGAGATAGTACGTTATGCTCGTGAAAAATGACTTGATATAATAGTGACAGACCACCATCATGTACCTGATGAAATGCCTGATGATGCTATCGCTTTTCTCAATCCACATCGCCCAGATTGTCAGTATCCATTTAAACATCTCTCATGAGCTGGAGTAGCATTGAAACTGATACAGGCGCTGGTTCATAAGTATTTTTCAAAATCAGAAGCTGAGGAATATTTACGAGAAAGTATCGATATCGCAGCGATAGGAACAGTCGCTGATTGCATGCAGCTTATCTGAGAAAATCGTACTATTGTCATTGAGGGCCTCAAGCAGATAAAGTATTCCCGCTCCCGAGGAATACGAAGAATGATAGAGGAGAAAATACATGAAGATCTCGACGCTGATATATTTTGATTTCTTATCGGTCCAAGGTTGAATGCTGCTGGAAGACTTGATAGTCCATATAAAGCAGTAAATGTGATACTTAATAATGGAAAAACACTTGAAGATACCTTAACTGAGATAGAAAGACTCAATACAGAGAGAAAAGATAAAACAAAAGATTCCTATGAACAAGCACTTAGAGAGATAGATAGTAGTAATAATATCATTATTTATCAAGCAGATAATATTCATCACGGTATTATCTGAATAGTCGCAGGAAGACTCTGTGAAGAATTTTATAAACCTGTTATTGTGCTTGCAAAAGAAGAAGGCAAGTATGTTGCAAGTTGTCGGAGTCCTAGTTATGTTTCTATTGTAGAAATACTTGAGGAGTATAAAGATATGTTTCTTGCTTTTGGCGGACATGCTTGAGCAGCAGGTTTTAGTATCGGAATCTCTGAGTTTGAAGTATTTTCAAAAAATATCATAGAAAATGTAAATAAGCGAGATTTTACAAGTTATAATCCAAAACTTGAAACGACAAAAGTACTGAATCTTGATGAAATAGGCTTTAAGCTTATTGAATCTATGCAGGTATTTAAGCCATTTTGAAATGGAAATCCAAAACCATTATTTTATATCAAAGATTTTCTTCCTGAGAGCTTTTGATTTCTTGGAACGAAAACGCGTGATCATCTCCAGTTTAAGCATCGATATGGCTTTAAGATATTCGCTTTTGGTATGGGTGAATACTATGAGATACTTAAAGAACATATCTCTTTGTGAAAAACTTTCTCACTTGTTGTTGACATTTCTGAGGATAACTATATGGGAAAAAGAGGGATACTTGTTAAGGTGGTAGATATCGTAGTGTAAAAAAATATTTTGAAAATATAAAAAATAATCTATACTATTCTTACTTATTTCTTACTTTAGTAATATGTCTGAGCAACAAGGTACTTTTAATCCAAGTATAGATACTATTATAGCAAAATTTGTTCCGATAGTAGGTGCACTCATGTTTATCACAGGTTTTTGATATCTTATATATACAAGTGTTTGGGAGGCAATGACTTTAGAGTTTCGATTAGGGCTTTGATTTTTTGCTTCTGTTCTAATTATAGGGACTGGTTTTTCTCTTTCAGATAAACTAAAATATTTTGCTGATGTGGTGATTGGTTGAGGAATACTCTTGCTTTTTGGTACTCTGATATACGGATCACGAACAACAGAGCTCGCGACATCTCTCATACCTGAGCAAGCTACGCTTATCACTGCTATTATATTTACTTGTTGAGTGAGTTATCTTTCTGCACTCCGTAAGTCTAAAGTTATACTTGTATTATGACTCTTGGGTGCATATCTTATACCATTTGTAATAGGACAGAATGGAGTTTGGGCATCTAACATATCTTTTAACGCATACTTAATTTACTTTATAGCGGTAAATATGAGTGTGCTTTTTGTTTCTAGAGATATGTCAATATATGATATAATACCTGCAAATATTATATGACTTTTTATATCTACTTTTTCATTATATTCACTCACTTTTGCAGATATATCTAGTACTGAATCTATCTTAACTTCTGAAAATGTGAGTATTATTCTTCTTGCTATCATAGTTATTGCAAGTGCTGCAAGTATCGTATATACTTCAAGATTTTTTTCTACAAAAGAAGATACTTGGATATCTCTTTGATACCTTGTCCCACTTTTATGGTTTATGCTTATGAGCTCTGCACTCACTTCAGTAGATCAGTGATATCTTTTTCTTGCCTCAGCACTTATATCATGTGCTTATTTTTCTTGATGGTATTTACTTTGATATTTCACACAAAGCCGTACACAACATATTGCGCTCTATATAGGTTGAATCATCGCTCTTGTAAAAGCTATTTTTATTATATTTCCAGAGTTTAATTTCTTTATAGGTATTAGTATTGCCTATATTTCACTCGTGTTTCTTTTCTTATATACCTTTATTGCTCATAAATTTGAGAGAATACTTGCAGCAGGACTCTTTTCGTTTTCTGGAGCGCTCATATCTCTTATATATATTCATTCATGAGAGTCAGGTGTAGAACTTACTACCTTTTGGTCGGTTATATCATTGATTCCTGCTATTTTACTTGGATGAGTTGTACGTGTTGTAGGAAAAGAAACTCCTGAGGTGCAAGGGATTACTGACGTATATTCTGGACTCGCCCTTATCCTCGCCATCATAATCATTATTTTAGAATTTATTCTAAGTGTTAATCCTATATTTATATTCTTTATTCTTCCAGGTTTTCTTACAGTATTAGCTGCATATTTCCAAAAGAAAGATATATCTGCTAGAACAGCGCTTGCGAGAGGATGAAGCGTATGGCTTACTATAGGTTTTTTCCCAAGCTTTTTCATACTTCTTTCAAGCCTTATTCCTGGAGCAGCAGATGGACTTTCTTTTTTCCGTCCAGAATGATTTTTTATAAATAATGATTTTATGTTTGCAATATTTGCTGCAGCAACATACTATCTTGCACTCAATCTTTCCCGAGTTAAACAGGTTCAGAAAAATGATGAAAAGCCTTCGTTTCTCCTTGTTATCAGTTTTTATACTACTCTCTTGCTTCTTGTAAACTTCATGATTATTATCATTTTTAATGATATCTGAGTTGCTCAGACAACTGGATGACTCCGTGCTATCGCAACAACTCTTTGGTGGACTATACTCTCAGTATTTATGCTTTATATTGGAGTAAAACGTTGAGGACTGTATACAAGTGAAAAAAGCCTTGGTATTATACTTCTTTGACTTACTGTCGTAAAGATTATATTTTATGATATGGCCTCAATGGATATGGATAAAAAAATAATTGTTCTTATGGTTGCGTGAGGTATTATTATGATGTTTTCATACTTTCTCCAGTCAAAAGGGCTTCTTAAAAATGAATTCTCAAAAAAATAATCAGAAAAATATACTATGAGATATAAAGAAATAGTGAAAAAAAGCACTTGAAAAATATATACTTTTCTCAGACGATCACATATATACTCCGTATTATGAATGTGTTGGCTCGTATTTTGGTATATGTTTCAAAGAGTATTTTTACTCGTGTTTATTTCTTGATGGTTTTTACTTACTATGTGGTGGATTTCTCAAGAACCATCTCTTTATCGAGACTGGGAAGAACAAGATGCAATACTGGCAGATATCACATGGCTGAGTGACAATGAAGTACGCATAGATAATATACGTAATCATACATGGCTCAGTGATAGTGAGTTTACTCCTTGATATCTTTCAGAGAATTATAGTCTCTCAGAGATTGAGAGAGTGTACTATAGTATTACTCCATTTTCCGACAGAGATGGACCAGCTCATACGATGCTTTCTTTTAGTTTTTCTGATGGAAAACATATTGTAATCTCTGCTGAGGTTCGAAAGGAGCGCTGAGAAAGTTTTTCTATACTTGGATGAGTTATGAATCAATTTGAACTTCAATATGTAATCGCAACAGAGGAGGATGTTATACAACTCAGAACCCATTATAGAAAAAATGAAGTATATATGTATCCAATACTTTTAGAACAAGATACACTCCAACTTTTGTTTCGTTCAATGCTGTTTCGGGCAGATAAACTTAGTCGTGAACCAGAGTTTTATCATACTTTTTGGAATAACTGTACTACTACTATTCTACAGCACGCAAATGCTCTCAGAACAGAAAAGATAGCCTTTAATAGATATGCTTTTCTTCCAGCTCATTCAGATAGATTGGTATATGAGCTCGGTCTTATTGATACTGAGCTTTCTCAGAGTGAAGCACGAGCATATTATCGTATTGACGAAATAGCTCGTCAAAATACCTCTCTCCCATTCTCAGAAGTGATACGCAGAGAGATACGTTAGCTTTCTAATATTTGTAATATAAAGAGCTGATTTGTATATTTTAATTTTTTATGATATATTTTTTAAGTAGTATATTATTTATTACATGTATTATATCTTAATCACGTTTTTATGTGACTTCAAACAAAAAGAGCAATGAAGGAATTTCAGGAATGAAGATATCTTGAACTTTGCAAAATATTAAATAATCTTGCAGGATATGAGATTGCAATAGACTTTAACTCTGAAAGTCTTATAGATGATTCTGTAGAGCCAGAGTATCATGCTTGAAATATCGAAAAAGTTTTTTTCACTCCCTTACTTCAAGTCTTTGAAGAAATAACTTCCGATGATCTCTGAAAGGAGTGACTTAAGGAGATTTTATCTAAAATTGTAATGAAAAATGATTCATGAATCTATAATGGAAATTATTGTTATTCATTAGATAACTGAGTTTTAACGATTGATCACGATGCTCATGCAAATGTTGAAAGTATTGATGAAAGAAGAGAGGCTCTTTCCGAACTTCTTATGGGAAGTATGTAGTTTTATTCAATTGAACAAAAACAAGATGGTTATTAATAACCATCTTGTTTTTTATGTTATAAATGAAGCTCATATTGTAAATACTATCACACATCCTATCGGTATAAGATAGTATAAGAGCGAGAGCGATCAACTATTAAAATACATATAGATATGATATCATCATATAAATGTATAAATAAGCGGAATAATATATATTAATATATTTAAGGTTTTTGTGAGCTTATCAGGCATTCACTCAAAAATACTAAATACCAAAACCATAAACGATATTGAGATAAAAAATAATACTAAAAATATTATTCATATAATAAATAAAATCGATTTCATATGTAAGTTTTTAAAAATATTGAATCTCTTTTTTCCTTAGGTGTTCTCATAAAGTTTGACCATAGTCATTTTTACTATCTAGTATCATGTTATAATTTTCACTACTCAAATAATGATTATCTGAATATATATCAAGACTATCAAGTGATACACGAGCTACAATAATAGTATCATCTTGAATTCTTCTAAATATATTACCTTCTTTTTGAAAATATCAACTTATAAAGGTTCAAGATAGTCGTATATACCTTTCAGTATCTATTTTAAAATAATCTTCATGTCGTCTATAATTTTCTGATACTTGTTTTCCATATTGAGTAATTGCTCATATGTTTATAAAACCATAATCACTTGGTCCTTTTCTCGTTCCAACATATCATGATAAATCTATACTCCCTATCTGATCTTTATGATCAATAAGAAAATTTGCTATACTCTCAAATTGCTCATTATCATCTGTATATATACCGATATTTGCATATCTTACATCATTTCATAAATCAGGTTCTGCTAATATATATGACTTTAGAAATGGAAGTTGAAGAGGGAAAAGATTAAAATGCATATCATTTCTTAATATTATTTCTTTTAATGGATTGAGATTTTGCATATCTGGATGATATCTTGAAATCAATTCAATCGAATCCTCATTGTAATACAATGAAACATAATTACTTGTTCTCATGCCTGATCAAGGAGCTCCCCCAATTTTATATCGAGTATGAATTTTAAGTGTTATAGGTCCTGATGAAATCTCATATCTTAAAACATCTTCCGGCATATTTTTTTCTAAAGACTTTCTATTTGTATAATCTGAAATAGTCATTATTGCTCAAAATACAACCCATGCAATGAGTCAAAAGAAAAGCATAATAATTTCTCCTATCTTATCAAACATAGAGTACTTGCTAGATATTATATCTCTTAGATTATATGACTCTTATTAAATTTTGCAAAAGAAGGTTTTTTACTATAATTCAATAGTAATATAGTTTATAATGACTTTAGCTATGAAACTCACTCCTCGTCCGCACCCATGATTTTGGTATATCTACTCTATGATAAACTTTTCTCATGCGTTTACTCTTGTAAAACGTGACTATGAGAGAGGTATTGAGACGCATATAAAGCTCAGATGACAGAAAAAAAGACTTAGGAAGCACCCATTAGTACGTGTACTTAACGGAGCTTTATGGCTACTCCCCGCAGTGCTTGCTATCGTATTTGCACTCGCTTTTCCTGAACTTACTCCTTGGAACTATATATTTGCAATCCTCTGGGTAATTGCCTACCACTTTGCTGCGATGTACTATATTATCGAAGTTTCAGACGCACTCAAGATAGAGTGTTTTACACTTGATGAGTATGACGCTGAAAAAAAACTCAAGAAAAAAACACATCAAAAGAAGAAAAAATAATCTCGCATTTTCTCAAAAAAATACTATACTTCTCGTATAGTATTTTTTAAATTTTTGTATGAAAAAAATTAAAGTCTCTATCAAAGACGAAAACACTCTCGTGCTCCTTGAGGACGCAGATCAA
>JAIUMN010000019.1 GCA_022565555.1 Candidatus Altimarinota bacterium
CCGCTTCAGTACCATCACCAAACCATCCATCAGCTCTTCCAGGATTCATTTCATCATTACCTACTTTGATAGATATAAGCGTTAAAAGTTCTTGAATATCTTTTGAGACTTCAGGATTTGTATTTTGTACTGATTTATCAAGAGTTACTCAATCTTCTGAGAAATATTCCATTGCTGCCTTAAAGTCAAGTAATGATTCTTGAGTAGTTTTTGTAATTTCTTTCGCTTCTGTAAGTTTTGCTTCTGCTTCAGATATATCCCTAGGTCACTCTAATCAGAAATTACTCAATATCCCTAAGAGAAAAAGTTTTTTATACTGCTCTAAAAGTTTAAACATGATATGTAATGTAATAATATAAAATTTTGTGTCATTCAGTAAGAAACATACTTATAATAGCATATACATATTAAATATTGCAAAAAATTTACTTGACGAATACTATAGTTTATAGCTTCACATAGACTATAAAAAATCCTGAACTTTTAAAGTTCAGGATTTTAGAAGATATATTAACTATGCTGTCTTTCGTGTCATAAAGAAAAGTCCAGTTCCAAGAAGAAGTGCTATAAGAGCAAGAAGAATATGTTCTGCTCAGGTTTGTGGGAGCTCTGTTGGCTCTTCTGGAGTTGGCGCTGGAGTATCACTTGGCGCTCAAGACTTAATAAGAACACACTCTCTATGAACTGTAGGATCTATCTCAGGCATACCTCCAATTATATTTCTTACTGTAGTGTCATAAATTATAAGACCAATATTTGTTCCTTCAGGAGCAGTATTAGATGAAAGCTGGTATGCTGAACCAAGAGTTGATTCTATCCATCGTACTGAGGATCCTGCATCTAAAATAAACCCTTGTTCATCTTCAGAAAATAAAGCTTGGATATCAGAAGTTAGAGTCCAGAAGTCAACATTATCACTTACTTTTACTTCTCTCCAATTTGCACCACCGAGTGGTATAATACGAGGAATATCTTGCTCTTCTTCATATAAAATCTGCGGTACACTTCAAGTGTTTACCCATATATCAGACATATTAGATATATTATCTCCTACAACTGCATTTGGAGTTCTAAGAAATGCTTGATCACAACTATTTTCAGAAAACACTGAATCAGTGCTGACTGCTACCTCAGTCACTTCAGCAGCGAAAGCTGAGAAAGTAAGAGTACTTATGAGTGCGAGGGAAATCCCTACTTTAGAAAAAGAGTTCATATTTCTTGTTGGTTAGATGTGTAAAATACTGTTATAGAGTATCAAAAGTCATCTAAATGTCAAAAAAATGTTAAAAAACCGGAAGGGAAAATATATTTACTTTTTTATGATATTATTTACAAATAGTTGTT
The DNA here is from genome assembly GCA_022565555.1 of Candidatus Altimarinota bacterium. GTDB lineage: Bacteria > Patescibacteriota > Gracilibacteria > BD1-5 > UBA6164 > JAACSU01. Next base: position 1,345 of record JAIUMN010000019.1, read on the forward strand.
GGAGTATTGCAAAAATGGTTGATATTCCCCAGTAAATAGCGACTCAAGCGATAAATATGTAGGTAAATACTGCAACCATAACAGGAAGACCATAGAGCATGAACTTTTGCATCACCTCAGGATCTGGCATCATGCTAGTGTAATTTTTTTCTCACTCCTTTTTTTCAAGCACAAGTCACTTCTCAGTTTTTGGTAGCTTTGCAAATGAAAGCTTAATCTGTATAAACTGTATAAATCCGATTGATATTGCAAGCACAAGTCACGTTATGCCTCATGCTTGTAATAAATCTATCCCAAAAAAGCTGTAGTTTATCTGAGAAATATGGAATTCAGGAAGGAAATTATAGAGATAGAATTCATTACGAATAGAGGTGATATTAATAATTATTTGGTAGAGAACGATAATAATTGGCATTTGTATAAGTAAAAAACCACAAGATCCAAGTGGATTTACTTGCTCTTCCTTATAGAGCTTCATAAGTGCGAGTCAAAGCTCTTGTTGCTTTCCTTTATATTGTTCTTGAATCTTCTTAATCTTAGGTTGTATGGCTTGAAGTTTTCGCTGTGAAACCATCATCTTATGTTGAGGGAAAAGAAGAATTATTCGCATAATAATCGTAACAGCTACTATAGCCCACCCAAGGCTATTTCCAAAAAACTGTATAAAATATGCAAGAAGGTTATACATAGGAGCATAAAAAACTCCGATAAAAAGTTTCCCAATAGTTCCTCGATATTTTACTTCAAACTGAGTAAGAAACTTCTTTTCTCCTATCTCAAGCTCTGCAATAAAGTTTCCTGGCTCTTGATATAGTGAATAATATTTATGGAAGTCATATACAAACTCCTCTCTTGAGCTGAGACGTACCTCAGAACATAGAGACTCTGGAAGCTCAATGACAGATCCATCTTTTCTTATATTTAGTGATTCGCAGGTATCAAAAATTAGTATTTCTGAAGTATTATTTTTTATAGTTAATTCGATTCCAGCAGGGACTGTATACTTGTTTTGAGAAGATGTGAACTGTATACCATTCAGTGCTTCTTCTGCATTTCTTCAAGCAAAGAGAGAGAAAAGTAGGAAAAATAAAAGTGTGAATATTAAAATGTCTAAATATTTTTTCATAGTTTTTTTTCTAGGATATATTTCCACTCTGAGTGGATTTTTTTATAGCACTCTGTATCTGATCATAACTTTATTTTAGATGAGATAATACAGACGATATCACCGCGGAGAGTATCTGCGTTTTCTTTCATAAATATATAGAATGACCGCCTAAAGCTATTACGAACAACAGCATTAGGGACAGACTTTCCAGAGATAACAATAGCAAAACGTGCATAAGAGAGTTTACTTGGGATTTTCTTAAACACAAGACTATAAGAAAAAAAAGGTTTTCCTTTCGATAAAACCTTTTTTACTTCACGTTCACTGAGTCTATATTTTTTTTCTATCACAACTCCGATACGTTTAAGAAAATATTATCTTTCGATATAATTTCCCTTTCCATCAAAAGGCGATTTCCTTGCAGTACCTCAAGCTATGATATGCATCTTCGCTTTTCCATTAATTTCTTGGTATCTTTTTGGATAGCTTACAGTAAGCTCATGTCGTCCTTTTCTGCGACGATTTTTTAATACATTTCTTCCTGCTGCAGTTGAACTTCTCTTGAGAAAGCCGTGTACACGAAGTCTTTTACGTTTTTTTAATTTTCAAAGCATAATATAATTCTAGAAAATATTTTTAAAGCTCACGTATGTTATAAAAAAAGTCAGCTTTGTCAAAAATAAATTAAAAAATCTTTGTTCAGGCTTTCTTCCCTAGGAGTATAGAGGTAAATGCTTCTATGTCACCTATTTTACTTATGTAAAGTGGTAACTTATTATCACGTGCGAGTATTATTCCGGTAGCATCAAACACCTGAAGATTCCTTTGAAGAAAGTCATCACAAGATATCTCAGAATAATAGATTGCATCACTGTACTTTATAGGGTCTTTATCATATACTCCATCAACTTTGGTGAGCTTTACTACTATCTCACACTCAAGTTCAAGAGCTCGGAGTACTCCAGTAGTATCTGTTGTAAAAAATGGATTCCCTATTCCAGAGGAACATATCACAATATTTCCCTGCTTAAGATAGTTTTTTCACTTCTCACTCGTATAGCTTTCAAGAAACTCTACGTGAAGTGCATCAAGAACTACCGCACTCATTCATATATCTTGTAATGTATTCTTAAGAGTTACAGCATTAAAGACTGTAGAAAGCATACTCATTGAGTGTGAATCGCTCGCCTTTAGTCCTCAAGCAATAAGTTTTGATCCACGGTAAATATTTCATCCTCCTAGCACTATCGCTATCTCATAACCTTGAGTATAGAAATGAGCAATAAATTCGGCAACTTTTTTTGCATTTCTTATATCAATAGCTTCTTCGTTTGAAGAAAAAGCTTCTCCAGATATCTTCAATAATATACGCTTCATATAGGATTAGTTAACTCTCACGAGTTCTCTCAGAAGACTGTCTGCAACTTCTATGAGGGGGAATTCTCGATCTCGAAACTCAGTATTTTTCTCAGGTAGCATATCTCTATCTATTCATTCACCTCTTTCAAGCTCTAGGATTCAGTAAAGTCCAGATTTATTGTCTATATAATGTCTTTCATAAACATATTCTTCTCAAGAAAGCCTTAAAACATTAAACTTTAATCCACGCTCTCATGATATAAATCTACATGTATTCCAAAAATACCAAGATTGGAGACGGGCAGTCAAAAACTCAGTAAGATCATCACAAGTAAGTTCTTCTGCTGTCTGTTCTATAAAAACCTCGAGTCCTCGTACTTGATTATATATAAAACTCGTATCGCTTGTTTGCACTGCATCGCCATACTCTACAAAACTTGGAGTATTGATATCAGATATATCACTTACTTGCAGTGATGCAGTAGGAAGTTCATCTTGATCTGATGATGTAGATGTATCTTGAGTATCAGATATATCTTCTATTTCGTCTTCTCGTATATCCTCAGACTCTATCACTTCTTCATCTCTTATATGATCCTCATCTCAGGCATTTTGCCTCTGTTCTATTCTCTCTCGCGCCTCATCAATACCACCTCTATCATTTGGATACACTATAAAAACAATAATCCCTATAACAATAAAAAATATTAATAATTGTATTTTCATAAATATATTTTGAAAACTAAACATTAAGAGTATAAGAATGTTTTTAAAAAATGCAAAAAATGCTATACAAAAGCGTTATTAAATAATGAAGATTAAAAAATGCTGAATTAAAACAGAGATTTTTAGTTTATATCTTTTGAAACACTCTTTTAATCTGCATATCAAATATCTACACATCTATTTTGAGTATTGAGATCAAGGCAGGTAAAGTTATTATTTTCAACCTTCCACCCCCTTCCTCTATCTAGAGTAACTTGGGCAAGTGTAGTAAGTGCTAAAGGATTATTTATTACAAAGTCTCATTCATCAAGATAGATACTTAGTTCTGGGATACTCGGGTTAATGAGATAAAAAGGAGAAGAGACTAGATCATGAATTGATCGGAGTGTTGAAGATTAAAGAATAATACCAAGTCTTGCACAATATGTTCGAGGATATTTGTTTTGAATACCTATAGAAGCATAAGAAGTAGAAGATGGATTTTCCATATAACTAAGAAGTTGGAAACTATCTCTTTCTCAATTTACAAGATATATATAGAGGCTATTATCTTTTGGATCTCTTGCAGCTTCTGAATAATATATAGTTTGGAGTACTGTTTCAGAGAGTAATCCCTGTGTACTTACGAGGTTTCACTCTGATGTAATTTCAATAGAATTACTTGGAATCGGAAGTCTATGATTTATAAGGCGTATTTGCAAGGCATCAGATATCTTAGTAAGTTGCGAGATGCGCACACTATCTCGTGAAGTCGTAATATAATTACTATATGAAATAAATCCTATTGTACTCAGGATAGTTATAATAGTGATAACTACGATAAGTTCTATGAGAGTGAAGGCTTGAGGGAGTGATGAAAGTGAAAGAGGTTTTAAGTAAGGTGGGTGTTTCACAACAGTGTTTTAAAGGACTAAATCCCTCTAATATTAGAAAAAAAGTAGGTTTTTCCTAATAAAAAAAATGAAAGTTATAGACTTCCATTTTTTTTATTTTATACCATCGTGACAATAGGAATAATCATTGGTTCACGCTCAATTCTCTTTAAAATAAATTGCTCGAGATCTGTTCGTAGAATGCGTAGAAGATCTTTCTCTTCCATATCTGGTACTGCTTTGACTGTATTTTCATATATCTCTCGTGTTTTTTTGATGATAACTTTATGAAGATAACGCACTTCATCAACATATACAAGTCAACGTGTTTCAAGTCTAAGAGGAGCAAGGATTGCTCGAGATTTTTTATCTACTGTAAGCTGTATAACAAGGACTCCTGCATTCATCATTTGTTCACGAGCCTTAATGACATGACTTGTAGTGAGCCCCATACCATTTCCATCTATTACATACTCTTGAATTGGTACTTTTATTTTTGAACGAAATACAGAACCATTTGGAGCAAAGTCTATAATATTTCCATTATCAAGGAGTAAAACATTAGATTCTTTTACTCAAGATTGCACTGCGGTTTCGGCATGTCGAGTGCGGAAATAAAGGTCACCATATATTGGCATAAAGTACTTTGGACGGAATAGTCGAACAAATATCTTTTGCTCTTCCTGATAAGCATTTCCTGAAGTATGAACAGGAGCATCAGCTTTTGTAATAATCTTTACTCCGTAACGAAGAAGCTTATTAATCACTCCTGCAACAGATCGCTCATTTCCTGGCACCACACTTGAAGAAAATACTACGGTATCACCAGCTTGTATGGTGATTGCATTATGCTTTCCTTCCGCCATACGCTGAAGTGCTGAAAACTCTTCTCATTGACTTCAGGTTGTAATAATGATTTGCTTATGAGGAGGAATTGATTCTGTATTCTTTGCAGTAAGCTTTTTGATAGTTCATGGTTTCATACTTAGGTATCAAAGTTTCTGGGCTACCTGGATATTTTCTACCATTGAGCGTCCAGAGAGAAATATATATTTATCATACTTCTCTGCAATATCGATAAGTTGCTGAACTCGAGATATCCAAGAAGAAAACGCCGCAATCAAAAGCCTCCCCTTTGTCCACTCAGAAACTATTTTCTCAAGAGTATCTCCAACTTCTTTTTCACTCATAGAAAATCCCTTTGTTGTTGAACCAGTTGAATCTGAGAGAAGCATAGTAATACCTCTATTTCCTATTTCTTCATAACGTTCAAAATCTGCTGGCTTATCAAGACGTGGAGTATGATCTATTTTAAAATCTCCTGTATGAACAAACTTTGCTCCGCCTGGAGTTTCTATATAAAGTCATGCACAATCAGGTATAGAATGATTTACTGAGAAAAATTCTACCTGAAATTGTCCTATTTTTGTCGTATTTTCTACACCTGCATCTATCTCTACAAACTTTGCATAAGGAAGAAGTCATACTTCTGTAATAGCTTTTTTAACCAGTCATAAAGTAAGTTTTGTACCATATAGAACTGGCATATCAAGTACTGGAAGAATATTTTTCAGAGCTCCTATATGGTCGAGATGGGCATGAGTAATAATAAATCATTTGATATTTTTTGTATACTTTGTTAAGAAAGATACATCTGGAATAGAGTAATCTGCTCAAAGCATCTCAGGTTCTGCAAATTGTACCCCACAATCTATAAGAAGTATATCATCACCGTATTGTACCATCCCCATATTTTTCGCTCCAATTTCATTATTTCCCCCTATCGGAATATAGCGAGTATACCCTTCACGAAGAGTTGGAAGAAAAAACTTTGTTTCAGGAAACTCTATAATCTTACGACCATACTTATGGTATGTTTTTTCATCATTATTTCCTTGCTGTGTTACTCTTCGATTTTGAGGAGTGTTCTTATATTGTTTCTGAGGCAAAGAAGTATTATGGCTTCTTTTTTGGATATTATTTTGAGCTACTTTCTCGGGTTTCTGTGTATTTCACTCTGGTGAAACTTGAACTTTTTCTTGAGAAATACGAGTGCGTGAATCGCCACTGAGCTCATCTTCAAGCTCATCTAAAAAATCTTTCATTTTTACGCATTAAATAAATAAAATAATCAGTGAGAAAAAAATTCTCATCTACATTTTTGAAGCTGAAAAACTATCCTGAATATAAAAAGGACTGATTATCAAGAATAACTTCATTGGCTTCACAAACGAGGGATATTGAATATATAACAAACTATGGGGGATTATAGATATATTTTTATATATTGCAAAAATTTTTCTACATCTATCTCTATTTTTGTAATGTCCCAATAATATGGAAGTATATTATTATCAGATGAAAAATTTCTCATATAAAATTCTTTTTTTGGAAATGCATGTTGTTCAAAAAATGCATACTTTCTTGCAAGTACAGTGCTTTGCAGAGACTTTTCTCGAAATGATGAATTATGTAATACATAATACGTATAACTTTCTGCAAAATCTTCATACATGTTAGTCATAGCATATCAAGATACAAAATCATTTACTGATTGTCACGCTCTTAGTATATCTATATCTTGCCAGGATAGCTCGTAAAACTTCTCACTTATATCTCAGAAACGGGTTGGTGAAAGTCCATATATATCATAATAGTGTCAAAACTCATGGATAAATACTGAGAGTGCTTCACTGTAAGGTATTCTCTCTAAACTATAGAGATATATTCTTTTTCTAAACATTTGTCCTCGTGTTAGATTCTCTTGAGAAAAAAGAAGTATATCAAGCGTATCGATATGAGTATCTATAAAAGGAAGCTTAAGAAATGCCTTCATGCTTTCAAGAAAGTATCACTGAGAAATATCTTCGTAAAAATCTTCAGGGAAAACATATACTCAAAACTTTGTATTAACTTCATTATCTATAATTTCTTGTGTATTTATATCTCAAGTCTCCTTAATATCATCTGAAATTATTATTTCATCTCATCGACTTTCTTCATCTTGCAGATTATATCTGTGAAGCCTCAAAAAAGGTACTTGTTTTCCTGATTCAAGATCAAGGCTCAAAAATTCCTCACCTACATCATATCTTTCATCATACTGCTCAAGTCATTCTCAACCTGAAAGTATAAGACGAAATACAAACAAACTTATAAGACTCAGGAGAAAATAAGCTATAAAGAGAAAATAGTATCATCGTTTCATAGGAATTTTATCATGAAACAGCGAAGATAAACTCGATAACAATTCTTACCAATGCTCAAGCTAATATTAATGCGAGAAATCATAAAAGTGACCACTTCACGATATCTTTTCATTTTTTTACTTTTTCTTCCTCTCAAGCAGACAAGGTCATTAAAAGTCATCCGTATACTATCGCTCCTATAGCAAGAAGTCAGAGAAGAGTAGCAACATTTGTTGTCCATTTTGTGACTTGTGTTTTAAATCCTCAAGTTAAGCTCATATCACCTCGTGAATTTACGAGTTGTGTTCATGAAAGACAATTATCAAATTGTCATCCGACACTTCATCACTCAGACCAAGAACAACTCGCGTATATTACTTGTAATCATCCTGATATATATATTACACATAAAAAAGCTCATAGAAGAGAGCTAAGTAATATTTTTTTCATATTCATTTAAATTAAAGAGTAATTCATGAAACGAGACGGACTGCTGCCCAAGCAAATACTATAACAAATATACCAATCGCAGCATAGATAAAACTTTTTAATGCCTTAGAAAATTCTTCTGGATTTCACCTTGCTATAACTAAGCGTGCTCATATATAAAGAAACATCGCTGTAGCAATAAATGCTAAAACTCAAAATATAAGATCTCGTAATGAGGCAAAAACATAATCAAGTAATCAGGTTCCACCTTCACTTGTATTAAGCATACGTCTTCATGTAGGGGGAATAATTGCATCCGGAGATATTGAAATTGCATCTACACTTTTTGATATCACTATAGATAAGAAAACTACTCAAAGTAAAAATATTTTCTTCATTAGAGTCTAAAATTATTAAGTATATTAATCATAGTCCAAGCAGTTACTGAAACAAACACTCAAACAAGCGCCCAAATAATTACATTTTTTGCTTTTTTAATTTTTTCATCATCTCAAGATGAAAGAAGATACAGTATTCCTCCATACATTACTGCAAGTACTGCAATCACTGCAACGTACTGTATAACTGTAGCAGTCAGATTCCCTATAACGCTGAAAGTTATAGTATTGCTTCCATCAGAACAACCTGGAAGTCCATCACAATTAGGACGTGGAGTAGAAGCAAATACATTAATAATTCATAAAAAATACATACTCACTCATGCAAAAATATACTTTGTTTTCATAATAATTTAAGTATAGAGAAGATAGATAAATAGCCGAACTATAAGTCACGCTGAGAGTGCGACTACAAGAGCAATAAGTCCAGAAGTAAAAATAGTCTTCCCTTTAGATAAAAGCTCATCTTGTCAATGGTAAATAATCATATATCCAGCACCTATCGTCATAAAAAATACTGCCGCGACTCAAAATATAACAATTAAAGCGTTAAGAACTCTTGCTAGGAGACTATCAACATTTGCTTGAGATCAACCAGAAACAAGTCAAGTTCCAAGAGGAGAAAATGTTGATATAGGTACAGTAAATCCAGGACTTGTTATATCAGTCGAGGCATCAGCTTGATGATATAACATACTTGAATCCACTACAAAGCTTGTGAAAAATAAAGAAAATAAAAGAAAAAATCTTGTTATAAAAAGTATCATATGTATAGGTAAATGTAAAATATACAACTTCATTGAAAGCTTAACAAAATTTTTAAAAAATACAAAAAAAAATATAATCTCTATAATAGTTTAAAAAATACCTATGAAAATTGCTATACTCCACGAGATGCTCGTAAAACTCTGAGGTGCAGAAAAGGTTGTAGAAGAACTTATAAGGATATTTCCAGAAGCTCATCTATACACCCTTATTTACGATGAAAAAAAAGCTGGGGAAGTATTTCCAAAAAACTTAATACATCAAAGTTGTTTTTCTCTCCCAAGTCAAAAACGCTATAGTCTCCTAAGGAGACAAAAACTCTGTCTTCCTAAAATGTCTCAAAGTGTTGAGATGCTTGATTTTTCCTCCTACGATATCCTCATTATCAGTTCGAGTGGTTTTGCTCATGGGGCTATCACTAAGCCAGAATGTAGAACTCTTGTATACTATCATGCTCCAGCAAGATATCTCTGGGATTGGGCGCATGAGTATCGTCGTGAGTTATGATTGCATACATGAATTCTTGGGTATTTTTTTGGAAAGTATCTCAAGAAACTCAGAGAGTGGGATTATATTGCTTCAAAACGCCCAGATATACTTTTAAGTAATAGTAAGACTACGCAATCTCGGATATGGAAGTATTATCGGCGAAATTCACAAATCGTATTTCCTCCAATAGATACAAAACGTTTTCAAAAGGATATTTGAACAACAAAACTCTCTTCGCAGTCTCCTCTCTTTTTAAGCGAGGTGGATAATAAATATTATATCATCCTCTCTGCTCTCACTGAGTTTAAACGTATTAATATTGCAATAAAAAATTTTACTGTACTTTCTGATATAAATCTCCTTATAATTTGAGAATGATCCCAAAAAAAAGAGCTAGAAAAACTTGCATGAGAATCAAAAAATATCATCTTTACCTGAGCTCGCTATGGAGATGAGCTCGTAACTCTCGTACAAAACTCTCTTTGACTTATATTTCCTTGAGAGGAAGATTTCGGTATAGTCCCTATAGAAGTTATGGCGGCAGGAAAACCAGTTTTTGCGCTCTATAAGTGAGGACTTACTGAGACAGTAGTTAATTGAGTCACAGGAGCATTTTTTGAGGATTCTCAGTGATGAGACTTTATTCAAAACTTCAACATGTTTCATAAAAATAATCTTGCTTGAGTATATACTTCAGAAGAATGCAAAAAACAAGCGGCGTATTATGATAAAGAAGTTTTTAAAAAGACAATACAAGGACTTATACTTAAAGAATAATCTCTTTACAAGACATATATATTTTTTATAATCTAAAAGATAAATATAATTAAATCATTATGCTTAAAATCTTATTTTCTCTGTTTCTTTTTCTACTCCCCCTTCATGCGCTTGTAATAACTACCCTCAAGTGCCGATTTGAAATTAGTGTTGATTATATGAGATTTTGGAAAGAGTTATTCATACTCTGAGCGCTCGGATACGCTTTTTATCTTGGATATAAAAAAGCAGGTTATTCACTTAAGAAACTCTATAAAAATAACACACTTCTCTGACTCACCACAGCATATATAATATGTAGTGTATTTTTTATATACTTTCCTTTTATGGAGCTAAAAGCTGCTTCAGTTCTCGGCTTTCGCTACAATGTATTTTTTCTCCTCGCGTTTCTTATTGGGTTATATATAGTACAACTCAAAGATGAGATTCGCCCTCTTCTCAAAACTACTTTTATTATTTCTTTTGGAATCATTATAGTATTCCTTCCGTGGTTTCTCTTTGGAGATATTGCATCAAAAGCTGCAATATTTGGATACTCTACAGAAGTTTCCACTTATACTGCAAATCAATGCCTCTCTTTTGCTCAAAATGTAACTGGATGACATCATAGACTCCAAGCAAGCTTTGGAAGCCCAATTAACTTTTCAGTGTATCTCACGCTTATCCTTACATTTTTCATTGGATGGCTTCTCACAAGTCCACGATTTACAACAAAACAAAAATATCTTATATGAGGAGGTTTTACATCACTTTGTCTCGCTGCAATATTTTTTGCCTATACTAAAACTTCACTCCTAGGAGTACTTTTCTCTTGAGCAGTCTTTAGTTTTCTTTCTTATAAATATGTTCTTAAAAAACAAATAACAAGAAAGTTTTATATATGGCTCTGAGGTATTACTTTCACACCTATAGTTCTCGTAGCACTCTTTAAATGGGAGTTATTTCTTCACCTTGGGGCTGTACTTAATAGACTTGATAATCTCTCTAAGTCGGTTGAAATGTTTTTTTATAATCCATTTGGATATGGTCTTGGTATCGCAGGACCTGCAAGTCAAATAGGAAACTCTATAGAATCAGCTGGGGATTGGGTTATTGCAACCAATACGACACAAACAGTACATCGCTTCCTTCCTGAGAATTGGTTTGTGCAAGTACTTCTTGAACAAGGTATTATTTGACTCGCACTTTTTGCAGCTCTCTTTATTGTTATTTGAGTAAGGCTTTTTAATCGCATTAAGCGTCACAAAGATTATTTGAGTGTAGCAGGATTTACTGCCTTTGTGTGACTCTGTTTTATGGGGCTTTTTATACACGTCTTTGAGGATGCTGCTATATCTTATACAGCTTTTCTTATATTTGGTATACTCCTCGCTGATAGCGTTATAGAAGAACAGAAACTCTGAGAAAAAACCGAGAAAGAAAATAAAAAATAGACTTAAAGAAATATACTCAGGTACTTGTATCTACATATCCAAAGACTTTTAATTCAATACTATGCAAAAATATACTCTCCTCATTATCATTATTCTCGGGGTTCTTTATCATACCTTCTTTTTTTGATACAATACCATCCTTACAGAATCTGATAGCTTTGCTTATATTCGTATGGCAGAGTGACTTCTCAGGCTTTCTAGTGATGGATTAGGGAATGGCTGGTTTGGCTTTATTTATAGTACCTTTCTTGCAATATTTTTACCATTTTTTGAGTCAGATATCCTTGCAGGACAAGCAGCAAATATGCTACTACTTATTATTTCAGGCTTGCTTTTTTATTCAGTATCTCGAAAAGTACTTTCAATACATTGGAGCCTCTTTACTCTTGTACTCTTTCTCTTTCATCCAAGCTTTATATATTATCGTATACATTTATTAGCAGAAAATATCTATATTCCAATATTTCTTGCAATAATTTTAATAACGTGGGATTTTATAGAGACACTTATAAGACATAAAGAAAATATCATAAAAACTAAACTGCTCAGAGAGAAAAATATTACAAGGGGAATAGGATATCTTAAATACCCCCTCCTCCTTTGAATATTTCTTGGACTTCTCTATCTTACACGTGCTGAGTGATTTATTTATATGGGGAGTATTTGAATAATTGCTTTATTTTTACTCTTTAAAAAATACTTAAGTCTCGAAACTTTTCTCGTAACAGGGAGTATTTTTTTTCTCGGTTTTTTTACTTTTATCACTCCATATCTTTTTCATCTTCATTCTCTTACTGGGGAGTGGGGGCTCACCAATAAGTGAGCGAGTAATTGGAGGCAGGCAGAACTTCGCGGACGGGATCATATGGATGATCTTGGTTTTGAAGAAGCAGTTGCAGGACTTACAGAAGATAAGACCTCGCTTATCGCAGGATTTGCATGAGGCATGCCCTACTTTCAACCTCAAATAGAAGGCGGCTTCCTTAAATCACTTAAAGAAAATCCACTACCTCATATCAAAAGAGTATGAGAGAATCAATATAAACTCTATACTCAAAATCTTCCAGAAATTTATTTTTGAAACAGTTATAAGCTCTTTAAGAGTGACGATACTCGTTTTCAGTCTATTTTTTTTCAAATATTTCTTCTTCTCCTCGGACTTCCTCTCCTTCTTGGAATAATCATCTCTTGTAAAAAGCACTTAGCTCTTCTTGGGATATTTTTCGCCTTTTTTCTTCCTGCGAGTATATTTTTTACTTTATTTTTTACACTGAATCGCTATTTCATTATATTTCTTCCATTTTTACTTCTGTTTACCGTGATTTGAATACAGCGTCTTACAGAACTTTTTAAGATAAAAAGTATTATTTTTAAGTATATTTTTCTCATTATTTTTCTTGTACTTTTTACTCTCAATACAACTTTTTCACAGTATAACTTCTTGAGTCTTGAGAAGGAAAAAAATAATTTTTATATGCTGAAAAAAGAAGCGTGAGAATGGCTCTATGAAAAATCTCAAGGAAATAAAGAAATAAAAGTACTTGAGCGATTTCCTTTTACCACCTATTATAGTGGCGCACAGTGGAGATATATCACTCCTTACACGCAAGAGATTGAGGATATCAAAGTCTATATGCTATATCATGATATAGACTTCCTTATAGTCGATAGTATGGATTTTTATACCTATCGTCCAGATCTCAGAAAATACTTAGAGGAAATACCTGAGTGATTAAGACTTGTAAGAGATTTTACAAATACGCATCATCAGAAAATACGTATATTTGAACTACAAAGTAAGTAAAAAAGTTTTTATTTTTACATCATACCAATATACTGAGAGTAATATTATTTTTAACCTCTATTGTATGAAAAAGATATTTTCATTCCTTACTCTTGTTGTATTTTTACTCAGTCTTGTACCACAAGGTAATGCGATATATACATATACACTTCATGATGAGCTTGCAAGCTACGACTGAGGGAATGCTTTTATTGAAAGAGTAGAAGAAATACTACCAAGAGTTCAAAGCTCCCAACTCATACAGCTTGAAACAAGAATTGAGGACATGATACTCCCAGATGATGTTGAAAGATATACTGAATTAAAGCTCCACTTTCTTTATCAAGAAATCTGAAAAACACTTCATAATAATATTAGAACTCAAAGCCTTCCTCAGGTAGAGATACAAAAAATTGAAGCGGATATACTTACTATGCAACAAAGTTTTCTCTCTGAACTAGAGAATAATCTCTCTCAACTCCTTGCTGAGATAACTGCAAGTATCGGGACTAGGGAAATAGGGACTATGTCAGGAGAGTTGTACTATAATATACCATTCTTTGGAGAACTAAATATGGAAGTATCACTCAATGAATATATAGCTGATACTGAGAATCTTGATATAGCAAGAGTACGTGGTGATGTAAACTTTTCTTTCCATATGGGGGAAGAAAAGATAGAAAGTAGTATGAAAGTTGACCTTATAGTTCAAGGAAATGATATTTACATACTTCTACAAGATATAACTCTTGATGGAAGCAGAGATATAGTAGAAAATTCTCAGCAAGTTGTAGAGGTACTCGGTGCTCTTTGACAAACTCAGACATACATACATATAGGAAATACAGAAGGTGATATAGATCTTGACATAGGATCACTTCTCTCTCTCACAAGTATACAAAATCAAGAATGGTATAAGACTCTTGACTCACAAGCGCTTCTTACTCCAGTTGGAAAAGTAGGCAACACTTACTTTCTCTCTGCACACGCAGAAATGTGTCATCTTGGAAAAGTTGTAATGTCAGTATTTGATCCATTCTCTGGGAATAAATGTAGCGAAAGACAACTTGAAAACTTTCGAAGTGATATGCTTGAAATCCTCGATGTACGTTACAGGTTACGTGGAACTCAAGGTATAGTAGATATAAAGATAAAAGATGAAGCTCTTAAGATAGGAAGCGGACTCCAAGTACATACATATAGTTCGAAATTTCATACTGTAAACTGGGATATTACAGATAGCTCTATGGAAAATCGTTTTTTTGGAAAATATGAAGCATGAAAAGAGTTGGATTTTTATTTCACATCACAAAGTTGGCATCAAACAGATATTTCTTGAAATATAAAGTTTCAAGATAACTACTCAATACACGAAATGCAAATACTTTGGGAATACTCAAGTTACTCTAGTAGCATACAAGGAGAAATTAATCTCAAAGATACAAATCTCAGCGGAGAAATTATCTGAAAAAATAATGAGGAGGAAGTATTTACATGTAGTCTCAATGGAGTGATAATGAAAGACAGATATACAGCAAAAGGGAGTTGTAATATAGGTGAATACTGAGAAAGTATAAATATCAACTGAGAAATCGATATCGATACAAGCAGTAATAATAACAACCTCCTTTTTACTATTCAGATGGATATAGATGAAGAGAGATTTATGGATATGAAAATACAAAATACAAGTATACGTCAAGAGGTTCAAAATCTCAAAATCTCAACTCCAAGCAAAAAAATAGCTCTTGAAGATCTTATAGAAAGAGTACCTGGACTTGCATCTATGTTTGGATGATTTGGATGACAAACCGCATGGGAAGATGATTATGAGATAAAGTACAATGAGTGAGAAGATTATAATGAAACATGTTATCATTATGACTCAGGTGAGATATACTGTTACAAGTACTATGATAGCGGGGAATCTGAAACATGTTACGATTTTACCGAGATTTCTGGAGAAATGTATTGTAGTTATTCAAATGACGAATATTACTATGACGGACAAGAAGATATATATTATTATTTTGATGGATATCAAATAGATGGAAAAACAGGTGAAAGAACCGAGTACTAAAAAAATACTTTTTACTTCAGCACTCCCTTGAGAGCTCAAAGTACTCAAAGAAATATTTTGAAATCAGCCTGAAACTTTTCGGGCTGATTTTCTTGTTTTATGAGTCTGATGTCTTGAAGCCACACTGAAGCTTACAAAAAAACTCATAGAGACTCACTATGACTTTGTTATAAATAGCTGAATATGTTGATATAAAGAAACGAGGCATAGTGTCATTCAGATAGCTCGAAGCATCTATCTCCCTACTCATAAAGAACTTCTTGTGCCGCAATTTTTGAAAGTTGCACCCAGAGTAAGTATCATCTGTAGTGAAACTCCAATTTTTGAAAGTACTCTCTTATGAGAAGAAAACTACGTTGACATGGAATCATATGCTATAGAAAAGGTCTGTGAACATTTCAAAGTAGCTCGACTGATACTCAAAGTCCCTTATGATAAAATCTGAGAAGAAACGAAAAATTTTGATAAAAACCTCGCACTTAAGTATTTTAAAAATACTCTCTCAAGGCTTGGTATCCTCTCTCCCCTGAATGTATATCTTGTAAGTCATACTAAAACGGAAAGCTCTGAGAAATATCATAGTCATTTGAGACTTACTGTAAGTGAGAAGATTATTTTTGAGAAACTCTTTCAAAAGTACCAAGCCCTTTCTCCTGAGAGTTTTGAAGTATTTTTTAACGCACATAAGAAACTTGATATAAAGATATTCCTGCAAAAGCTCACAGAAGCATGTGAGAAACTTATAAAATTATAGCCTATGATACTCTATATAGAAAAACAAGCCTGGGATTATCCTCAGACTCAGAAAATATATAAGATGTTTTGAAGTGTTGAAATAATATATATTGATCACTATAAAAATATTTTTGATAAACATACTTCGTGACTCGGAGAAGAAAAATCCATCATTCTTGCAAAACTTACATCTCCCGCTATAAGTGAAGCACCTCCTGGATATGGGCATACAAGCAGGGCATATTTTTTTAAAACTTCGCTTGGTTGCGTTTATAGTGGTGATTACTGTTTTCTCAAGGGAGCATTTCGCACCGATCATATGGTCTACTTTGTAAACTATGATGAGATTATATCTCAGATAGACGCTAAAATTACAGAACTTCAAAATCCTCACCCCTCTCAACTCTGCTCCGCTTCAACTTCGAAATTGTCACTTCGCTCTGTTTCTCACTTGTCTCCTACTAGGAGAGATGAAGCCTCAAATGAAATCTGGTTTTATAGCTCTGATTGGAGCGATATACAAGGAATGGATAAAATATCTGGCTTCAATGAAATATTTATCCCATTTTTTGAAATATACTCCTGAGTCAATATGGAGATACGCACTAAGTCAGGCAATATCTCAAGTCTTTTAGAACTTTGATTTGTTCCAAAAAATACCGAGATTGCCTTTTCTCTCAACCCACAAGAACTTATCGCCCGATATGAGCACGGAACTGCGAGTCTTGCAAAACGCCTTGAATCAATAAACATATTGCTTGAAAAATGATTTAGAGTAGGTATAAGACTTCTTCCACTCCTTCCTGTGAAGTGATACAAAGAGATATATAGTGTATTTTTTACTGAACTTTCAGAAAAACTTCCACTTGAGAAGCTAAGCTCAAGTTTCGCCTCAGGACTACTCTATACTCGTCGTGACTATAAAGTAATGCTCAAAAAATACCCTGGTCTTGATATCCTTCACTACCTCACACTTGAAGATGACGACTTCTATCGTGAGTCACGAGAAGTTAGAAACTGGTTTTACTCTGAGGTGAAGAAACTCGATAAAAAGTGTTTACTGTGTTTGGAGAAATAATATTTTTGACAAATACAGATTTTTTTATACAATCTTTCAAGTTTCCACTTGGAGGCTCTATTTTATATCCTTCTTTAGATAAAATTGATCTAAAGATGTAACCCATAGGATTATGGCACAATACGAACTTATGATGATGCTGAACCCGCAAGCTGGTCAAGAACAACTTGATAGCAGCGTAGAAGCAGTCAAAACAGCTCTCAGTGAAGCTGGGGCAACAGTAGAAAAAGAAGATGTTTGGGGAGAGAAAAAACTCGCCTATAAAGTAAAAGGATCGTCAAAAGGATACTATATTCTCTACACCCTTGAGCTTGATGGAACAAAGATTAAAGATATCTCAAAACTTTTTAATCTCGACAAGACTATCTGGAGATATATGTTTGTGAATCTTGAAGCTTAATTACTATACTTAACACTATGAGAACTGTAAACAAAGTTATCCTCATTGGAAATGTTACTCGTGACGCGCTCGTAAAAGAAACTGAATGAGGAAAAAAGATAGCAATGTTTTCACTTGCAACTAATAGATACTACAAGACTCTCGATGGACAAAATAAGTCAGAAGTAGAATTTCATAACTGTGTGGCCTGGGGTCCACTTGCTGAGAAAGCAGAGCAGTTCGTAACAAAAGGAAAGCTTATCTATATAGAAGGAAGACTCAAGACTCGAGTTATTGAAAAAGATGGGGGAGATAAATTTTATAAAACAGAAATAGTTATTGGAAATATGATATTTCTTAATAAAAAATCAGATTTTGAAGATGCTGGAGCATCAGATGATTTCAGTGATCTCGATAACGATGATATGTTCTAATATATCATTACAACTAATATTTAACTTTAAAAAAACCATGGCAGCAGAAAAAAAAGCATGTCCTCTCGATGGAATCACTATCGACTACAAAAATACTGAACTTCTCAGTAAATACCTTACAAAGTTTGGAAAAATAGTTCCAAGATATTACTCTGGAGTATGTCTGAAAAATCAAAAGAAACTCTCTCAAGCAATAAAGAGGGCACGTATGATGGCACTTCTTCCATTTGTAAAGTCTTACGATCCTGAGTTTCACGGATAGTATATCCTACTCTCTAATACACTAAAAAAGATATAAAAATTTTTATATCTTTTTTAGTGTATTTTATTCTGATTACTAAGTTACTAGTATGCTTATACTATAATACATCACTCCTATTTATTTCGGGATCAGATAACGTAATTTTATCTAATTTTTTTCTAATTTCTATCCACTGCATAGCATCAATTAGTCCATCACTATTCTCTCGGGTACTTCCAAATACCTGACTTCTTACAGACTCTATTAATGCCTTTAATTGCTGTCAATCACGTATACTATTTTCTCATTCTATTAATTTAGCTTTAATGACATCAATTAATCATGCTATTTCTATAGATAAATCCAGAGCTATTCTACTGTCTGCATCAATTGCTTGCTTAGTAGATTCATTACGAAATTCTGATAAATCTACTACATCTCACCTTCAATTATTCATACTTTATATGATATAATATATATTAAGAATAAAATATTTAAAAAATCAACTTTTGCAAATCTTTTATTTGCATTTTTAGTTTTTATTTCTATAATGCTGGCGATTTTATCCTACTAAGTAGGAGAAATTTTATTTTAGCTTGTCGCTTTATTTATAATTAAGTTGCAGGTCAGTTATTAAAAATATTATGTCATTTAGAAATATCGCAATTATTGCGCACGTAGATCATGGAAAAACAACACTCGTAGATGAACTTCTCAAAGCATGAGATGGTTTTGATGAGCGAGTAGGTATATCAGAGAGGGTTATGGATTCAAACGCTCAGGAACAAGAGCGAGGTATCACTATCTATTCAAAAAATACTTCTATCAGATACAAAGGAAATAAGATTAATATCGTAGATACTCCGTGACATGCGGACTTTGGTTCAGAAGTTGAACGAGTACTTCGAACAGTTGACTCTGTATGTCTCGTTGTTGATGCGTATGAAGGACCAATGCCTCAAACAAAATTTGTACTCAAGAAATCTCTTGAGCTTGGACTTCATCCTATCGTCGTACTTAATAAAATGGATAAAGCGAGTGCCCGTCCTGATTGGGTTATTGACCAACTCTTTGACCTCTTTGTGCAACTTGGAGGAACAGATGAACAACTGGAAAATCTCAGTAATCCAGTATATGCA